>JAEZBO010000061.1 GCA_023427085.1 Pseudomonadota bacterium
CACCAGCGCGGTCGCGTGGCCAGCGCCGCCCGCGACCGCGTGCAACACCGAGCGCACGCCGCAGCGGCGCTGGTAGTCGAGCGCTGCGGCGATGTCGCCGGGCGGCAGCTGGGTGCGGGCCGGCAGCAGCATGCCGTCGCCCGACAGCGCAGCGGCCCACAGCGCGCGGCGGTCGGCGTGCGGCGGGCTGCCGGGCAGGCCGACCGGTGCGATCACCGGCGCGATCGCGCGCAGCCGATGATCCTCCTGCAGGAACCAGTCGGCACGGTAATCCCACCACGGCAGCGACGAGAACACCGCATCGAAGCCGGCGCCTTGCAGCGGCGCCAGTTGTTCCGGCGACAGGCCGTGGGTCCATGCGTAGGCGCGCGCCGACGCGGCATGCTCGCGCAGCGCGCCGATCAGGCGCGCCCAGTCGGGGCTGCGCAGGCGTTGCGGCGCGTCGAAACAGAAGCCGGCGACGCCGGCATCGAGCCAGCTCGTCAAGCGCTGTTGCCAGGCTTGCAGATAGGCCGCAGGCGGGTCGTCGGTACGTACCGGCAGCACCTGCGCATGGGCCGGCGACAGCCGCGGGTCTCGCGCCGGATCGTCCTGCGGCGCCAGCAGCCAGGCGGGATCGGCGGTGCCGGGCGCGGCCTCGCTGGCGGCGCGGTCGAGCACGACCTCCATCAACAGCACCAGGCCATGCTCGCGCGCCTGCTGCGCCAGCTGGCCCAGCAGCTCGGTCATCGGCCCGCCGCCCAGCACGTTGCTGGCGGTATCGGCATCGGCCGGCGCGGCGTCGCCGCTGCCGTCCTGCGGCCCGGCGCCGCCGCGCGCGTCACCGGCGCGCTGCCACAAGGGTTCGAGCAACAGGCCGTTGACGCCCATGCGCACGGCCAGCTCGCAGACCGCGCGCCAATCGTCGGCACGGCTGCCGGGCCGGCCGACGTCGCCAACCTGCAGATGCAACAACGCGGGGGCGGCCCCCGCGGTCAGCGACGGTGCGCTGCGTTCGGACTTGCCACGACGTTTCGCTGCCATGGTTCAGCCCGCTTCATGCCGCGGCGGGCAGCATGCCGCCGGCCGTGGCTGGTTGACGTGCCGGTGCCGGACGGGCGGCGGCCGGTCGCGTGAGCGCCGGCTGTACCGCAAATTCGACCGGCGCCGGCTGCGGCTGCGGCAGTGCCGCGGCCAGATTGGCGAACAGGTCGGCGTAGGGCAGCACGGCCTGTTGCCAGCCGAAGTCGGCGGTCATGCCATTGCGCTGCATCGCGCGCCACAGCGGTTTCTGGCGGTACAGGCGCAAGGCGCGGGCGATCGCCCCCGCCATCGCCGTGGCTTTGTCGCCATCGAACAGCACCCCGGTGGCCGAACGCATCGCCTCGTCCGGCGCCTGGTCGCCAGCGTCGCGGATGGTATCGACCATGCCGCCCACGCGCGAGCCGACCGGCACGGTGCCGTAGCGCATCGCGTAGACCGGCGTCAGGCCGAAGGGCTCGAAGCGGCTGCCGTGCAGCAGCATGTCGGCGCCGGCATGCAGCCGATGCGCGGTGGTTTCATCAAAACCGATACGCACCGCGCAGCGGCCCGGAAAACGCTCGGCCAGCGCAGCCAGCGATTGCTCCATCGCGGCGTCGCCGCGACCGATCGCGATGACCTGCAGGTCGGGATCGGCCTGCAAGGCCAGCGGCAGGGCCTCGACGGCGACGTCGGCCATCTTCTGATGGGTCAGGCGGCTGCCCATCGCCAGGATCGGGCTGTCGGGCAGCACCGGCAGGCCGAACTCCTTCTGCAGCGCGGCCTTGCAGTGGGCCTTGGGCCGCACGTCGCGGGCGCTGTAACGCCAGGCGCCCAGCGCCGGGTCGTGCGAAGGATCCCATTCGTGGCTGTCGATGCCGTTGGCGATCGCCATCAGCGCCGGGCCGCGCGCGGCCAGCACCGGGTCCAGGCCGCAGCCGAACTCGGGCGTCAGGATCTCGCGGGCATAGTGGTGGCTGACCGTGGTGACACGGTCGGCGTGGATGATGCCGGCCTTCATGAAGTTGATGCGGCCCCAGGCCTGCGCATGGTCTTCGCCGCGGTAGGCTTGCGGCAGCGCGATCTTGTCGGCCCACTGCATGTCGTACAGGCCCTGGAAGGCCAGGTTGTGGATCGTCAGCACGCTGGCGACGTCCTTGATGCCGGCCGCCTTCATCAGCAGCGGCGCCAGCGCGGCGTGCCAGTCGTGCGCATGCACGACCTGCGGGCGCTCGAGATCCGGCAGGCCTTGCGCGATACGGCTGGCGGCATGTGCCAGCGCGGCGAAGCGCAGCGCGTTGTCGGCGTGTTCCTTGCCGTCTTCGCCTACGTAAAGGCCGGTGTGGCGCGAATAGAGCGAGTCGTTGCGCAGCGCCAGCACGGTCAGGCCGGACGTCTTGCAGCGGCCGCGCAGCAGCGTGGCCGGGCCGCCGGGCAGTTCCGGCAGGTGCGCGACCACCCGGGCCCGCGACAATTTCTGGATCACGCCCTGGTAGGCCGGGATCAGCAGCTGCACATCCAGCCCCGCCGCGCCCATGGCCATCGACATTCCCGTCACCGCATCGCCCAGACCCCCTGTCTTGGCCAGGGGATAAGCTTCTGCCGCCACCATCAACACTCGTATCGCCGACATCTGTAGTAGTCCCTGTTTGCTTGGACCGGAGGCACGACGCCTTCCAGGTTCGATGGGGCCACTCTAAGGAATACCCGAACCCGGCTTGCCCACTTTGTGTAAAGGCCAGTGACCGATTGCACGGTCGGAAAATTGCGACCGATCAGTCAGGTTTTTGCGAACAGGGTGATTCGCCCGGGTGAGATTGGGCCGGGCGCGACGATGGTGCAAACCTGTCCCCATGTGGCAGTAGGCGCGGCGGGGTGGTGCGCCGTTTGGGGGCCGGGAGGCAGGGGGGGCGTGCACCGGAACGCGGCATGTCGGGTCGGGCGCTTTGTTGCGCGCTTTGTCACAAATGACTTGTGCATCGCAGCACCTGTTGCAATCGGTGTCAGCGTTGCAGGAAGGCCATCAGCCGCCGTTCGTCGGCGTCCAGCCCGCGCGGCGAGCCCGGCGCGGCGGCGCGGCGGGGCAGCCGTCCCTGTTCGAATTCCTCGAGGATGGCCGGATGGATATAACAGGCCCGGCACACCGCCGGCGTGTTGCCGAGCCGGCGCGAGACCTGTTTGACGACCGCGACGATGTCCTTGCGGGCCTGGGTCACGTTGGTCCACGTCAGCCGCTGCAACGCCGCGCAGGCCAGCACCGAGCCGGCCCAGGTGCGGCAGTGCTTGGCGGTGAAATCCATGCCGCTGGCCTCGCGCAGATAGGCGTTGACGAGGTCGGACGTGACCGGATGCGGCTGGCCCTGATCGTCGACGTAATGGAACAACTGCTGTCCCGGCAGCTCCATGCAGCGCTTGACCAGCGTGGCGATGCGCGTGTCGCGGATCGTCACGTCGTGCTCGATGCCGCTTTTGCCGCGAAAGCGTAGTCGGATCCGGCTGCCGGCCACTTCGGTATGACGGCGCTTGAGCGTGGTCAGCCCGTAGGACCGGTTGCTGCGCGCATAACGTGCCGTGCCCACGCGTATCAGCGTGGTCTCGAGCAGTTGCACCACGCCGGCCAGCACCTTGTCGCGATCCAGGCCGCGGCGGCGCAGGTCGCGCGCAACGCGCCGGCGCACCGCCGGCAACGATTGCGCGAAGGCCAGCAGCTGGTCGTACTTGTCGGCATCGCGTACCGCGGTCCATTGGGGATGGTAGCGATACTGCTTGCGCCCGCGCGCATCGCGGCCGGTGGCCTGGATGTGGCCATCGTCATGCGGGCAGATCCACACGTCCTCATAGGCGGGCGGGATCGCCAGCGCGCGGATGCGCGCCAATACCTTGTCGTCGCTGATCGGCTTGCCGCGTGTATTCAGATAACGAAAGCCGTCGCCGTCGCGCTCGCGCCGGTAGCCCGGCTGGCGATCGTCGACGTAGCGCAGCCCGCAACAGTCTTCCTTGCCCATCGCGCGGGCCAGTTCCTGCTGTTCGGCGACCGAAATGGTGGCTTTCATCGCATGACCTCGGCTTGGCGTCAGTCCGCCGGCTCGGCGCTGCGGCCGGCCAGCTTGGCCTCGACGATCAGGTACGAGACCACGCCGATCGCCAGCGGCGTCAGCGCATAGCAGGCGCGGTACATCAGCACCGCGCCCAGCACGGTCGGCACCGGCACCTGCGACGACAGCGCGGCGACGAAGATCGCCTCGGTGGTGCCCAGGCCCCCGGGGATATGGGTCGCCACCGCCGCGATGCTGGCGCACAGCAGGATGCTCAGCACCGTGAAATAGCTGATCTCGTCGGGCAGGAACAGGAAGATGATGCCGGCCATCAGGCACCACGACACCGCGCCCAGGCCGGCCTGGAACAGCGCGACCCGGAACGGCGGCAAGCGCAGCTCATGACCGCGCACCTGGATGTCGCGCTTGCGGCTGAACGCGCACAGGCCCAGGTACAGCAGCGCGACCGCCAGCATCGCCGCGCCGATCAGCCGCAGCAGGCCCTGGCCCAGGCCCCAGTTTTCCGGCGTCGGCACGAAGCCGCCCATGAACAGCAGGCCGCCCAGCCAGCAATAGGCCAGCCAGTTGGTGATGGTGCTGAACAGGAACACCCGGCTGATCGTGCCATTGCCCAGCCCAAGCTTGGCGTACAGCCGGAAGCGCACCGCCAGGCCGCCCAGCAGCACCCCCAGGTTCTGGTTCAGCGAGTAGCTGATCGCGGTCACGCCCAGCACCTGCCAGTCCGGCAGGTCGTGGCCGGCGTAGCGCTTGGACAGCAGGTCGAAGCTGGCGTACACCGCATAACCGGCGAAGGCCATCAGCAGGCCCAGGCCGATCATGGCCGGCGGGATCTTGCGGGCCGCCTCGAGCACCTGCGGCCAGTCGACCTGGGTCGCCAGATTGATGATCAGCACCGCGGTGACCGTCATGATCAGCGCGATGGCGGCTTTTTTCAGGGCGCCCTGGTGGGCGCGGATCCAGCCCTTGAAGCCCTTGGCGGGCGGCTGGGACGCCGAGGCCGGACGGTCGGACGGCTGGTCATCGGAAGGGGCCGTCTCGGACGTCCGGGTCGCGCTCATGAAGACTCCTGCATATCGGGTTGCTCGAATTCCTTGGCGGTGATGCTCTTCAAGCGGGGGCGATGGGCCGGAAAGTAGCCCGCCCAGGCCGGAAAGCGGCGCAGGAAGTGAAAGACGAAGACGCCGGTCCAGAGCCGGCGCAACGGTCGGATGGTGCGCGAAGGCGCCGGCGCGCGCTGGCAATGGTGGGCGATGAGTTGTTCCAGGCTGGCGCGCAGATCGCTGTTGAGCTGGCGGTCGTGGACCACCACGTTGGCCTCGAGGTTCAAGGACAGGCTGAGCGGATCGAGATTGCTCGAGCCCACCGTCGACCAGGCATCGTCGACGATCGCGACCTTGCCGTGCAGCGGCCGCTGGCAGTATTCGTAGATCTCGACGCCGGCGTCGTGCAGGTACTCGTACAGCATGCTGGCGGCCAGCTTGGCCACCGGCATGTCCGGCTCGCCCTGCAGGATCAGGCGCACCTTGACGCCGCGGCGCGCGGCACGCTTGAGCTCGCGCAGCAGGCGCAGGCCCGGGAAGAAATACGCGTTGGCGATCAGGATTTCCTTGCGCGCGCTGCGGATGCCGGCCCGGTAGTAGCGTTCGATGTCGTCGCGGTGCTGGCCGTTGTCGCGGAACACCAGGCGGCCGGTGCCTTCGTCGGCGGCCGACGATTGCGGCCATTGGCGGCGGCGCAGCCGCGGGACGCGGCGCCGCACCGGCGCCAGCTGCTTGCAGACGAAATCGCGCAGGTCTTCGGCCAGCGGGCCGTCGATCTGCATCGAATAGTCCTGCTTGGCCTCGGGGCCGAAATCGCCCAGGTGATCGGCCGAATAGTTGATGCCGCCGATCAGCGCGCGCTTGCCGTCGATGGTGACGATCTTGCGATGCATGCGGCGGAACCAGTTGGTGCGCATGCCCAGCACGCGCGGCTGGGGATCGAACACGTGGAAGCCGACGCCGGCGTCGGTCATGCCGCGCACGAATTCCTCGGACAGGCCTTCGGAACCGAAGCCGTCGACGGTGAATTCGACCTGCACGCCGCGCTGCGCGGCCTCGATCACCGCCTGGCGGATCTGCTGGCCGACCTTGTCATCGAACAGGATGAAGGTCTCGATCAGCACTTCGGTCTGGGCCTCGCCGATCAGCTGGACCACGCGCGGGAAGAATTCCTCGCCGTTCTCAAGCAGCTCGAAGCGGTTGCCGCTGCGCCATTCGTAGTTGTTCATAGGGCTACCTCCGCGGCGATGGGCAAATGGTCGGACAAGGCTATCCATGGCTTGGAGGCCATCGGTAGCGGCTTGAAATCGCGCACGTTGCGCACGTAGATGCGGTCCAGCCTGAGTAGCGGGAAGCGTGCCGGGAAGGTGCGCGCCGGCGAGCCGAAGCTGGCGGTGAACACCTCGGTCGCGCCGCAACGCCCCAGCACCGCGTCGGCGCGGCGCCGCCAGTCGTTGAAGTCGCCGGCGAGGATCACCGGCTCGCCGTCGGGCAGCTCGTCGTGCATGAAGGCGCACAGCCGCTCGAGCTGCTGGCGCCGGTGCGCGTCGCGCAGGCCCAGGTGCACACAGATCGCATGCAGCGGCTTTTCCTGGCAACTCAGCACGCAGTGCAGCATGCCGCGCGCCTCGTGGCCGTCGACGCTGACGTCGTGATTGTCGTAGGACAGGATCGGAAACTTCGACAGGATCGCGTTGCCATGGTGGCCTTCGGTGTATACGGCGTTGCGGCCATAGGCGAACTCGGGCCACAGCTCGTCGGCCAGGAACTCGTATTGCGATGTCTCAGGCCAGTTGGTGTAGCGGTTGGCGTGGCGCTGGTGTTCGCCGACGATCTCCTGCAGGAACACCACGTCGGGTGCCGCATACCGGATCGCATCGCGCAACTCGTGCAGGATCATTTTGCGGTGAAAGAAGGTGAAGCCCTTGTGGGCATTGACGGTCAATACGCGTACAGAGTTGGGCGCTGGGGTTCCGTGTGGCGGCATGCGGCGGCGTCTCGCGGGATCAGGCATGAGGCCACGAGGACCTCGTTACCAAAGTTACGGCCGGATGGCGGGTTGGCGGCCCAAGGCGGGCGTGCTGGCCAGGCCAGGCTGGATCGCGGCGATATCGCTGGGGGTGGCGCCAGCGACGGCCGCCGGCGTGGGCGTGGCCGCGGCAGCGCGGGCGGGCAGGGGGCGGGCGGCCGGCCGGTCGGCCTGCGTCAGCGCATAGTCGGGCAGGAACATCGAGTACATGGCTGTCTCCATCGGGGCCAGTCGGGTCATGTGAACAAGATGCCTGCAAGCGCAGGTGTACGGCGTTACCGAGGTTTGTCGGTTGGTATCCAGGCGTACTGCGGGCCCGCCGCGGCGGGCCCGTCGGTCACCTCGTCAGCGCCTCAACGCGAGGTCGAGGTCGAGCCCGGCGTGGTCGGGTTGGTCGACGGCGTGCCGTCGTTGCTGGCCGGCATGGCCGGCTGCGTGGGCGCCGTGGCGCCAGCGCCGGGCGCGTTGTTGGACGTTCCGGCGGCGGCCGGCGCGCTGCGATTGGCGTTGTCGTCGTACTTGTGGTCGTCGACGGCCTTCTCGAGCGCCTTGCCTTGCTCCAGGTGGGCCTGCAGCTTGGGCAGCGTCTGCGCGGCAAAGGCCTTGACGTCGGCGTCCTTGGCGTCCTCGGCGGCGTCCTCGAACAGCTCGACGGCGTCCTCGTGGGCGTTCACGGCGATTTCGTCGGCGTACTCTTCATCGAAGTCCTTGCCGACCTTTTCCTTGTTCAGGTCGTCCAGCTTCGATTGCACGTCCTTGTGGATGCCGGCCGGCAGCTCGACGCCCTTGCGCGAGGCCAGTTCCTTGAGCGCCTTGTCGGCGGCGGTGTGGTCCTGCACCATCATCTCGGCAAAACGTTTGACTTCGGGATGGGTGCCGCGCTGCTGCGCGATCTTGCTGGCTTCGATTTCCAGCTGGCCGGACACGGCGGCCTTCTGCAGGAACTCGCGGTCGTCGTCGTGCAGCTGCTGCGCGGCCTGGGCGGCACCGAAGGCGAACAGACTGCAGGCCGACAGGGCCAGGGCGATACGGGTGGGGTTCAGGTTTTTCATGGCGAGCTCCGGTTGAAGGACCTCCAGCCTATCGAGGCTGCGCCAACCCGTCCGCTTCAAAACTTTGGCACATGAAAGCGGGGCTTGCCGGTTGCGGCGGCCGCAGCGGCGCCGCTGCGACCCAGGCAGGGCCAAAGCGTTACATATGCGTGCAAGGCGTCGCGAATACGGCCGCCTTGTTGCAAAGACCCGGCGCCGGCGCCGGCGCTGGCCGGCGAGCCGATCGCCGCGTGCGTCAGCGGCGGACCTTGGCGCGCCGCACGAAGGGGTAGACCACCGCCAGCAGCACGAACCACAGTGGCGTCACGACCAGCGCCTGCGCGGTATCGGGCTGTTGCGCCAGCGCCCACAGCACGAACGCGAAGAAGCCGTAGACCATCACGGCCGCCGGGATGCCGCCAGGCATCTTGAAGTCCGAGGCGGCATGCTGCTCGGGCCGGGTCCGGCGAAACTGGATGTACGAGGCCAGGATAATCGACCAGACGAAGATGAACAGCAGCGCCGATACCGTGGTGACCAGCGTGAAGGCCTGCATCACGCTTTGGCCGGCGTACAGCAGCACCACGCCCGACAGCAGGAACACGCACGAGAAGAACAGCGCGTTGACCGGCACCTGGCGGCGGTTCAGCTTGCCCAGCGCCTGCGGCGCGTCGCCGCTGTCGGCCAGGCCGAAGATCATCCGCGAGGTCGAGTAGATGCCCGAGTTGGCGCTCGAAGTGGCCGAGGTCAGCACCACGAAGTTCACCACGTGCGCGGCGATCGCCAGGCCGGCCAGCGAGAACATCGAGACGAACGGGCTGCTGTCGGGGCTGATCTGGTTCCACGGCGTCACCGTGATGATGACGAACAGCGCGCCCAGGTAGAACACCACGATGCGGATCGGAATCGAGTTGATCGCCTTGGGCAGCGTCACGCGCGGGTTCTGGGTCTCGGCCGCGGCGGTGCCGACCAGTTCGATGCCGACGAAGGCGAACACCGCGATCTGGAAACCGGCCACGAAACCCGAATAGCCGTTGGGGAAGAAACCGCCGTGCACCCACAGGTTGCTGACGCTGGCCGGCGTGCCGTTGGGCAGCTGGAAGCCGCTGACCAGCATCACCATGCCGGTGACGATCAGCGCGACGATGGCGACGATCTTGATCAGCGCGAACCAGAACTCGATCTCGCCGAAGTTGCGCACGCTGGGCAGGTTCAGCACCAGCAGCGTGATGATCAGGCCTAGCGCCGGGATCCACAGCGCCAGTTCGGGAAACCAGAACGACACGTAGCCGGCCACCGCGACCACGTCGGCCACGCCGGTCACGACCCAGCACAGCCAGTAGGTCCAGCCGGTGTAGTACTTGGCCCACGGGCCCAGCAGGTCGCCGGCGAAGTCGGCGAACGAGCGGTATTCGAGGTTGGACAGCAGCAGCTCGCCCAGCGCGCGCATGACGAAGAACAGCATGCAGCCGATGATGGCGTAGACCAGCAGGATGGAGGGTCCCGCCAGCGAGATGGTCTTGCCCGATCCCATGAACAGGCCGGTGCCGATGGCACCGCCGATGGCGATCAGTTGAAGGTGGCGGTTCTGCAGATTGCGTGCCAGCCCGCTGCTGTGGGTGGCGTCGGCGCCGGTTTCGGCCTGGGACATGATGGTGGAGCTCCTGCTCGGTGATGCTGGCGGCCATGCGGCTGGCCTGGTCTGCATCGAGGCTGGGTCATGCCGTCATGTCGCACGCTCGGCGTGTTTCTGTGGTGCTGCGGCTGCCGTGCAAGGGCGCGGAGCGGCGCCATTATAGGGGTGTCGCCGCGACGTTTCGTTCAGCCGAAAGTCAGCTTTGGCGACGCCTGAGCCAGTCCACCAGCAGCGCGACGGCCATCACCGCCAGCGTCGGGCTGAGCGCGTCGGCCCACTTGTCGAAGGACCATTCCATGAAGCCGTGCCACGGCATGATGTGATCGCGCGACTTGCCGAACACGAAGTACTTGTACTCGCGCTGGGTGTGTTCGCGCGAGAAGAACCAGCCGATCGCGAAGGTCGCGCCCAGCCAGTGGCCCGGCAGCCGGCGCCCGCGCAGCGCCAGCATGAAGGCGGCCTGCATGGCCAGCGCGTACAGCACGTGTTCGAGATGGGTGATGTTCACGGGTTCTCGGCGTCGCGCAGCAGCGCGGTGCCGGCCGGGAAGCTGACGCCGCGGCCGTAGCGGGCCAGCTCGCGGTCGATGTCGACGCCGTAGGTCTCGAGCCGCGGGCCCCACTGCCGCGCGCGTTGGCGCAGCGTCGCGTCGTCGGGCAGTTCGCCGTTGATGGCGAAGATCACCCGGTTGTTGGCGCGCAGGTTGAAGTAGCTGCCGAACACGTCGGCATAGGTGGCCGACTCGCGGTCGTAGAAGTCGCTGCTCGAAAACGTGTTGGCCGCCAGCACGCCGCCGGGGGCCAGCAGGGCCTTGGCCTGCAGCAGGAACTCGCGGGTGGTCAGGTGCTTGGGGATGTAGTGGTAGTCGAAGGCATCGAGCATCACCAGGTCGTAGCGCTGGCCGTCGCGCACCGCCTGCTCGACGTAGGCGCGGCCATCGGCCTCGTGCACCCGCACGCGCTCGGACGGCTGGAAGCCAAAATAGCGCGTCGCCACGCGGGTGACGGCCGGATCGATCTCGACCGTATCGATCCGCGCCCGCGGCAGCAGATCGGCCAGCGCCATCGGCAGCGTGCCGCCGCCCAGGCCGATGATCAGCACCCGCTCGGGCTGCGGCTGCACCAGCAGCGCGCTCATCATCATGCGGGTGTAGTTCAGCACCATGCGCGGCGAGCCATCCAGCGACAGGCAGGTCTGGCGGCCCAGCGTCTGCGTGCTTTCGAAGGTCATGCAGCGTTCGCCGGCGGCTTCGTAGACCACCACCGGCGAGAAGCGCGACGCTTCGGTGTGCAGGATCTCGAGCGCGTGGGCCGGGATGGCCGACGCGCAGAGGCTGGCCGTGGCTGCGGCCAGCTTCCAGCGCGGGGCGCGGGCGCGGCGCGTCAGCGGGCGCGCCGGGCGGGTCGTGGCAAAAAGGGTCATGACGGGATCTCGAGTCGTTTTTCCATGAAGATGCTGAGCGGGTCCGGGCGATAGCCGGCATAGGGCCCGCGCTCGGTGTAGCCGTGCTTGCGGTACAGCGCCAGCGCCTCGGGTTGACGCGTGCCGGTCTCGAGCAGCACGCGCCGCAAGGCCTGTCGGCGCGCCTCGTGTTCGAGCGTGCGCAGCAGCCGGTCGCCCAGTCCGAGCCCGCGGGCGCCGGCATCGACATACAGGCGTTTGATCTCGGCCTGCTCGGGCGCCACCGCCACCAGCGCACAGCAGGCGATCGGCCGGCCGTCGCGGCGGGCCACCCAGAAGCGGGTGCCGGCGCAGGCCAGCGTCTCGGCGTCGGCCAGCATGCAGCTTTCGGGCGGATACAGCGCCAGCAGGTAATCGGTCGAACGCGCCAGCAGCGCCGCGACGCCGGCGGAACGGGGAGAATCGAGCTGGATCGAAAACGGCGGGGAAGACGGCGAAGGCATGGTGGGATCTCTGGCTGCGTAGCGAGTGTGCCATGCCACCAGCCGTGCCGGGTTGCTGGAAATTGCAACGGCGCGGCGGGCCGTGCGGCATTTCATATCGTGGGGCGAGGTATTTTCCCCGGGCAGGCTCGGCGGACGGCAGCCCGGCGCCGGGCCGGACGCCGCGGCTCATTCGCCAGCGTTCGGTAACCCTCTGAGAGGTCTCGGACGCTCGAGGTTCCTAGACTGGAATCTCCGCACCAGGTGCTGACGCAGGAGTATCGTGATGATCGACTGGAACCATACCGCCGAAGTGGAAATGGAAGACGGGACCGTGGACATCCAGACCGCCGCGGTCGAAGGCGGCTATATCGGCCGCGCCATGCTGCCTGGCTGGCCGCCGCTGGAGGATCCGACCTATGTCAGCAACAGCCCGCGCGCCGCGGCCGAACGGGTCTTGGAACTGATCGGCCAACTGGCTGACGAGACCCGGCATCACTGAGTGGACGCCACGGGCTGGCCGGGTCTATCGGCAGGCCCGCTGACAGGGCGGCGCCGCGCGGCGCCCGGGCGCTCAGGCAGGCGGTCCCGCCTGCGGCGCCAGGACCTGCCGAAAGCCGCGCGCATTCCGTACGCCCTGATCCTGGTAGTTGGTGTTGAGCACCACGTGCACCTGGCCGTCGCGCAAGCGCGCGGCCAGTTTGCGGGTGCGGCGCGCCAGCTCGGCCAGTTCTTCCGCGCTGTACTCGTATTGGAACCGGCCGGACGACGCGGCGCTGGCAGGCGCGTTCCAGTTGACCGCGTTGCGCCCATGCAGCCGTACCACCGCCAGGTCGTCGCGGGTGGTGGCCCAGACGGCGGGAACGGTATTGTCGAAGCCTTGCGGCGCATCGACCACCACATGGGCCGCGCCCAGGTCCCGCTCGAACGCCAGCGTTTGCGCCTGCCGTGGCGGCGCCAGCCACTCGTGCTGGCGCAGCTCGATCGCGCAGGGCAGGCCTTCGGCCATCTCGATGCAATGGGCGATATGGGCGTGGCCGGCGCGATCGGGACGGATCCACGGCGCGAATTGGAAATGCAGCAACCCCAGCTTGCCGGCCTGCCGCAAGGGTTCGGCCGCCTGCAGGAAACGCGCCCACAATTCGCGCCGGATGGCTGGCGGTACGTGGCGGTAGTACAGCGTGCCCTGCGTGGCGGGCAGCTCGCGGCGCAGGTCGGCCGGCAGGGCCTCGGCCCGCGCGCCGTGACCGGTGAACAGCCGATAGGCCTTCAGGTTGAAAACGAAGTCGGCCGGCGTGCGCTGGGCCCAGCGGTAGGCGGTCAGCGGATCGGGCAGCGCGTAGTAGCTGGCATCGACCTCGACCATCGTGAACTGGCTGGCGTAATAGGCCAGCCGCGCGGCGGCGTCATCGACCTGCGGCGGGTAGAAACGGCCGCAGGCCAGCAGGGTCGGGTCGGTCCACGAGGCGGTGCCGATACGGATGCGCGCGTCGTTCATCATCTGTATGAATATACAGTATAGTGTGCAGCGTCATGAGTACCCCAGATTCCGCCCAGTCCGCCCGCGCGTCGATCCACGACGATCTCAACGACGACCAGCGCGAGGCCGTCGAGCACGGCCTGCGCGATCCCGCCGACCAGCGGGCACTGCTGGTCATCGCCGGCGCCGGCTCGGGCAAGACCAGCACGCTGGCGCATCGCGTCGTCAACCTGGTGCTGCATGGCGCCGATCCGCAGCGCATCCTGATGCTGACGTTCTCGCGCCGCGCCGCGCAAGAAATGGAACGCCGCGTCGGCCAGGTGCTGATGCGGGCACTGCGTCTGCCCAGCAACACGCAGCCGCCGGCGCTGCCCTGGGCTGGCACCTTCCACGGCATCGGCGCGCGGCTGCTGCGCGAATACGCGCCCCGCATCGGCCTGGCCGACACCTTCACGATCCACGACCGTGGCGACGCCGAAGACCTGATGGGCATCGTGCGCCACGCGCGCGGCCTGTCGCAGACCGAATCGCGCTTTCCGCTCAAGGGCACCTGCCTGTCGATCTACTCGCGCGCGGTCAATAGCCAATCCTCGCTCGGGCCGGTGCTGGCGCAGGCCTATCCGTGGTGCGCGCAATGGGAAGACGCCTTGCGGGGCCTGTACGTCGACTACGTGGCGGCCAAGCAGGCCCAGCATGCGCTGGACTACGACGACCTGCTGCTGTACTGGGCCGAGATGCTGTCCGATCCGGCGCTGGCGGCCGAGGTCGGCGCGCGTTTCGATCATGTGCTGGTCGACGAATACCAGGACACCAACCTGCTGCAGGCGCGCATCCTGCTGGCGCTCAAGCCCGATGGCCGCGGCCTCACGGTGGTCGGCGACGACGCGCAGGCGATCTATTCGTTTCGCGCCGCCACGGTGCGCAACATCCTCGACTTTCCGGGCCAGTTTCCGCAGCCGGCGCGTGTCGTCACGCTGTCGCGCAACTATCGGTCGACCCAGCCCATCCTGGACGCGTCCAACGCGGTGATCGGGCAGGCCGCCGAGCGCTACGCCAAGACGCTCTGGACCGATCGCGCGGCCAGCGCAAGGCCGCAACTGGTCGCCGTCAGCGACGAGGCCGGCCAGGCGCGCTGGGTCGCCGACCGCGTGCTGGCGCATCGCGAGAACGGGTTGCGGCTGATCTCGCAGGCGGTGCTGTTCCGGGCGTCCAGCCACAGCGCGGCGCTCGAGCTCGAGCTGGCGCGCCGCAACATCCCGTTCGTCAAGTTCGGCGGCCTCAAGTTTCTCGAGGCCGCGCACGTCAAGGACGTGCTGGCGCTGCTGCGCTGGGCGCAGAATCCGCGCAGCCGGCTGGCGGGCTTTCGCGTCGCGCAACTGCTGCCCGGCGTCGGACCGGCCACCGCCGGCAGGTTGCTCGACCTGCTGGCCGACGCGGCCGATCCGGCCCAGACCGTCAGCAGCTTCGTGCCGGCGCAGGCCGACGCGCAGGCCTGGTCGGCGTTCGTGCAGGCCTACGGGACACTGGCCTCGGGCCGCGCCGGCTGGCCGGCCGAGCTGCAGCTTGCGGTCGACTGGTACCGGCCGCAGCTCGAACGCCTGTACGACGACGCCCGCATGCGGCAGGCCGATCTCGACCAGTTGGTCCGGCTGGCCGGCAGCTATGCCAGCCGCGAACGTTTCCTGACCGAGCTCACGCTCGATCCGCCCGACGCCACCAGCGCCGAGTCGGGTCCGCCGCTGCGCGACGAGGACTACCTGATCCTGTCGACCATCCATTCGTCCAAGGGGCAGGAATGGAAAGCCGTCTACGTGCTCAACGCGGTAGATGGCTGCATCCCGTCCGACATGGCGACCGGCACCCAGGAAGAAATCGACGAAGAGCGCCGGCTGTTCTACGTCGCGCTGACGCGCGCCCGTGACCATCTGCACGTGCTGGTGCCGCAGCGCTTCTACATCACGCAGCAGACCGGCATGGGCGACCGGCATGTGTACGGCAGCCGGACCCGCTTCATCACCGATGCGATGACCGGCCTGTTCGAGGGCCTGCCGCGGCCCGAGCCCTTGCCGGCGCCGGGCCAGCGCGGCGCGCAGCCGGTGGCGGCGGTCGACGTCGCCGCCCGGATC
>JAEZBO010000067.1 GCA_023427085.1 Pseudomonadota bacterium
CCGCCGCGCCGCGCCGAATCCTGCCGGCCCCGGGGCGGGGCCGGCCGCCTGCTTACTTCTGGTTGGTCATCTGCGCCGGCACGACCCACTGGTCGAAGTCCTGCGCGCTGACGTAACCGAGCGCCAGCGCCGACTCGCGCAGCGACAGGTTCTCTTTGTGGGCCTTCTTGGCGATCTGCGCGGCCTTGTCGTAGCCGATGTGCGGATTGAGCGCCGTCACCAGCATCAACGAACGTTCGACCAGCTCTTGAATGCGCTCGCGGTTGGGCTCGATGCCGGCCGCGCAGTGTTCGTCGAAACTCTTCATGCCGTCGGTCAGCAGGCGCACCGATTGCAGGAAGTTGTGGATGATCACCGGCTTGAAGACGTTGAGCTCGAAGTTGCCGCTGGCACCGCCGATGTTGATCGCCACGTCGTTGCCCAGCACCTGCGCGGTCAGCATGGTCAACGCCTCGCACTGGGTCGGGTTGACCTTGCCCGGCATGATCGAGCTGCCCGGCTCGTTTTCGGGAATGCTGAGTTCGCCCAGGCCCGAACGCGGACCGCTGGACAGCCAGCGCACGTCGTTGGCGATCTTCATCAGCGCGGCGGCCAGCGCCTTGAGCGCACCGTGCGCGAACAGCAGGCCTTCGTGGCCGGCCAGCGCCTGGAACTTGTTGGGCGCCGACACGAAGGCCACGCCGGTGTCGCGGGCCAGTTCGCGCGCGACCCGCTCGCCGAACTCGGGATGGGCGTTCAGGCCGGTGCCGACCGCGGTGCCGCCGATCGCCAGCTGGTACAGGCTGGGCAGCGTCGCGCGGATCTGCTGCTCGGCCAATTCGAGCTGCGCGACGTGGCCCGAGAGTTCTTGTCCCAGCGTCAGCGGCGTGGCGTCCTGCAGATGGGTGCGGCCGATCTTGACGATGTCGCGGAAGGCCTCGCTCTTGGCCTGCAAGGTGGCGCGCAGCGCCGCCAGCGCCGGCAGCAGCACCTGCTCGGCCTGCACCGCCGCCGCCACGTGCATGGCGGTCGGGAACGTGTCGTTGGACGACTGGCCGCGATTGACGTGGTCGTTGGGATGGACCTTGCGGGCCTCGCCACGCTCGCCGCCGAGGATTTCGGAGGCGCGGTTGGCCAGCACTTCGTTCAGGTTCATATTGCTTTGCGTGCCCGAGCCGGTCTGCCACACCGACAACGGGAATTCGTCGGGCCACTTGCCCGCCACGACCTCGTCGGCCGCCTTGACGATGCCGTCGGCCAGCTTGCCGTCGAGCTCGCCGAGTTCGGCGTTGACCCGCGCCGCGGCGCGCTTGAGCCGCGCGAACGCATCGACCAGTTCGGCCGGCATCTTTTCGGTCGAGATCGCGAAGAACTGCAGCGAGCGTTGCGTTTGCGCGCCCCACAGATGCTCGGCGGGCACCTCGATGGGACCAAATGTGTCTTTTTCGATACGGTGAGTCATGGCGCTACGGCTCCGTTGACGGTCCGGTCGGCCAAATCGGCAGGCCGGCACCAATTGAGAATGGTTATCAGTGAAACCAAGGATAGCAGACGCCAGCCGGGCGGCCGCGCTCCCTATAATCCCCTGTCATTTTTCACCGGAACGCCGTCATGTCTGCCCTCGCCGCCCTCTCGCTGCCCCTGTCCGACGAATCGGCCACCGAGGCGCTGGCGCGCCGGCTCGCGCCGCTGGCCAGCCCGCCTGACGGCGCGCCGGCGGGGGGCCGCATCCACCTGCGCGGCGATCTCGGCGCCGGCAAAACCACGCTGGTACGAGCGCTGTTGCGGGCCTGCGGAATTACAGGTCGTATCAAAAGTCCGAGCTATGCGCTGCTTGAATCTTATAAAATTTCTAACTTATACTTGTATCACCTTGATTTTTATAGATTTAGCGATGCGCGTGAGTGGCTTGATGCTGGTTTCCGCGACATTCTGCGTGACGACGCGCTCGTGTTGATCGAATGGCCCGAACGGGCGGAGGGTCTTTTGCCCCCTCCCGATCTGGACATCGAACTGGTTTACGCAGGATCCGGCCGGGACGCGTCGCTGACCGCCTACACCGCTCGAGGGCTATCATGGCTGACCGCACTGAACTCCCCCCGCGAGACCTCCCCCTGATCGGCGAGGCCAACAACCGACGCCGCCTGCTGGGCGCCGCCGTCACGCTGCTGCTGCTGCCGGTCGTGCCGCGCCTGGCGCAGGCGGCCACCATCCTGGCAGTGCGCACCTGGCCCGCCGAGGAATACACCCGTATCACGCTCGAGCTCGACAGCGAGCTCAAGGCCGAACACTTCACGCTCGAGGGCCCGCACCGGCTGGTCGTCGACATCCAGGGCCTGAGCATGAGCCGCGCCCTGAACGACCTGATCGCCAAGGTCAAGCCCGACGATCCCTACATCGCCAGCGTGCGCGTCGCGCAGAACCGCGACAGCGTGGTGCGGCTGGTGTTCGACCTGAAGCAGTCGATCGCACCGCAGGTCTTCACGCTCAAGCCGGTCGGCGACTACCAGTACCGGCTGGTGCTCGACCTGTACCCGAAGATCGCCCAGGACCCGATCGTCGCGCTGCTGAACAAGCAGGGCATGATGGACGACGATCCGCTGGCCAAGATCCTCGAGGACATCGCCAACAATCCGACCACGCCCGGCGAGACGCTGCCGCCCGCGCCGACCGCGCCGGGCCAGATCGCGCTGCCCACGCCCAAGCCGACCCCGCAACCGGCGCCATCGGCCCGGCCGCCGGCCCCGCCCAAGGGACGTCCGCGCACCATCACGATCGCGCTCGATCCGGGCCACGGCGGCGAGGATCCCGGCGCCATCGGCCCCGGCGGCACGCGCGAGAAGGACGTGGTGCTCGAGATCGCACGCCGCCTCAAGGCCCGCATCGACGCGACGCCCGGCATGCGCGCCTACATGACGCGCGACCGCGACTTCTTCGTGCCGCTGCACGTGCGCGTGCAGAAGGCGCGGCGGGTCAAGGCCGACCTGTTCATCTCGATCCACGCCGACGCGTGGATCAAGCCTTCGGCGCGCGGCAGCTCGGTCTTCGCGCTGTCCGAGCGCGGCGCCAGCAGCACCACGGCCCGCATGCTCGCCAACAAGGAAAACGCGGCCGACCTGATCGGCGGCGTCAACCTCGGCAGCCAGGACAAACAGATCGCCAAGGTGCTGCTCGACCTGTCCACCACCGCGCAGATCAACGATTCGCTCAAGGTCGGCGGCCATCTGCTGGACGAGATCAAGGGCATCAACCGGCTGCACAAGCCGCGCGTCGAGCAGGCCGGCTTCGCGGTGCTCAAGGCGCCCGACATCCCGTCGATCCTGGTCGAGACCGCGTTCATCAGCAATCCGGCCGAAGAACGGCTGCTCAAGAGCAGCGCGCACCAGGACAAGCTGGCCAGCGCGATGATGAGCGGCATCAGCCGTTATTTCGCCGCCAATCCGCCGATCGCGTCGGCGGGCTGAGGCCGGCCAGGGACGCACCGTCTACGCCAACCTGAAGTACCGCTGGTAGCGGCGCGGCGGCGCGGCGTGCGGGGGCCGGACTACAATTCCGGTTTGTGCCCGCTCCGACCATCATGACCGACCGCCGCTCCATCGCCGCCCTGCCCGACCTGCTGATCAGCCAGATCGCCGCCGGCGAGGTCATCGAGCGGCCCGCCTCGGTGCTCAAGGAGCTGCTCGAAAACGCCGTCGACTCGGGCGCCCGCGCGATCGAGGTGCGGCTCGAGGGCGGCGGCATCCAGCGCATCGCGGTGACCGACGACGGCAGCGGCATCCCGCCCGACGAACTGCCGCTGGCGCTGGCGCGCCACGCCACCAGCAAGATCAGCAACCTCGACGAACTCGAGTCGGTCGCCTCGATGGGCTTTCGAGGCGAGGCGCTGGCCTCGATCGCATCGGTCGCGCAGATGACCATCACGTCGCGCACGCGCGGCGCGCCCAACGCCTGGCAGATCCGTGGCGGCGACCGCCAGGCCGAGCCGGCCGCCGGTCCGCCCGGCACCACCGTCGACGTGCGTCAGCTGTTCGACGCGGTGCCGGCACGGCGCAAGTTCCTGCGCTCGGAAGGCACCGAGTTCGGCCACTGCGTCGACGTGCTCGAACGCGTCGCGCTGGCCCATCCCCACATCGCCTTCCGGCTGACCCACAACGAACGGGTGCACCGCCATTGGACCCCGGCCTCGCCGCCGCAACGGATCCGCGACGTGCTGGGCGCCGAGTTCGCCGAGCACGGCCTGCCGGTGTTCGCCGAGGTCGGCGCGGCGTCGCTGTCGGGCATGGTGACCAAGCCCACCGCGGCGCGTGCGCGCGCCGACCGGCAGTACCTGTACGTCAACGGCCGCTTCGTGCGCGACCGCACGGTCTCGCACGCGCTGCGCACCGCCTACGCCGACGTGCTGCACGGCGACCGCCAGCCGGCCTACGTGCTGTTCCTGCGCGTCGATCCGATGGCGGTGGACGTCAACGTGCACCCGGCCAAGAGCGAAGTCAGGTTCCGCGACAGCGGCGCGGTGCACCGCTTCGTTGGCCAGGTGGTCGGCCAGGCGCTGGCGCACACCGGGGGCGCCAGCCTGGACGCCGGCGAGACTGGCCAGCAGGGTGACGGCGCGGCCTTCGCCTCCCAGCCGAATGCGGCATCGGCCGGCGCGGCGATGGCCGGCGGCGCGGGCGGCTCGCCTGCCATCGAGGCGCCCGCCATGGACTCGTTGGCGGCAGGCTCGGGCCCGAACGTTCCCTTCCCCCCGCCGCGGCCGCACACCCAGGTGCCGTTCCGCTTGCAGGAGGGCAGCGCGCCTTATGGCGGCGGCCCGGTCAGCGACTGGCGCCAGTTCTATCGCCCGCTGGACGGCGACGGGGCGGACGACGGCGCAGCTGCCGGCCGGGATGCGGGTGCCCCAGCGGCATCGGCACCGGCCTCGGCAGACGGCGCGCCGGCAGCCGACACCGCCGGCATCGCGACCGCCTTCGCCGCCGCCAGGCTGGCGCAGCACACGCCGCTGTCGCGGCACGGCGCCGACGAGGAACTGCCGCTGGGCCTGGCGCTGGGCCAGTTGCACGGCATCTACATCCTGGCGCAGAACCGCCACGGCCTGGTGCTGGTCGACATGCATGCGGCGCACGAACGGGTGGTCTACGAACAGCTCAAGCAGGCGCTCGACCAGCAGTCGTTGCCGCGCCAGGACCTGCTGGTGCCGGTGGTCTTCAACGCCCAGGAAAAAGACGTCGCGCTGGTCGAGGAGCACCAGGACCAGTTGGCCGAACTCGGCTTCGAGATGCGTCCGGCCGGCCCGGCCGCGATCGCGGTGCGCTCGGTGCCGGCGATCCTGGCCAAGGGCGACATCGAGACGCTGGCGCGCGCGGTGCTGCGCGACCTGGCCTCGGTCGGCGTGTCGCAGCGGCTGACCGAGCAGCGCAATCACCTGTTGTCGACCATGGCCTGCCACGGTTCGGTGCGCGCCAACCGGCGCCTCACGCACGACGAGATGAACGCGCTGCTGCGCCGCATGGAAGAGACCGAACGCGCCGACCAGTGCAATCACGGCCGGCCGACCTGGGTGCAGTGGTCGGTCAACGACCTCGACAAGCTGTTCCTGCGCGGCCAGTGATGGCAAGCGCCTCGCCACCTATTGCGTCGGCGCCGGCCGGCCCGCCGGTGCTGTGCCTGGCCGGCCCCACGGCCGCCGGCAAGAGCGCCGCGACGCTGGCGATCGCCGCGCGCTGGCCGGTCGAGGTGGTCAACGTCGACTCGGCGACGATCTATACCGGCATGGACATCGGCACCGCCAAGCCCAGCCTGGCCGAGCGCGCACTGGTGCCGCAGCACCTGCTCGACATCCGCGACCCGGCGCAATCGTATTCGGCCGCCGAATTCCGCCACGACGCGCTGGCGCTGATCGCGCAGATCCGCGCGCGTGGCCGCATTCCGCTGCTGGCCGGCGGCACGATGCTGTACTACAAGGCCTTGCGCGACGGGCTCGACGAGCTGCCGGGCGCTGATCCGGCGTTGCGCGCCGAGCTCGATGCGCGCGCCGCCGCCCAGGGCTGGCCGGCCCTGCATGCCGAGCTGGCCCGGCTCGATCCGGTGACCGCCGCCCGGCTGGCGCCCAACGACAGCCAGCGCATCCAGCGCGCGCTCGAGATCTGCCTGAGCAGCGGACAGCCGATGTCGGCGCTGCTGGGCCAACAGGCCACCCGCGCGCCGCAGGATCAGTCGCCCGCGCTGCAGCTGATCAGCCTGGAGCCATCCGACCGGCTGGCGCTGCATGCGCGGATCGCCCAACGTTTCGACGCCATGCTGGCGGCCGGGCTGGCCGACGAGGTGCGCCGTCTGCGCCAGCGGCCCGAACTGCACGTCGGCCTGCCGTCGGTGCGCTGTGTCGGCTACCGGCAGTTGTGGGCCTGGCTGGATGGCGACATCAGCGCCGCCGAGGCGCGCGAGCAAGCCATCGCGGCCACGCGCCAGTTGGCCAAGCGCCAGCTGACGTGGCTGCGCAGCTGGCCGGGACGCCAGTCCATCGACTGCATGGCCGACGACGCGGTGGCGCAGGTGATCGGTCGCGTGGCGCCGCTGCTGGATTGACGGCCGGCACGCGCGACGGACGCGCATCAGCGGCTCAACAGCGGCTCAGCGGCGTCTTTGCACGGTGGCCGCCGTGGCACGGCGGTCGCGATGCTGGCGCCGCCGCCGTACCTACCCCACCGGCGCCTTGGCTGCCCCGCGGCGGCCCGATCAATCCGCCAGCAGCCTGGCGTACGCGGCCAGGTCGACGTTGCCGCCGCTGATCAGCACACCGACGCGCTTGCCCTGCACCGGCAGCACCTTCTGCAGCACCGCGGTCGCCGCCAGCGTGCCGGTCGGTTCGACCACCATCTTCATGCGCTCGGCGAAGAAACGCAGCGACTCGATCAGTTGTTCGTCGCTGACGGTGACGATGTCGGCGACGTCGCGCTGGATGATCGGAAAGGTCAGCTCGCCCAGATGCGTCGTCAAGGCGCCATCGGCGATCGACTTGGGCGTGGCGATCCTGACGACCTGGCCCTGGCGCAACGATCGCTGGCCGTCGTTGCCGGCCTCGGGCTCGACGCCGATCACCACGCAGTCCGGGCTCATGGCCTTGGCCGCCAGCGCGCAGCCCGACAGCAGGCCGCCGCCGCCCAGGCAGACGAACAGGTAGTCGAGCGGGCCGGCCTGCTCGAACAGTTCGAGCGCGGCGGTGCCCTGCCCCGCGATGACGTCGGCGTGGTCATACGGCGGAATCAGCGCCGCGCCGCTGTCGGCCTGGATGCGCTGCGCGACGGCCTCGCGGTCGTCGCGGTAACGGTCGTAGATCACCACCTTGCCGCCGTAGCCTTCGGTGGCGGCGCGCTTGGCGGCGGGCGCGTCATGCGGCATCACGATGGTGGCCGACACGCCCAGCAGGCGGGCCGCCAGCGCGATCGCCTGGGCGTGGTTGCCGGACGAGAAGGTGACCACGCCGGCCTGCCGCTGCGCCGCATCCAGATTGGCGATCGCGTTGTAGGCGCCGCGAAACTTGAAGGCCCCCATGCGCTGCAGGTTCTCGCACTTGAAGAACACCTGCGCGCCGGCCAGCGCATCGGCGGTCGCCGAGGTCAGCACCGGTGTCCGGTGCGCGACGCCATCGAGCACCCGGGCGGCGCGCTGTACGTCGGCGTAGGTCGGCAAGGCAGGAGCAATACGGGCTGAGGACATGGCGGGCGGCTGTTGGTGTCGATCGAACGAGGATGATAATCCGGTCCTCGCCGGCCCGCCGCGGCACGCGTTGCAACGGGCGCTGGTGTACGATGACTGTCCGTTTATCCAGTCCTCGCCATGGCCATCCAGTCCGACTCCCTCTCCTCGCTGGGCGAACTGCCTCGCCTGGTGACGCCCAAGCCCGTCTCGCCCAACGAAGAGTCGGTCGAACGCGCGTTGCGCCCCAAGATGCTGGGCGAATACGTCGGCCAGCACCGGGTCCGCGAGCAGCTCGAGATCTTCATCCAGGCGGCGCGCCAGCGCGGCGAGTCGCTCGACCACGTGCTGCTGTTCGGCCCGCCCGGCCTGGGCAAGACCACGCTGGCGCACATCGTCGCGCACGAGATGGGCGTCAACCTGCGCCAGACCTCCGGGCCGGTGCTCGAGCGCCCCGGCGACCTGGCCGCGCTGCTGACCAACCTCGAAAAAAACGACGTGCTGTTCATCGACGAGATCCACCGGCTCTCGCCGGTCGTCGAGGAAATCCTCTATCCGGCGCTCGAAGACTTCCAGATCGACATCCTGATCGGCGACGGCCCGGCGGCGCGCAGCGTCAAGCTCGACCTGCAGCCCTTCACGCTGGTGGGCGCCACGACCCGCGCCGGCATGCTGACCAATCCGCTGCGTGACCGCTTCGGCATCGTCTCGCGGCTCGAGTTCTACACCCCCGACGACCTGGCGCGCATCGTCACGCGCAGCGCCGGCTTGCTGGGCGCACAGATCAGCGCCGACGGCGCGGCCGAGATCGCGCGCCGCGCGCGCGGCACGCCCCGCATCGCCAACCGTTTGCTGCGGCGCGTACGCGACTATGCCGAGGTCAAGGCCAACGGCGCCATCGAAGGCCAGGTGGCGGCCGCCGCGCTCAGCATGCTCGAGGTCGATCCGCAGGGCCTGGACCTGATGGACCGCAAGCTGCTCGAAGCCATCGTGCACAAGTTCGACGGTGGTCCGGTCGGCGTCGACAGCCTGGCCGCGGCCATCGGCGAAGAACGCGACACCATCGAAGACGTCATCGAGCCCTACCTGATCCAGCACGGCTTCCTGCAGCGCACGCCGCGCGGGCGCATGGCCACGCAGACCACCTGGCGCCACCTGGGCCTGGCGGTGCCGGGCGGCCTGCACAGCGGCGGGCTGTTCGAGGCCTGAGGCCGGCCTGCTTGCTGGCGCGCGCCGCCGGTGATCCGGCGCACTTGATCTTTCTTTATCACCAGACAGGCTGACGGCACCGGAACCTTTGCTGCCCTCGGCGATCCATCCGTCACCAAAACTTCCGGAGCCTTCCGATGAGCGCTGCAATCTCTCCGTGGCGTGACCACGCTGGCGGCTATGGCCGCATCACCCGCACGCTGCACTGGCTGATGGCCGCGCTGCTGGCCTGGCAGTTCACCAGCGTCACGCTGCGGGTGCTGGCCGAAGACACCGCCATCGAAGGCTTCTTCTGGTCGACCCATTTCAGCGTCGGTTTCCTGCTGCTGTTGCTGGCCTGTCTGCGCGGCGCCTGGGGCTTGATCAACCTCGGCCGCCGTCCCGCCAAGGGCGCAGGCCTGCTGGGCCGGTTCGCCGGCGTGGGCCACCTGCTGCTGTACACGCTGATGATCGTCGTGCCGCTGCTGGCGCTGGGCCGCAGCTATGGCCGCGGCCGTGGTTTCTCGGCCTTCGGCGTGCAGATCTTCTCGCCCGGCGGCGAGCCGGTGCCGGCGCTGGTCGATGCCGGCAGCGCCTTCCACGGCCTGCTGGGCTGGACGCTGCTGGTGCTGATCGTCGGCCACATCGTGATGGCCTTCGCGCACCGACCGATCAACGGCCAGCCGGTGTTGCGCCGCATGACCCGCGGCAGCGCCTGACCGAAAGCAGCCGGCGGCAGTGCCGGCACCGCCGTGCCTAGCCGCCGGCGAACGTGTCGCACTGCTTCATGCGGCCGCTGTCATAGCCCCGCTGAAACCACGACATCCGCTGGGCCGAGCTGCCGTGCGTGAATGAATCGGGCACGACGCGGCCCTGCTGGCGCCGCTGCAAGGTATCGTCGCCGACCGCGCTGGCCGCGCCCAGCGCCTCTTCGATGTCGCCAGGCTCGAGCACCTGCCGCGCCGCATCGGCATGGTGCGCCCAGACGCCGGCATAACAGTCGGCCTGCAACTCCAGCCGCACCGACAGGTCGTTGGCCTGCGCGGCCGGCACCTGGCTGCGCTGCTGGTTGACCCGCCCCAGCGTGCCCATCAGGTTCTGCACGTGGTGGCCGACCTCGTGGGCGATGACATAGGCCTGCGCAAAATCGCCGGGCGCGCCCAGCCGCTCGCGCATCTCGTCGAAGAACGCCAGGTCGATGTAGACCTTGCGGTCGGCCGGGCAATAGAACGGCCCCATCGCCGACTGGCCGGTGCCGCAGGCGGTCGGCGTGGCGCCCCGAAACAGCACCAGCGTGGTGTCCTGGTACTGGCCGGTGGTCTGCTCGTTGAAGATGCCGCGCCAGGTGTCCTCGGTCTCGCCGAGCACCGTGGCGACGAACTGCGCGCGCGCGTCGTCGGCGGGGATCGGCGTGCCGGACTGGCTCTGCGAGCTGGGCGCCTGCTGCTGCGCCAGGTCGAGCACGACATTGGGGTCGACGCCGAAATACATGGCGACCAGCGCCAGCACGATGGCGCCGATGCCCAGCCGCCCGCCCCCCAGCCGCGGTCCGCCCGAGCGGCGGTCTTCGACATTCTGGCTCTTGCGCGATCTATCCAGTCTCATGGACGTTAGCTCCGTTGGCCCGCACCGGCCGACGGTGCCCAGGACACAGCGGCACTATACCTCCTGGGCCACCTGCTCGAGGATCTCTTCGCCATAGGCCTCGAGCTTGCGCGCGCCCACGCCGCTGACGTGGCCGAGGTCTTCGAGCGTCTCGGGCCGCGCCAGCGCGATCTCGCGCAGCGTGGCGTCGTGGAAGATCACGTAGGCCGGCACGCCATGATTGCGCGCGACCTCGCCACGCCAGCCGCGCAGCGCCTCGAACAGCGCCTGCGCCTCGGGCGGCAGCTCGGGCTGCACCGCCTTGCCGCGGCTGCTGGCCGCGCGGCTGCGCGCGGCGGACTTCTCGGACTCGCGCCGCAGCATCAGCACCCGCTCGCCCTTGAGCACCGAACGGCTCTCGTCGGTCAGCGCCAGCGTGCCGTAGCCGTCGGTGTCGACGGTCAGCAGGCCCAATGCCAGCAGCTGGCGCAGCACGCCGCGCCAGGCCTGCTCGGACAGCTCGGCGCCGACGCCGAACACGCTGAGCGTGTCGTGGCCGTGCTGCTCGGTGCGTTCGTTGCGCTTGCCGCGCAGGATGTCGATGATGTGGCCGGCGCCATAACGCTGGCCACGCTCCTTCCAGAGCCGGTACACGGTCGACAGCACCTTCTGCGCGGCCACCGTGCCATCCCAGGTCTGTTGCGGCTCGAGGCAGGTATCGCAGTTGCCGCAAGGGCCGATGCGCTGGCCGAAATACGCCAGCAGGCGTTCGCGCCGGCAGGCCACGGTTTCGCACAGGCCCAGCATCGCATCGAGCTGCGCGCCGAGCCGGCGGCGGTACATGTCGTCGCCGGGCGAGTCGTCGATCATGCGGCGCTGCTGCACCACGTCCTGCAGGCCGTAGGCCAGCCAGGCATTGGCCGGCAGGCCGTCGCGGCCGGCGCGGCCGGTTTCCTGGTAGTAGCCCTCGACCGACTTGGGCAGGTCGATGTGCGCGACGAAGCGCACGTCGGGTTTGTCGATGCCCATGCCGAACGCGATGGTCGCCACCATCACGATGCCCTCTTCGCGCAGGAAACGCGATTGGTTGGCCGCGCGCACCTGCGCCGGCAGGCCGGCGTGATACGGCAGCGCCGAGATGCCCTGCGCCGCCAGGAAGGCGGCGGTCTCTTCGACCCGCGAACGCGACAGGCAATAGACCACGCCGGCATCGCCCTCGTGCTCGCCGCGGATGAACGCCAGCAACTGCCGCCGCACGTCGTTCTTCTCGACGATGCGGTAGCGGATATTGGGGCGATCGAAGCTCGAGACGAAATGGCGGGCCTCGTTGAGCGACAGGCGCTGCGCGATCTCGACCCGGGTGGTGTCGGTGGCGGTGGCGGTCAGCGCGATGCGCGGCACCTGCGGCCAGCGCTCTTGCAGCATCGACAGGCCGAGGTACTCGGGCCGGAAATCGTGGCCCCATTGCGATACGCAGTGCGCCTCGTCGATCGCGAACAGCGCGATCCGGCCACGCTCGAGCAGCGCCAGGCAGCGGTCGGTCAACAGGCGTTCGGGCGCGACATAGAGCAGGTCGAGCTCGCCGTCGACGAAGGCGCGCTCGACCTCGCGGGCGACCTGCCAGTCTTGCGTCGAATTGAGATACGCCGCGCGCACGCCCAGCTCGGTCAGTGCATCGACCTGGTCCTGCATCAGCGCGATCAGCGGCGAGACCACCACGCCGGTGCCTTCGCGCACCAGCGCCGGGATCTGGTAGCACAGCGACTTGCCGCCGCCAGTAGGCATCAGCACCAGCGCATCGCCGCCCTGGATGACCTGCTCGACGATGGCGTCCTGTTCGCCGCGGAAGGATTCGTAGCCGAAGACTCGCTCCAGGACTTCGAGCGCGCGTGGGTCAGACATGGGAAAAGCCGGTTTCGATCATGGGAGGCATTTTACGCCGGGGCGCCGATGGGTCCGGCCAAGCTTAAACCCGGCTGCCCCGCTCGGGCGGATACAGCCGCGGACAATTACTGCACAGCGCGGTGTCGGGCAGCAGGTAGGCCAGGCAGCAGATCCGGCGCACCCGGGTGCCGTCCGGCGCCGGCGGCACCGCGTCGTGCAGGTAGCGCACCGGCCGGTACAGCAGGTTGACCCCGCCACCGGCCAGCACCGGCCGCGTCAGCAATTCGTCCAAGGCCGTGGCGGCGGCCGCCACCCGGCGCGGGTGACCGTCCAGCTGGCGGTGCACATATTCGACATAGTTGCCGAAATTGTTCCAGAACACCCGCGGCGATGCGCCCGACAGACCGGCCAGCGTGGCCACCAGCGGCGCGGCGCTGGCCGTCAGGGCCTCGTGCAGCGCCGCCGCATCGACGGGGCCATCATCGACGGATCCATCATCGACCGCGGTGCAGCGGCGCACGGCCGGCGCCAGCCGCAAGCCACAGTTCTGCTGCCCGGCATCCAGCCGCAGGGCCAGGATGTCCGGCAAGCTGCGATGCAGCAGCACCGACGCCACCAGCGGCGGCACGGATACCCAGAAATGCCAGCGCGACCACAGCGACGCAAGCGCGCGCAGATCGCCGTCGGGATGACCCGAGACCCGCGCATAGCGGGCCAGCAGCGGCGCCATGACCGCGGGACGCGCCAGCGCGTCCCAGTCCAGCCAGTCGCCCTCGGCCGAGGGATCGGTGGTCAGCGCGGCAAGCAGCGGGGCCGCTTGCGCGTCCCGCTGCAGCATGTCGATCAGGGTGGCGGCTTGCATGGCCGCATAGGATCGCAGACTTTGCCGATCCGGCTCAAGCCGATGCCGGCGCGGCTCAGCGCATCAGCCGGCCTTCGAGGATGTCGACCGGCAAGCTCAGCTGCATCAGCATCTGGTAGGCACCGCTGACCGCGTCGCGATTGGCGCCCATGACGAACTTGGTGCGCGGCGTCAGCGCCAGGCTGTGTTGTACGCCCAGCCGCTGTTCGGTCTGCACGCCATCCGAGCGCAACCCGTTGTAGGTGCCGCTGAAGGTGCCGTAGCTGCCCATCGGCAGCCCGGCGGTGACGATGTTGCGCTGGCTCGGTGCGCCCAGCGGACCGGCGGTATAGGCCGCCAGGTCGCCGTAGCCTTCGTCGGTGGTGATGCCCTGGTAGCCCAGCCTGACGTAGTCGGTCAGCGCGACGTTGTAGCCGACCTGGTAGCGCCAGCCGCTGTACTGCTGCAGCTGGCCCTGCGTCGCGCCGGCCTGCACCACGCCGAAGCTGCCCATCGAATAGACGCCGCCCAGGCCCATGGCGGTCATGTCCGGCGCCTTCTGCAACTGGCTTTCGAGCGTGAGATCGGACGTCACGCCATAACGCAACGAGCCGCCGCCCACCGACGGCCCGTAGATCAGCCCGCCGGAGCGCGCGGCCGGATCGGACAGATCCAGCCGGCCGACCGTCGACGAATAGCCCAGCGTCCCCTCGGGCAGCACCTGCCCCGGCGTGCCGGCCCAGCGCGCCAGCTGCACGCCGCTGATCGGTGCGTTGCTGCCCCAGCGCGGCACGTTGGGGCGGACCGTGCCGATGCTGACGGTCGGCCCGCCGGCCTGCCGGTAGACCCAGCCGTGCTGGGCGTAGCGCAGGCCCGACAGGCCGGCCAGCGGCGAGAAGCGCCGCGCGGTGTATTCGGCCGACGAAACGACCTCGACCGGCTCGGCCAGCGGATCCCAACTGCTCAGGTAGGTCCAGTCGTAGACCGGGTCGAACCCGTCGTCCTGGGCCAGCGGGATCGGGATCCAGCCATCCTCGCCGGCCTCGGGCTCGAGGTCGACCGGGGGCGGCAGCGCACGCGTACGGATACGGCTGTCGACCGGCCGCACCGCATACGACTGCGCCGGCGACAGCCGCGAAATGCCTTGTGGCCCCTCGGACAGCTGCTCGCCGTAGACGTCGGTCGCGAATCGCGGCCCGGCGCTCTGGGCCGTGG
>JAEZBO010000126.1 GCA_023427085.1 Pseudomonadota bacterium
GGCGCCGCCGCGGGCCGCCATCGGGCGGCGCGGCCTGCGCCGGGGCATCGTCCCAGCAGCCGAAGGCCTCGGCCAGCAGCGCCAGCACGCGCGACTCGAGATAGACGTTCCATAGACCCGCCGCGGCGGCGCCAGGCATCAGGATCTGCTCGACCAGCGCGACGGCCTGCGCCGACAAGGTCCAGCGCCGGCAGGCCAGATGGCTGCGCGCATAGGCCCGCAGCGCCAGGCCGCGCGTATCGCGCGCCAGCCAGGCATCGAGCCAGTCCCACGGCACCGTGATCGAGACGGTGCGCTCGATGGCGCCACGCATGCCGCGGCGGCGAAAGCGCTCGGGCCGCGCGACCGGCACCAGCACGCCCTGCACCGGCAGCGCGCGATCGGCGGCCGGCCCCAGCTGCAGCGCCAGGTTGCCGAAGCTGACGTCGGCCCGGCCGCCGATCACCAGCGCGAGCCGCAGGCCTTCCTTGAGCATCGCGCTGACCTCGGAGCCCTGCAGGTCGCGCGCATCGACACGATGCACGATCAGCCCGCTGGGCAAGGCGGTGGTGTCGAACACGCCCTGCAGCACCGGCCGGTCGAGCGCCGGCACCGACAGGCGGTAGTCGTCGACGGTATGCGGCGCGAGCGCGCGCAGCGTATCGGCTGCCACGCTGGCGGGCCGGCCGAAGGGATCGATTGGGTGCGACATGGACAGAAGAACCGAAGTTGGGGATTGCACAAAGGGTTTCGGTGCCCGGGCAAAACAGCAGCCTGGCTGGGCGCGGCACAATAACGGGCCTAAAGTTAATGCAAATCGTTATCAATTAAATCATAGGCTTGCCATCCAGCAAGCCCGGCCCGCGACGAAAGCCCCTGCTCCGTTGTATGGCTGCAACTCGTCTCAGAGACCCAGTCCCATGAAAGCCTCTCCTTCCAAGCCCCAGCTGTCCCGGCGCCATTACGCGCTGGGCCTGATCTGGCTGGCATGCTCGCCCGCCTTCGCGCAGACCGCGTCCGTGACCCAGCTGCAATCGGTAGATGTGCTGGGCACCGCCGAGCAGGAGATCAAGGAGTCGCTGGGTGTATCGGTGATCACCGCCGAGGACATCGCCAAGCGCCCGCCCGCCACCGACCTGTCGGAAATCATCCGCCGCGAGCCGGGCGTGAACCTGACCGGCAACAGCGCCAGCGGCAACCGCGGCAACGCGCGCCAGATCGACCTGCGCGGCATGGGACCAGAAAACACGCTGATCCTGGTCGACGGCAAGCCGGTATCGTCGCGCAACTCGGTGCGCTACGGCTGGAACGGCGATCGTGACACGCGCGGCGACACCAACTGGGTGCCGGCCGAAGAGGTCGAGCGCGTCGAGGTGATCCGCGGACCGGCGGCGGCCCGTTACGGCTCGGGCGCGATGGGCGGCGTGGTCAACATCATCACCAAGCGGCCGACTGACAAGCTGGGCGGCTCGGTGACCTATTACACCAACCAGCCCGAAAGCGGCGACGAAGGCGAGACCCATCGCACCAACTTCCGCCTCAGCGGCCCGCTGGGCGAGAACCTGTCGTTCCGCCTGTATGGCGGCTATGCCAAGACCCGCCCCGACGCGCAGGACATCAACGCGCAGAACATCAGCATGGACCAGACCGGCATCGCCGGCCGCGAAGGCTTCGTCAACAAGGACATCAACGCCTTGCTGAGCTGGGCGCTGAACTCGCGCCAGACGCTCGACCTGGATGCCGGCTACAGCCGCCAGGGCAACATCTATGCCGGCGACACCATGCTGAACAACGGCGGCGGCAACCCGGTCTTCGTCAACAGCCTGTACGGCCAGGAAACCAACATCATGTACCGCAGCACGGTGGGCCTGACCCATCGCGGCCGCTGGGACTGGGGCGATTCGCGCCTGTCGGTCGGCTATGAGGGCACCCGCAACTCGCGCCTGAACGAAGGCCTGGCCGGTGGCCCGGAAGGCGCGCCGGCCGAAGGTGAAGGCTGGTTCACCGCAAAGCTGAGGAACTGGCGCGGCAGCGGTGAACTGAACATCCCGTTCACGCTGGGCGTGGACCAGGTCGCCACCATCGGCGCCGAATACCTGAGCGAGTCGCTCAACGACCCCGGCTCGCTGCGCAGCAACTTCTGGGATCCGCCCGCGGGCGCGATCGGCGGCTTCGATCGCAACCAGACCAAGCAACGCGCCAACAGCTACGCGATCTTCGTCGAGGACAACATCGAAGCCGGTTCGCGCACCGTGGTCACGCCCGGCCTGCGCATGGACCACCACGAAGACTTCGGCACCAACTGGAGCCCGAGCCTGAACGCCTCGCACCGCATCACCGACAGGCTGACGGTCAAGGGCGGCATCGCGCGCGCCTACAAGGCGCCGAACCTGTACCAGTCGAACCCGAACTACCTGCTGTTCAGCCGCGGCTTCGGTTGCAACCAGGCCGAAACCAATGCCGGCGGCTGCTTCCTGCAAGGCAACCCGAACCTGTCGCCCGAGACCAGCGTCAACAAGGAAATCGGCCTGGCCTACGATGCCGACAGCTGGCGCGCCAGCGCGGCGTACTTCCGCAACGACTACCGCAACAAGATCATCGCCAGCAACCAGTCGGCCTACGTGTTGCCCAACGGCCAGCGCGTGCTGCAGTGGGTCAACACCGGCAAGGCGGTCATCGAAGGCGTCGAAGGCAACTTCTTCCTGTCGATCACGCCGGCGCTGGACTGGAACACCAACTTCACCTACATGATCGAGTCCAAGGACAAGAGCACCGGCGACCCGCTCAGCATCATTCCCGAGTACACGGTGAACTCGACGCTGGACTGGACCGTGACCGACCAATGGAGCGTGCAGGGCAACGTCACCTGGTACGGCAAGCAGGAATCGCCGTCGTACACGGCGCGCCGCAACGTCGAGATCCCCGACGGCAACCGCCGCTCGATTTCGCCGTACGCGCTGGTGGGCCTGAACACCAGCTACACGCTGAACCGCAACCTGCGTTTCACCGTCGGCGTCAACAACCTGTTCGACAAGCAGCTGTACCGTGCCGGCGTGGCCGACTACGCCGGTGCGGCCAGCTACAACGAACCGGGCCGCTCGTACTTCGCGTCGGCCACCGTGTCGTTCTGATGCAGGCACCCCGCAGGCGCCTGCTGGCCGGCGCGCTGATGGCCGGCCTGCCGGGACTGGCGGCCGCGATGAGCTCGGGCTCGGGCTCGGTGGGTTCGGGTTCGGGGCCGGGGCCGGTGGGCTCCGGCTCGGTGAGTTCCGGTCCGGTGGATTCGGGCTCGATGACGCCGGCCCGGCGCGCCGACGTCGGCGGCCATGATGCGCGAGAATCAGGCATGAACGTGCTGCAAGAGACCCTGATCTTCGCGCGCCACGACGGCTACCGCGATTTTCGCGTGACGGTGCGCCAGCCCGCCGGCCCCGCGCCGGCCCAGGGCTGGCCGGTGCTGACCGCGCTCGATGGCAACGCGGTGCTGGCGGCCCTGCCGCCCCACGCGGCGCTGGCGCAGCAGCTGGTGCTGGTGGCGGTCGGCTATGACAGCGAGGCCCGCTTCGAGACCGCCAGCCGCGCGTGGGACTACACGCCGCTGCCGCCCGGCGCGCCAGGGCCGGTGCCCGATCCGCGCGCGCAGGACCGCCTCAATGGCGGCGCCGATGCGTTCCTGGATTTTTTGCAGCGCGTGCAGCGGGAGCTGTCCGCGCGCCTGCCACTGGATCCGCGGCGGCGCAGCCTGTTCGGCCATTCCTACGGTGGCCTGTGCGTGCTGCACGCCTTGCTGACGCGGCCGCGGGACCATGACCGCTATATCGCCGCCAGCCCGTCCTTGTGGTGGCATGCGCCGGCGCTGATCGAACGGATCGACACCGCGCTGCCGCGGCCCGGCGACATGCCGCCGGCGCAGTTGCAGGTGCTGGTGGGCGGCGAGGAAAGACTGCGCCAGCAGCGCTGCACGCATTGTGACAGCGGCGTGCCGACGCAGAGCCAGGCCGAGACCTTCGTGCAGCGGATCGCGGTGCGCGACGACGTGCGCACCCAGCTCGAGATCCTGCCGGGCCTGTCGCACGGCCAGATGCTGGCAGCCGCCTTGCCGTGGGCGCTGCGCACCGCGGCAGCCTGAACGCCGCGGGCCCGGGCCGCGCGGTCGCGGCAAGCTGGCTGGCGCCTGAGGAACCTGGCGCCTGAGGACCCTGCGGCGGCCTGCCGCCTGAGGAATCTGCGGCGGCCTGGCGCCTGAGGACCCTGCGGCGCGCTAGCGCCCGGCCGCTGCGCCGGGCCCGCTGGCCGCCAAGGCCTGGTCGAGCGCCTCGACCCAGTGCCGCACCGGCGTGTCGGTGCCGCTTTGCAGATGGGTGATGCAACCGACGTTCGACGACAGGATCATGCCCGGCCTGGCCGGTTCGATCGCCGCCAGCTTGCGGTCGCGCAGTTGCAGCGCGATCTCGGGCTGCATCACCGAATAGGCCCCGGCCGAGCCGCAGCACAGGTGCGCCTCGGTGAACGGTTGCAGCACGAAGCCCAGCTCGGCCAGCAGTTTTTCGGTCAGCGGCCGCAGATGCTGCCAGTGCTGCAAGGTGCACGGCGGATGGAAGGCCACCGGACCCGGCAGCCCCGCCGCGCCGAGCCGCTCGCGCAGCTGCGCGGCATGCGGCGCCAGCAGCTCGCTGATGTCGCGCACGCTGGCGACGATGCGCGCGGCCTTCTCGGCATAGGCCGGGTCGCCGCGCAGATGATGCGCATATTCGCGCACCATCGCGCCGCAGCCCGATGCGTTCATGACGATCGCCTCGGCCTGGCCGCTGTCGATCAGCGGCCACCAGGCGTCGATGTTGGCGCGCATCTGCGCCAGTCCGGCCGGCTGGTCGTCGAGGTGGAAGTTGATGGCGCCGCAGCAGCCCGATCCGGCCATCACGCGCGCGCCGATGCCGACCGCATCGAGCACACGCAGCGTCGCCGCGTCGATGGTCGGCATCATGGCGGGCTGCACGCAGCCGGCCAGCATCAGGACCTGCCGTTCATGCCGGCCGGCCTGCGGCACCGCGCCGACCGCGCGGCGTTCGGGCACCTTGCGGCGGATCGCCTCGGGCAGCAGGCCGCGCACGGCCTGGCCGACCCGCATGGCCGGCGCGAACAGCGACGAGTTCAGTCCCTTGCGCAAGGCAGCGCGCTTGAGCCGCTCGCCAGCCGGCCGTTCGACCCGCTCCTCGACCACGGCGCGGCCGATGTCGACCAGGTGGCCGTACTCCACCCCCGACGGACAGGTGGTCTCGCAATTGCGGCAGGTCAGGCAGCGATCCAGGTGCTGCTGCGTCGAACGGGTGGGTTCCTCGCCCTCGAGCACCTGCTTGATCAGGTAGATACGGCCCCGCGGGCTGTCGAGTTCATCGCCCAGCACCTGGTAGGTCGGACAGGTCGCGGTGCAGAAGCCGCAATGCACGCAGCGGCGCAGGATCTCTTCGGCATCCTTGGCGTAGTCGGCATCGCGCGCCCAGGCGGCAAGATTGGTTTGCATGGTTCAAAGACCCGGATACATGCGCCCGGGATTGAATATCCCCAGCGGATCGAATTCTTCCTTCAGCCTGCGCGTGATCTGCGCCACGGCCGGCGCCAGCGGATGGAACACGCCGCCGCTGGGCATCGGCACGGAATCGGAAGCACGGAACAAGGTGGCGTGGCCACCGGCGGCCTGCGCGGCGGCGCGTACCGCCTGCGGATCGAGCTCGCCGCCCAGCCAGCGCTGGGCGCCGCCCCATTCGAACAAGGTCGGCCCCAGCTCGAGCGGCACCGCGGTGGGCGGCACGGCCACGCGCCACAGCGGCCGCAGGTCGAAGAAGGCATGGGTCTGCTCGCGCAACGACTGCCACCAGGCGCGCGCCTCGGCGTCCTCGAGCGGCTCGCCGCCGAACTGCCGCAGCGCCGCCTCGACCGCGGGTTCGGCGCCCGACAGCCGCACCGTCAGCTCGCCATCGGGCGACTGGCCCGAAGCCGACCACGCGGCGGCCGAGATCGGCCACGGCTGCGCCCGCCAGATGCCCAGTTGCTCGAGCGCGGCGCGCTCGCTGATGACCAGCCGCAGGCTGCGTTCGCACAGCGGCAGCGGTGCGACCTTGAGCGAGACTTCGAGCAAGGCGCCGAAGATGCCCAGCGAACCGGCCAGCAGCCGCGAGACATCGTAGCCGGCCACGTTTTTCATGACTTCGCCGCCAAAGCGCAGCACCCTGCCCTGCGCATCGAGCAGCCGCGCGCCCAGCACAAAATCGCGCACGCCGCCGGCGGCCATGCGGCGCGGCCCGGCCAGCCCGCTGGCCACGCAGCCACCGACCGTCGCGCCGGCGCCGAAATGCGGCGGCTCGAAGGCCAGCATCTGGCCACGCTCGGCCAGCGCGGCCTGCAGCTCGGCCAGCGGCGTGCCGGCGCGTACCGTCACCACCAGCTCGGACGGCTCGTAACTGACGATGCCGCGATAGGCGGTCATGTCGAGCCGGTGATGCGCATCACGCTCGAGCTCGGCGGAGGTATTGCCGTAGAACGACTTGGTGCCGCCGCCACAGACCTGCAGCGGCCGGTGACCGGCACTGGCCGTCATGACCTGGTCGCACAGTTCCGACAGGACGAATTGCATCGCTCGCTCCTTCAGAATCGCGGCAGGTCGGGGAAACGCAGCTCGCCCGCGTGCACGTGCATCTTGCCGTGCTCGGCGCAGCGCGCCAGCGTGGGGATCACCTTGTCGGGATTGAGCAGTCCGGCCGGATCGAAGGCATGCTTGACGCCCTTGAACAGGTCGAGCTCGTCGCGCGAGAACTGCACGCACATCTCGTTGATCTTTTCCATGCCCACGCCGTGCTCGCCGGTGACCGTGCCACCCACCTGCACACAGAGCTCGAGGATGGCCGAGCCGAACTTCTCGGCGCGGCTGACCTCGTCGGGCTGGTTCGAATCGAACAGGATCAGCGGATGCAGGTTGCCGTCGCCGGCATGGAACACGTTGGCGCAGCGCAGCCCGTATTCGTCCTCCATCTGCTGGATCGCCGACAGCACGCGGGCCAGGTGACGGCGCGGGATGGTGCCGTCCATGCAGTAGTAATCGGGCGAGACGCGGCCGGCGGCCGGAAAGGCGTTCTTGCGGCCAGCCCAGAAACGCAGCCGCTCGGCCTCGTCGGCCGAGACCTGCAGGCGCGTCGCGCCGACGCTGCGAAACACTGCCTGCATGCGTTCGAGCTCGTCGGCCACTTCGGTATCGGTGCCGTCCGACTCGCACAGCAGGATGGCTTCGGCCTGCATGTCGTAACCCGCCTTGACGAAGGGCTCGACCATATGGATCGCGCGCTTGTCCATCATCTCGAGCCCGGCCGGGATGATGCCGGCCGCGATCACCTGCGCGACCGCGTCGCCGGCCGCCTCGACCGAATCGAAGCTGGCCATGATCACAGTGGCACGGGCCGGCTTGGGCACCAGCTTGACGGTCACTTCGGTGACCACGCCCAGCATGCCCTCGGAGCCGACGAACACCGCCAGCAGGTCGGGACCGGGCGCATCGGGCGCCGACGAGCCCAGCTCGACGATCTCGCCATCCATCGTGACCATGCGCACACGCAGCACGTTGTGCACGGTCAGGCCGTACTTGAGGCAATGCACGCCGCCGGAGTTTTCGGCGACGTTGCCGCCGATCGAACAGGCGATCTGGCTGGAGGGATCAGGCGCGTAGTAGAGCCCGTGCGGCGCGGCGGCCTCGGAGATCGCCAGGTTGCGCACGCCGGGCTGCACCACCGCGGTGGCGCTGGGCAGGTCGATGGACAGGATGCGATTGAACTTGGCCAGGCCCAGCAGCACGCCCTCGGCATGCGGCATCGCGCCACCAGACAGGCCGGTGCCGGCGCCGCGCGCCACCACCGGCACGTTCAGCCGCTTGCACAGCTTGAGCACCTGCTGCACCTGTGCTTCGGTCTCGGGCAGCACCACCGCCTTGGGCAAGGCGCGGTACAGGGACAAACCATCGCACTCGTAGGGCCGGGTGTCTTCTTCTCGGTACAGCAGGCAATGCGCGGGCACCAGTTCGCCCAAGGCCGCCACGAGCTCCTGCTGGGTCGGCGCCGCGGGCGCCGCGGCCATCCCCGTATCAACGATCACATTCATAGTCAGAGACGATAGCGTGGCGGCCGGCCCTTGCCACGCCTGGGTTTACCCTAGCCGCGCGGATCCTGCCACGTGACCACCTTGCCGGGGTTCAGGATGTTGTTCGGATCGAAGGCGTGCTTGAGGCTGCGCATCAAGGCCAGTGCATCGTCGCCGTGCTCTTGCGCCATGAACTGCATCTTGTGCAGGCCGATGCCGTGCTCGCCGGTGCAGGTGCCGTCGGCGTCGATGGCCTGCTTGACCAACCGATGATTGATGCGCTCGGATTCTTCCCACTCGGCCTGGCTGTCCGGATCGAGCAGCATCAGCACGTGGAAGTTGCCGTCGCCGACGTGGCCGACGATGGTCGACGGAAAACTTGCCTGGGCCAGGTCGGCGGCCGCCGCGCCCACGCATTCGGCCAGCCGCGAAATCGGCACGCAGACGTCGGTGGTGCTGGCGCGACAGCCCGGACGCAGTTGCAGGCCGGCGAAATAGGCGTTGTGGCGCGCGGTCCACAGGCGGTTGCGGTCTTCGGGACGCTCGGCCCATTCGAAGTCCTTGCCACCCAGGTCGCGCGCGAGCTCCTGCACCGTCGAGGCCTGCTCCTGCACGCCGGCCGGGCTGCCATGGAATTCGAACACCAGCATCGGCGATTCACGCAGGCTCAGCTTGCTGTACAGATTGACCGAGCGCACCGCGGCCGCGTCCATGAACTCGACACGCGCCACCGGCACACCCAACTGGATGGTCTGGATCACGCACTGCACCGCGTCGTCCAGCGTGTCGAAGTTGCAGATCGCCGCCGACACCGCTTCGGGCTGCGGATACAGCCGCACCGTGACTTCGGTGATGATGCCCAGCGTGCCTTCGCTGCCGACGAACACGCGGGTCAGGTCGTAGCCGGCCGAGGACTTGCGGGCGCGGCCGGCGGTGCGGATCACCTTGCCCTCGGCGGTCACCACCGTCAGGCTGACGACGTTCTCGCGCATCGTGCCGTAGCGCACGGCGTTGGTGCCCGAGGCGCGCGTGGCGGCCATGCCGCCCAGGCTCGCGTCGGCGCCCGGATCGATCGGGAAGAACAAGCCGGTGTCGCGCAGCGCTTCGTTCAGCTGCTTGCGTGTCACGCCGGCCTGCACGGTGGCGGTCAGGTCCTCGGCATGGATCGCGACGACCTGGTTCATGCCTTGCAGATCGATGCTGATGCCGCCCTCGATGGCCAGCAGATGGCCCTCGAGCGACGAACCGGTGCCGTACGGAATCAGCGGAATGCCGTGCTGGTTGCACAGCGCCGCCACGAAGGCGACCTCGTCGGTGCTTTCGGCGAACACCACCGCATCGGGCAGCATCGGCGGATACGGGGATTCATCGCGGCCGTGGTGCTCGCGCACCGCATGGGCCCGCGACAGGCGCTCGCCGAAGCGGGCCGACAGGTCGGCCCACAGGCTGTCGGGCAAGGGACGGCGCAGGCGTTGACCTTCTGTGAGGGCGTTCATGTCTCGCTCTACCTTGCGGCCGGCAAAGGCCGCGGCTGGGAAATGGATAAGGGTCGCGGCCGCGATCGGAAGGACCCGGTCCGCCGGCGCGGCGCCACGCCTGGAGCCGTCCAGTATAAATCCGCTGGCCGGTCCGCCGCAGCGCTGTGGCGCTGTGGCGCTGTGGCGCTGTGGCGCTGCGCGGTGCGCGGTGCGCGGTGCGGCGGTCGACGATAGACGGCGGTCGAAGGCCGGCGGTCGACCGCGCGCCCGTTTACTTGCCGCTGGTCAGCGCGGCGCGGCGGTTGCGGATCGCGGCGGCCAGCCGGTCGAGCACCTGCACCGAGGCTTCCCAGTCGATGCAGCCATCGGTCACGCTCTGGCCGTAGACCAGCGGCTGACCCGGCACCAGGTCCTGGCGACCCCCCACCAGATGGCTCTCGACCATCACGCCGACGATGCGCTGTTCGCCGCCTTCGATCTGGCGCGCCACGTCGTCCATCACCAGCGGCTGGTTCTCGGGTTTCTTGCTGCTGTTGGCATGGCTGGCGTCGATCATGATGCGTTGCGCCAGGCCGGCCTTGGCGATGTCCTGGCAGGCCGCCTCGACGCTGGCCGCGTCATAGTTGGGCGCCTTGCCGCCGCGCAGGATCACGTGGCAGTCCTCGTTGCCCTGCGTCGATACGATGGCCGAATGGCCGCCCTTGGTCACCGACAGGAAGTGATGCGGCTGCGAGGCCGCCTTGATCGCGTCGACCGCGATCCTGACGTTGCCGTCGGTGCCGTTCTTGAAGCCGACCGGACACGACAGTCCCGACGCGAGTTCGCGGTGCACCTGGCTTTCGGTGGTGCGCGCGCCGATCGCGCCCCACGACACCAGGTCGGCGATGTACTGCGGCGTGATCATGTCGAGGTATTCGCAACCGGCCGGCAGCCCCAGCGAATTGATCTGCAGCAGCAGCTCGCGCGCGGTGCGCAGGCCCTTGTTGATGTTGAAGCTGCCGTCCATGTCCGGATCGTTGATCAGGCCCTTCCAGCCGACCGTCGTGCGCGGCTTCTCGAAATACACCCGCATGACGATCTCGAGCTCGCCGGACAGGCGCTTGCGCTCGTGCGACAGGCGTTCGGCATACTCGAGTGCCGCGCGCGTATCGTGGATCGAGCAAGGCCCGATGATGACGATCAGGCGATCGTCCATGCCGTGCAGGACGCGGTGCAGCGCCTGGCGGCTGTCGTGCACCACGTCGGCGGCGGCGCCGCTGCAGGGGTATTCGCGCATCGCGTGCGACGGGGGCGCAAGCTCCTTGATTTCTCGGATACGCAGGTCATCGGTATTGTGGGACACGGCAAGACTCCAGGCTTTCAGGAACGGCTACGAATCGGGACCAGACGCCGGCGCATAAAAAAAGCCGCCAGCAAGCTGGCGGCTTTTTTGGGAATCGGGTGATGCGTCAGATGCAGCGCGCCCTTTCCTCCGCCAGCGGCATCGGAAAACCAAAAAAATAAAAATAAAATCGGGCGAACGCGGTTTGCATGGTGCGCCGATATTAGCACGGTTTTTTTTGCACTTTCCGCCAACCGGCACCGGCATGGCCGGCCACAGAAATCGATTGCCGCGTCGGGCACCCCGCCCTATCATGCTAATAATTCTCATTACTAAATCTTGCTTAAGGCAAGCCTGCGCCCGCAAGGAAGCCCCGTGTCGTCCGCGTCCCCGATCCCGCAATCCGTGCACCGCCTCTATGGCGAGCACCACGGCTGGCTGCACCACTGGCTGCAGCGCAAGCTGGGCAACACCTGGGACGCCGCCGACCTGGCCCACGACACCTTCGTGCGCTTGATGAGCGGCAAGCGCGCGAGCGCCAACTGGGGCGCCGAACCGCGTGCGTTCCTGACCCACATCGCCAAGGGACTGGTGATCGACCATTGGCGCCGCCAGCAGGTAGAGCGCGCCTATCTCGAGACCCTCGCCCACTTGCCGCCGGCGGTGCAGCCCTGCGAGGAGACCCGGCTGATGGTGTTGCAGGCGCTGTATCGCGTCGAAGCGATGTTGCGTGGCCTGCCGTCGCGCACCCGCGAGATATTTCTGCTCGCGCAGCTCGATGGCCTGAGCTACGCCGCGATCGCGCAACGCCAGCGGGTCTCGCTGCCGACCGTCAAGCGCCACATGCACGCGGCCTACGCCGCCTGCCTGGCGCTGGACTGAACGATGCCGCCCGCGACCTGCTCTGCCGACATCGATCCGGACATCCTCGGTGAAGCCGCCCATTGGCTGGTGTTGCTGCAGTCGGGCGAGGCCGACCAACGGGATCACGCCCGGCTGTCTTCCTGGCGCGCCCGCAGCGCGGCGCACGAGGCCGCGTGGCAACGGGCGCAAGGCGTGCTGCAGATGTTCGGACAGATGCCGGCCACCGTCGCCCGCGATACGCTGGCGCGCCTGCCGGCGCGCCGCTCGGTGCTGCGGCTGGGCTGGCTGGCGCTGGTGGCGCCGGCGGCCTGGCTGAGCTGGCGCCACGGCGGCGGATCGGCGTGGCTGGCCGACCAGCACACCGGCACCGGCGAACAGAAAACGCTGACGCTGGCCGACGGCACCCGGCTGGCGCTCAATACCGGCACGGCGCTCGATATCGGCCGGCGCGGCGCGCAAACGCAACTGACGCTGCAGGCCGGCGAGATCGCCGTGACGAGCGGCCGGCCGGTCCGCGACGACGCGCCGGCCCTGGTGGTGCGCACCGAACACGGGCTGCTGCAGGCGCTGGGCGCCGAATTCGCCGTGCGCCATGGCGGCCGCTACACCAGCCTGGCGGTGTTCGAGGGCTCGGTGCGCCTGCAAGCGGGCCGCCACGCCGACGCCACCGTGCTGGCCGCCGGCCGGCAAGTGCGCTTCGACGCCGACCGGATCGGCCCGAGCGGGCCGGCCGATCCCAATGCGCGCCTGTGGCAAGAGGGCATGTTGCTGGCCAGGGCCATGCGGCTGGACCAGTTGATCGGCGAACTGGCGCGCTATCACCGCGGCCTGCTGCGCTGCGACCCGGCGGTCGCGGCGCTGACGGTGTCCGGCGCCTTCCCGGTGCTCGACACGCCGGCCTGCCTGGCGCTGCTGACGCGCAGCCTGCCGGTCGCCGTGCTGCGGCGCTCCGACTACTGGATCACCGTCGGCCCCGCGCAGGCCGCGCGGCACACCTGAATCGCAAGCCGGCTGATACCTTTTTCGCACTCGTCCGGTGTGGTCGATGAACACGTGCCTCGCACGTGCCCATTCCCGCCACCTTTTCGACCAGACCAGACATCATGAGCACTCGGCGCCTGACTCCGCGCGTACCGGCCCACGCGACCCCGCCCACGGCCACCCGGCCATCCTTGCACCCTCGCGGCGCGCCGCGGCTGCCGGCCCTGGCGCTGGGCTGCGCGCTGCTGGGCCTGGCCG
>JAEZBO010000144.1 GCA_023427085.1 Pseudomonadota bacterium
GGCCAGCTGGTGCTGGCCGACCACGACACCGTCGAGCTCAGCAACCTGCAGCGGCAGATCCTGCATGGCACCGATCGACTGGGCCAGCACAAGGCCGAGTCCGGCCGGCGCTCCCTGCAGGCCATCAATCCGGACGTGCAGGTGCGCACGCAGCTGGCGCGCCTCGAAGGCGAGCTGCTGGACGCCGAGGTGGCCGGCTGCGACGTGGTGCTCGACTGCACCGACAATTTCACCACCCGCCACGCCATCAACGCGGCCTGCGTGCGGCACCGCAAGCCGCTGGTCTCGGGGGCGGCGATCCGTTTCGGCGGGCAGGTCAGCGTGTTCGATCTGCGCCAGCCCGATGCGCCGTGCTACCACTGCGTGTTCCCGGACACCGACGAGATCGACGAGGTCAACTGCGCGACCATGGGTGTGTTCGCGCCGCTGGTGGGCATCATCGGCAGCATGCAGGCGGCCGAGGCGCTCAAGCTGCTGGCCGGCGTGGGCAGCAGCCTGAACGGCCGCATGCAGTGGCTGGACGTGCTGACCATGCAGTGGCGCAGCATGAAGGTCGCGCGCGATCCCGCTTGCGCGGTCTGCGGCGGCCGCCCGCCCGCGGGCTGACGCGCCCGCCGGCATCACCCGCCTCGGGTCGGTCGCCGTGCCAGGCGCCGCGCCCGCGTCGAGCCGGCTTCAGCCAGGCTGGCCGCAACCGCCGTCGGCGCCCGCCGCGGCCATGCGCCGCGCGATGTCGTCGGGGCTGAGATCCTCTTTATGCGTGGCGATCGACCAGCGATGGCCGAACGGATCCTCGAGCTGGCCGTAGCGGTCGCCCCAGAACATGTCCTGCACTGGCATGATCTCGCGCCCGCCAGCCGCCAGCGCGCGCGCGAACACCGCATCGACGTCTTCGACGTATTGATGGATGAACACCGGCGAGCCCTTGAGCGCGCGGGCGCCCGGCATGCCCCATTCGGGCATCGCATCGGACAGCATCAGCGCCGAATCGCCGATGCGCACCATCGCGTGCATGATGAGGCCATTCGGCGCCGGCAGCCGCGCCACTTCGACCGCGCCGAAGGCATGGGCGTAGTAGTCGATCGCCGCTGCCGCGCCTTCGCAGATCAGGTAGGGCGTGAGGGTGTGCATGTCGTCGGGCACGGCTGGGACGGCGTTGGCCATGGTGGGCTCCTGAATTCGCTGTAGGGGTGCGCCGCGCTCAGACGTGCACGAAGGTCTTGAAGCCGCCGCAGGACATGCGGGTGAAGTCGAACACCGAGCCGTCGCAGGCGTCCTTCAGGCGCGGGTCGTTCATGACCGCCGCATTGATGCGGTCGCGCTCGGCGCGGTTGGCATAGACGATGTAGGCGAACACGGTCACCTCGCCGTCGCCGGTGCCGGCGGTCTGGGCCAGCGAGGTCATGCCCTCGACCACCATGTCGTCGCCCAGGCACTCGCGGTAGTCGAGCGCGCCGTATTCCTTCCAGATCTTGCCGGCCTTGGACGACATCTCGCGATACTTGTCGACGTTGTCGCGCGGGATCGAAAGCAGGAAACCGTCTACGTACTGTTCCATGATGTTCTCCGTGGCGGCCAGGGGCTGCCGGATGTGCCGCGCGGGCCGGTGGCGCGGGCGGCGGGGCTGAGGGCATGGCGCTACTGTAGCCAGACGCGCGGCCGGACCGTATAGGCGTTTGCGACAATCTTCGGGGTAGATTGCGACAATCAACGGCGCTACTCTTGGGCCATGGTCAAGATCGCCTTCCTGCTGCCCGAACAGGCCAACATCGCCACGCTCGAGAGCGCGCGCCAGGGGTTCCTGGCCGCCAATCAGTTTTTGCTGCGCCGCGGTCAGGCGGCTCGCTTCGACGTCACGCTGCTGGGCGTGCGCCCCCAGGTCGAGCTCGAAGGCGGCCGCATCCAGGTGCGCGTCGATGCCTTGCTGGACGACGCGGGCGACATCGACATCGGCATCGCCCCGCCGCTGCTGGGCGAGATCCCCGACGCGGTGCGCGGCAACGGCGTGCTGGTCGAATGGCTGCGGCATCACCACCAGCATGGCGGCGAGGTCGCCAGCCTGTGCGTCGGCGCCGCGCTGCCGGCGGCCGGCGGCCTGCTCGATGGCCAGCGCGCGGTGGTGCACTGGGCCGCGCAGAGCGACTACGGCCGGCTGTTTCCGAACGTGCATTGGGTCAGCGATAGGGTGGTGCTGGCCGGCAAGGGCATCTACACCAGCGGCGGCGCGTTCTCGGCCGCGCACCTGGTGCTGCACCTGATCGAACGTTACGCCGATCGGGATACCGCGATCTGGTGCGCCAAGTATTTCCAGCTCGACTGGAGCCGCCAGAGCCAGTTGCCGTTCGCGGTGTTCACCGGCCAGAAAACCCATGGCGACGTCACCGTGCGGTCCGTGCAGGATCACATCGAAGGACGGTTCGCCGAGCGCATCACGGTCGAAGACCTGGCCGAGCGTTTCCTGCTGGGGCGGCGCACGCTCGAGCGGCGGTTCCGCCAGGCCACCGGCAACAGCGTGCTCGAGTACCTGCAGCGGATCCGCGTCGAGGCCGCCAAGAAGCAGCTCGAGATCTCGCGCAAGACCGTCGCCGAGGTCATGTACGACGTCGGCTACAGCGACACCAAGGCGTTTCGCGACGTGTTCAGCAAGTACAGCGGCCTGTCGCCGGTGGGTTACCGCGAACGCTACGGCAACGGCCAGGCCGGCGGCGCCGCGACGTCCGCCGACTGAGGGCTTGCGCTGGCCGCGCTAGAACAGGTGCCGGTTGGCGACCAGGTAAGCATCGCGCGACGGCGCCAGGTGCTCGCGGCACAAGGCCACCAGCATCTCGCGCTGGCCATCGCGCAAGGCCTCGATCATCTGCCAGTGCTCGTGCTGCGAACGGCTGCGATAGTCGGCCGACACCAGCGTCGGAAAACGCATCGGGTGGGTCTGGCGCGAATACTCCTCGATGGCCTTCTGCAGCACCGAGTTGCCGCACAGGCCGAACAGGGTCTGGTGAAACGTATTGTTGGCATGGAACACCAGCCGCGGATTCTCGGCGCGTACCGCGATGTCGTGTTGCTCCTGCGCGGCGACCAGCCGTTGCAGATCGGCGGGCGCCGGCGGACAGGGCACGCCGCGCGCGGCCTCGGCCTCGAGCAGTTCGCGCATGGCATAGAGCTCGACGACCTCGCGTTCGGTGTACAGGCGCACCACCGTGCCAAGGTTCTTGCGCCGTTCGACCAGGCCCAGCCGCGCCAGCTCGGCCAGCACCTCGCGCACCACGTGGCGCTTCATGCCGAAGCGCGCCATCAGTTCGTCCTCGGTCAGGCGCGCGCCCGGCGCCAGCCGATTCAGCACGATGTCTTCCTCGACCGCCGCGACGGCGCTGGCCAGGTCGTGGTCGGCGCCGCTGTCCGAACGATCGGATAACGGCCAGGACGGGGCGTCGGGCGTGTCCATGCCGATCAGAACGCGGGCACGATCGCGCCGTGGCACGGCTGCCGGACGACGGCCCGCCGCATGCGCGCCGGCCTGCCTGCGTCGATCCTGCTGACCTTGTCGTTGTCCATCGCTTGTTCGAGCCTCTCGCCTGTGCCCGCAAGATTACCGTATTGCGCCGCCGTGCCGACAGGGCAGGCAGCCGGGCAGGGATATCGGCGGCGGCGGACGGCCGGCGGGTCGGGCAGGCTACAATTTCGCATCGCCGCGGCCCTCCCGGCCGCATCCGACCCGCCACACAGCCAGGTTCGCCATGACCACTGCAGAAGACGCATCCCTCGCAGACTCCCTCCGCGCGCTCTCGCCCGCCGTAAAGGCCGGCGTGTTGTCCGAGGCGCTGCCCTACATCCGCCGTTTCCACGGCAAGACCGTGGTGGTCAAGTACGGCGGCAACGCCATGACCGAAGAGCGCCTGCAGCGCAGCTTCGCGCACGACGTGGTGCTGCTCAAGCTGGTCGGCCTGAACCCGGTGGTGGTGCACGGCGGCGGCCCGCAGATCGACAGCGCGCTGAGCCGGCTGGGCAAGCAGGGCAACTTCCTGCAGGGCATGCGCGTCACCGACGCCGACACCATGGAAGTGGTCGAGTGGGTGCTGGGCGGCCAGGTCCAGCAGGACATCGTCATGATGATCAACGAGGCGGGCGGCAAGGCCGTCGGCCTGACCGGCAAGGACGGCGCGCTGATCCTGGCCGAGAAAAAGCTCATGGACGACAAGGAAAACCCCGGCCAGAAGCTCGACATCGGCTTCGTCGGCGACGTCGTGCGCATCGAGCCGGCGGTCGTCAAGGCACTGCAGGACGACCAGTTCATTCCGGTCATCTCGTCGATCGGCTATGGCGAGGACGGCCAAGCCTACAACATCAATGCCGACGTGGTCGCCGGCAAGATGGCCGAGGTGCTGGGCGCCGAAAAGCTCGTCATGATGACCAACACGCCGGGCGTGCTGGACAAGAACGGCAAGCTGCTGACCGGCCTGACCGCGCAGAGCATCGACGAATTGTTCGCCGACGGCACGATCTCGGGCGGCATGCTGCCCAAGATCTCGTCGGCGCTCGATGCCGCCAAGAACGGCGTCAACTCGGTGCACGTCGTCGACGGCCGGGTGCCGCACTGCCTGTTGCTCGAGATCCTGACCAATCAGGGCGTCGGCACGATGATCCGGTCGCGCTGATGGCGGGCACCCGCCTGCGCCGGCTGCACGGGCCGGCGGTGCGCCTGCTGCGCACCCGCCAGTCCGACAGTACGTCGGACCGCGCCCATCCCGTCTGGCTGTTCGACCTCGACAACACGCTGCACAACACCTCGCACGCGATCTTCGCGCGCATCAATGTCGGCATGACCGCCGCGGTGGCGCGCTCGCTGGGCGTCGATGACGACGAGGCCAACCGGCTGCGCTCCAAGTACTGGCACCGCTACGGCGCCACCGTGATCGGCATGCAGCGGCACCACGGCATCGACGTGCACGAGTTCCTGGCGCTCAGCCACGACTTCGATGTCGCGCCGCTGGTGCAGGCGCCCAAGGGCCTGCGGCAGATGCTGGCGCGCCTGCCGGGGCGCAAGGTGCTGGTCACCAACGCGCCGCTCGACTATGCCCGCGCGGTGCTCAAGCACCTGCGGCTGCAGCGCAGCTTCGACAGCCTGTGGGCCATCGAGCAGATGCGTATCCATGGCACCTTCCGGCCCAAGCCCTCGATCGCGCTGATGCGGCATGTGCTGGCGCGCGAAGGCATTCCGGCTTCGCGCGCGGTGCTGGTCGAAGACACGCTGAGCAATCTGCGCGGCGCGCGCGCGGTCGGTCTGCGCACCGTGCACGTGTTCCACCCCGGCACGCCGTTCGCCAAGCTGCACCGGGGCCGCGCAGATTACGTGGACTTGCGGGTAAACTCGGTCGAGCACCTGCTCCAGCAGCGGCGTCCCCTGCGGCGGCGCTGATCGCAGCATCGAGGCCTCGCGCATGCGCCCTCGTGCGGGTGCCTCGACTCGCAACCACAGGATCTCCCGCAACGCCATGGCCAGCAAACCCGGAGAACGACGCACCCAGATATTGCAGACCCTGGCAGAGATGCTCGAGCAGCCGCGCGCTGCCCGCATCACCACCGCGGCGCTGGCCGCGCGCATGCATATCTCCGAGGCCGCGCTGTATCGTCATTTCGCCAGCAAGGCGCAGATGTTCGAAGGGCTGATCGAATTCATCGAGACCAGCATCTTCACGCTGATCAACCAGATCACCACGGCCGAGCAGCAGGGCCTGAACCAGGCGCGTGGCATTGCCCGCATGCTGCTGTCGTTCGCCGAGCGCAACCGCGGCATGACCCGGGTGCTGACCGGCGACGCGCTGGTCACCGAAGACCACCGGCTGCTCGACCGCATCAACCACGTCAACGATCGTATCGAGGCGTCGTTCAAACAATGCATACGTGTCGCGGTCAGCGACGGCGACCTGCCGGGCGACACCGACCTGGCTGCCTACGGCAGCCTGCTGACCCACTACGTGCTGGGCAGCTGGCTGCGCTACACCCAGAGCGGCTGGCGCGTGGCGCCCAGTGCCCATGCCGAGGCGCATCTGCGCGGCCTGCTGAGCAAATGACGATTCGATAGATCTGCATCAAACCGGCTTGGCCCGGACTGGTGCACGATGAGGTAACGACGCTACGCGATGTTTCATCCAGCAGACGGCAACTGCCGCCCGCCTGCTTCGACGTGACTGCCACAAGGAGCCTGCCTTGAGTCCTGCCCCGAGTCCTGCCCCGGCCAGCGCGCCGCTACCTGGCGGCGTGCGCCTGCCGATCGGCCTGCTGGCCGGCGTCGCCGCGCTGATCGCGGTGCTGCTGCTGCCGCTGCCAGCCGAGCTGCCGATAGCGGGGCAGCGCATGCTGGCCATCCTCGCGTTCGCGGTGGTGATCTGGATCACCGAGGCGGTGTCCTACGAGGCCAGCGCCATCATGATCACCGCGCTGATGGCGTTCCTGGTGGGCACGGCGCCGACGCTGGCCGACCCCGGCGTCACCTATGGCACCTCGGCCGCCATCACGATGGCGCTCAGCGGTTTCTCCAACAGCGCGCTGGCGCTGGTGGCCGGCGCGCTGTTCATCGCGGCCGCGATGACGCACACCGGCCTGGACAAACGCATTGCGCTGGTGACGCTGTCGCGCGTGGGCACCACCACCCGCCGCGCGCTGCTGGGCGCGGTGGTGGTCATCATCCTGCTGAGCCTGCTGGTGCCGAGCGCGACCGCGCGCAGCGCCTGCGTGGTGCCGATCATGATGGGGGTGATCGCCGCGTTCGGGGTCGAAAAACGCTCGAACATCGCCGCCGCGTTGATGATCGTGGTCGCCCAAGGCACCAGCATCTGGAACGTCGGCATCCAGACCGCGGCCGCGCAGAACCTGCTGACGGTCGGCTTCATGGAAAAGATGCTGGGCCAGCGGGTCACCTGGTCGGACTGGCTGGTGGCCGGCGTGCCGTGGTCGCTGGTGATGTCGGCGGTGCTGCTGTTGGTGGTGCTCAAGCTGCTGCCGCCCGAGTCCGACGCCATCGCCGGCGGCAAGGAGGCGGTCGAAAAGTCGCTGGCCGACCTGGGGCCGGCCACCGGTCCGCAAAAACGCCTGATGGCGGTCATGGTCGGCCTGCTGGCGTTGTGGGCCACCGAGGGCAAGCTGCACCCCTTCGACACCACCTCGACGACCTATGCCGGGCTGGTCATCCTGATGCTGCCGCGCGTCGGCGTGATGACGTGGAAGGACGTGCAGTCGCGCATCCCGTGGGGCACGATCATCGTCTTCGGTGTCGGCATCAGCCTGGGCACGGCGCTGCTGACGACGCAGGCCGGGCAGTGGCTGGGCGGCCAGGTCGTCAGCCGCACCGGCCTGGATCTGCTGGGGCCGCTGGGCGTGCTGGCGATCCTGTCGGCCTTCCTGATCCTGATCCACCTGGGTTTCGCCAGCGCCACCGCGCTGACCTCGGCGATGCTGCCGATCCTGATCTCGGTGCTGCAGACGCTGCCGGGCGACGTCAACGCCGTGGGCATGACGATGCTGCTGGGCTTTGCCGTCAGCTTCGGGTTCATCCTGCCCATCAATGCGCCGCAGAACATGGTCTGCATGGGCACCGATACCTTCAACGCACGCCAGTTCGCCAAGGTCGGCATCGTCATCACGATCGTCGGCTACCTGTTGATGCTGCTGTTCGGCGCCACCTACTGGCGCTGGCTGGGATGGATGTAGCCATGAAAGACGCCGTGATCACGCTGGAAATCGAACAGGCCGTCGAGCTGGGCCGCCGCTTGCTGCGGGCGCAGGGCGTGCCGGCGGATATCGCTGCCGACGTGGCGCAGCACGTGGTCGAGTCCGACCGGGTCGGCTACGCCAGCCATGGCCTGTCGATACTGCCCAACTATCATCGGGTGCTGAGCGACGGCCTGCTGGTGCCGGACGGCCGGCCGAGCGCGCTCAACGACCGCGGCTCGTTTCTTTCGTACGAGGGCAACCGCGGTTACGGCCAGCACGTGGGCAAGGTCGTGGTCGAGGCGGCCATCGCGCGGGCCCGGCGCGACGGCCTGTGCCTGCTGACCTTGCGCAACAGCCACCACCTCGGGCGCATGGGCCACTACGGCGAAATGGTCGCGCAGGCGGGCATGGTGCTGCTGGCCTTCACCAACGTCATCAACCGCTCGCCGACCGTGGCGCCCTATGGCGGCGCGCAGGCCCGCCTGACCACCAACCCGCTGTGTTTCGCCGGGCCGCTGCCCAATGGCCGTCCGCCGCTGGTGGTCGACATGGCGACCAGCGCGATCGCCGTCAACAAGGCCAGGGTGTTGGCCGCGCAGGGCCAGGCCGCGCCGCCCGGGTCGATGATCGATGCGTCGGGCCGGCCGACCACCAACGCGGCCGACCTGTTCGCCGATCCGCCCGGTGCGCTGCTGCCTTTCGGCGAACACAAGGGTTATGCGCTGGGACTGGTGGCCGAGCTGCTGGCCGGCGTGTTGTCCGGCGGCGGCACCATCCAGCCCGAGCATCCGCGTGGCGGCGCCGCGATCAACAACCTGTTCGCCATCGTGCTCGATCCGACCGTGCATTTCGGTGCCGAGTGGCGCACCCACGAGGTCGATGCGTTCCTGAGCTATCTGCAGGATTGCCCGCCCCAGCCGGGCGTGGACAGGGTTCAGTACCCCGGCGAGTTCGAGGCCGGCAACCGCCAGCGCCACGCCACGCACGTGCACTACGACGCGGCGATCTGGGCCGGCCTGGCCGGGTTGGGACGCACGCTGGGCGTGCCGATGCCGGCCTGAGCGGCACGCTTCGGTAGGGAGTTCGGTGATGGCAGGGTGGCTGGCCGGTCCATGCCGGCGGCCGGCCAGGCCGCGCAGGCGCCGCCGCCGTGGTTCAGCCGGCCAGCGCTTTTTCGAGCGCCGTGTGGAACTCGGCCTTGTCGTATTCGCCGAGGTAGCGCTTGACGATGCGCCCCTGCTTGTCGACCAGGAAGGCGGTCGGCGTCAGCTTGACGTCGCCGAACGCGCGGGCGATCTCGCCCTTGCTGTCGAGCACCACCTTGAACGGCAGCGCCCGGGTCTGGGCGAAGTTCAGCACGTAGTTGGGCGGGTCGTAGTTCATCGCCACGGCGATGGTCTCGAAGCCGCGCTCGCGATAGCGCTGGTAGTTCTCGATGGTGTCGGGCATCTGCTTGATGCAGGTCACGCAGCTGGTGGCCCAGAACTTGACCAGCACGACCTTGCCTTCGAGGCCCTGCATGCTCAGCTGTTCGCCGGTGATGGTGGTCATCGCCAGCGCGGGCGCCTTGGGGGCCGGGGTCCAGACGAACCACGCCCCCAGCGCGATGACGATGACGGCGCCCAGGCCGAGCAGGAGCTTTTTCATGGCTTAGCGGATCGGCATGACTTCGACGTTGGCGCCGCTGCTGCTGCCGCTGCCGGCCGGCGCGTCGTCGTCGCTGCCCGCCGTGGTGATCGGCGCCTTCTGTTGCGGCGCCGGGTTCTTGCCGGCCTCGCGCAGCGCGCGTTCTTCTTCGGGCGTCATGACCTCGAACAGCTTGACCACGCGTTGCACCCCGCCCACGTTGGCGGCCGCCGCGGCGGCGTAGTCGCCCTCGAGGTTGGTGACCTTGCCCATCAGGTAGACGGTGCCGCGGTGGGTCGTGACCACGATGGTGCGCGAGGGCACGCCGCGCGTGTTGACCAGCGCCGCGCGCACCTTGGAATTGAGCCAGATGTCGTTGCGCACGATCTCGGCCGAGGACACCGGGCCGACCGTCAGCTGGTTGTAGACCCGCGTGACGTTCTCGACCTTGGAGGTCAGCTGGCCGGCCTGCTGCTTGCGGGTCTCGTCGGGGATGTCGCCGACCAGCAGCACCACGGTCTGGTAGACCGCCGCGCTGACCTTGGCCTGGTCGCCGAAATGGCGCCGCATGTTGCTTTCGACCTTGAGCGCGATGTTCTGGTCTTCGAGCTGCACGCCGGCGGTGCGGCGGTCGGTCGCCACCAGCGCGGTGCCGCCGGCGGCGGCGCCGACGACGATGGGCGCGCAGGCCGACAGCGTGACGGCGGCCGTGCCCAGCAGGGCGGCCAGCAGCAAGGGACGAGCGGCCTTGCGAGCGTCGAGGGTCATGCGGTGTCTCCTAGCAATAATGCGTCGATGCCGTCGCACAGGGCATGCAGCAGCACGATGTGAACTTCCTGGATGCGCATGGTCCGGTCGTGCGGCACGCACAGATGGATGTCTTCGGGGCCGAGCAGGTCGTTGAACGCGCCGCCGCCCTTTCCCGACAGCGCGATCACGCGCATGTCGCGTTCGTGCGCCGCCTCGATGGACAGCGCGACGTTGGTGGAGTTCCCGCTGGTCGAGATGGCGACCAGCACGTCGCCGGGCTGGCCCAGCGCCAGCACCTGCCGTTCGAACACGTGTTCGTAGCCGTAGTCGTTGCCGACCGCGGTCATGATCGAGGTGTCGGTGTTCAGCGCGATGCCGGCCAGCGGCAGGCGTTCGCGCTCGAAGCGGCCGACCAGCTCGGCGATGAAATGCTGGGCATCCGCCGCCGAGCCGCCATTGCCGCAGGCCAGGATCTTGCCGTTGTTGGCCAGCGTGGCGAACAGCAACTCGACGCCCTGCGCGGTCGGGTCGGCCAGGGCCTGGCTGCTTTCTTGCAACGCGGCAACCGAATCGCGAAAGTGCGCACTCATGCGCGAGGTCATATCCATGGGCGCGATTATCTCACGGCAGGCTGTTTTCGCCGCACGGTCTCAGCGCGACACGAAGGCGTTGCGGATCCAGCGCAGGCCCTGCGGGCCGTCGGCGATCACGTCGTAGCGGCACGGCGGCACGCGGCCCTGCCAATGCCGCCGCGCCAGCCCTGGCAGGAAGAACGCCGCCGCCCGTGCCAGGCGCGCCTGCTTGGCCGGCGAGACGCTGGCCGCCGCGCCGCCGTAGCGCTCGCTGTTGCGGCGCCTGACCTCAACGAACACCAGCACCGCGCCGTCGCGCATCACCAGGTCGATCTCGCCGGCCCGGCAGCGCAGGTTGCGCGCCAGCGGCTGCAGGCCGCGCGCTTGCAGCCACTGCAAGGCGCGGGTTTCGGCCTGGTGGCCGTGCTGCTGCGCGGCGGTCGGCCGGCGCGGCGGCGGCGCGTGCAGCGGATCGGGATCGGGATCGGACGCCGGCGTGGCGCGGGCGGCGCC
>JAEZBO010000148.1 GCA_023427085.1 Pseudomonadota bacterium
GCCTGGCACTGCTGCTGGCCGGCGCCGGCCTGGGCGCGGCGACGCTGGATCGGCACGTGCCGCTGACCGCGCTGAGCGCCCATCACGCCACCCGCACCGGCGAACGGCGCACGCTCGAACTCGACGACGGCAGCCGCCTGACGCTCAACGCGCGCTCGGCCGTCGACGTGCACTACAGCCCGACGCAGCGGCTGGTGCGCCTGCGCCAGGGCGAGCTGTACGCCGACGTCCGCCCCGACAGCCGGCCCTTCGACGTGCTGACCGAATTTGGCCGCGTGCGCAGCGGCGCGGCGCCGCTGAACGTGCGGCTGTGCGACGACGCGACGGTGGCGAACGCCACGCACCAGCCCTTGCAGGTACGCACCCGCGCGGCGCGGCAACAGGACGCCGCGCCCGGCAGCGTGATCGCCTTCGACCACCAACACATCTGGACTCCCGCGGCGCACGGCTTCGACAGTGCCTGGACGCAGGGCATCCTGAACGTGCGCGATGCCCGGCTGGCCGATGTCATCGACCATCTGCGCGCCTACCAGCCGGGCCTGATCCGGGTCTCGGCGGCGGTGGCGTCGCTGCGGGTGTTCGGCGTGTTCCGGCTCAATGCGCCCGAGCAGACGCTGGTCGCGCTGGGCGACATTCTGCCGATCCGGGTGCGCCGCTACGGCGGCCTGCTGACCTTGATCGAGGCGGCCTGATCTTTTTTGCCGGCGCGTGAGGGGATTTGCCGCAGCTGTCCGTCTTTACGAGGGACCCGCAAATTTTTCCCTCACTCACGGACCTCTCCCATGCCCTCCCTTTCCGGCTCGCGCCTCGCGCCGATCGCCGCCGCCGTCGCGGCCTGCCTGCTGGCCGCCCCCGCGCCCGCGCAGCAGATCCAGGCTGCCGCCCCCTTGCTTTACGATCTGCCGGCGGCCGCGCTGGCCGATACGCTGAGCCAGATTTCACTGCGCAGCGGCCGCACCATCGCCGCGCCGGCCGGCCTGGTGCAAGGCCGCGAAGCCGCGCCGGTGCGCGGCCGCTACAGCGCCGAAGACGCGGCGCGTCAGGCGCTCAGCGGCTCGGGACTGGAACTGGTGATCACGCCGGCCGGCACCTTGACGCTGCGGCCGGCGCCCGTGTCGGGCAACGCCGCCGTGACCTCGCTGCAGGCCATGACGGTGACCGGCAGCAACGCGGTGGGGCCCAGCGAAGGCACCGGCTCGTATGGCGCGACCGAATCGAACTCGGCCACCCGCCTCGACCTGTCGATCCGCCGCACGCCGCAATCGGTCAGCGTCATCACCCGCCAGCAGATGGACGAGCAAGGCATCGTCAACGTCGCCGACGCGCTGCGGCAGACCCCCGGCGTATCGGTCAACCGCGACAACTCGGAAGGCTACAGTTTCTATGTGCGTGGCTTTCAGCTGCAGAACTTCCAGTACGACGGACTGCCCAGCCTGTCCAGCGATGGCGGAAACGTGCGCGACAACTACAGCATCGGCAACTCGGTGATCTACGACCGGATCGAGATCCTCAAGGGCGCGACCGGCCTGCTCAATGGCGCCGGATATCCGTCGGGCGTGGTGAACTTCGTGCGCAAACGCCCGACCGCCGCCTTGCAGGCCAGCGCGGCGGTCGGCGCCGGTTCGTGGGATCGCCACCGCGGCGAACTCGACATCTCGGCGCCGCTGGCCGCCAACGGCAAGTTGCGCGGCCGCGCGGTCGCGGCCAGCGAAGAACACGACAGCTTCATCGACCATGCGCGCGGCAAGCAGCGCATCTTCTACGGCATCGTCGAAGCCGACGTCAGCCCGCGCAGCACGGTGGCCTTGGGCATCGAACACCAGCAGGACGACAGCGACGGCAGCACCAACAGCCACCTGCCGGCGTTCTATTCGGACGGCAGCGTCGCGCGGCTGCCGCGCTCGACCAATCCGGCCGACAAATGGACCTGGCGCGACCAGCGTACCCAGCGGGTCTTCGCCGATGCCACGCACCGCTACGACAACGGCTGGCAACTCAAGCTGGCGGCGGCTCACCGGGAGTACCGATCGCGCGAGCTGATCGGCGGCATGAGCAGCGCACTGATCGACGTCGACGATCACGGCATCGACCACGGTTTCTATCCGGGCGGCGCCTCGCGTTTCGACACCGACACCCGCGAGAACAGCATCGACCTGCAACTGTCCGGCCCCTACACGCTGGCGGGCCGCGAGCACGAGCTGGTGCTCGGCTACAACGCCTCGCGCACCAAGGCCCAGTCGCGCCGCGCCGACGGCGATACCGATGCGCGCATCGACGACGTGTTCGACTGGGACAACGACGCCGCCGAGCCGACCTTCTACGATCCGTGGCTGCGCTTCGACATCAACGCCAGGCAGAAGATGCTGTACGGCGCGACGGTGCTGCGCCCGACCGATGCGCTGGCGCTGATCCTGGGCGGCCGGCTGAGCGACTACAGCTGGAGCCTGGACTCGGCCTTCGCCAACGGCAATCGTGGCCGTAACGCCACCGACGTCGACAACGAGTTCATCCCGTATGCCGGCATCACCTACGACCTGGATCGCCAGCACACCGTCTATGCCAGCTATACCGACGTCTTCAAGCCGCAGGCCTACAACTTCAATGCCAACAACGAACAGCTCGCGCCGCTGACCGGCAAGAGCTACGAGATCGGCGCCAAGGGCGAATACCTGGACGGCCGGCTGATCGCCAGCATCGCGCTGTTCCAGCTCAAGCAGGACAACGTCGCCGAGCTCGACCCCAGCGGCGCCACGCGGCCCGACGGCGGCGCGGCCTATGTGGCGGTGCCGGGCGTCACCACGCGCGGCATCGAACTGGAGGCCTCGGGCGAGCTGCTGACCGGCTGGCAGCTGCACGCCGGCTACACCTACAGCCGCTCGCGCGATCGCGACGGCCAGCGCGTCGGCGCGACCCAGCCCGAACACCTGTTCAAGCTGGCCACCAGCTATCGCCTGCCGGACGCGCTGAACGCGATCCAGATCGGCGGCAACGTCCAGTGGCAGAGCGGCACCTACTTCGAGCAGAACATCGCCGGCGCGCCGCGGCGCTTCTCGCAACCGGGCCATGCGGTGGTCGGCCTGATGGCGGCCTACGACATCGACAAGCAGCTGCGCCTTAGCCTGCAGGCCAACAACATCTTCGATAAACGCTATTACTCGGGCATCGGCAACTACAACACGGTCTACTACGGCAATCCGAGCAACGTGATGGCGACGCTGCGCTACCGGTACTAGCGCGCAAAGTCGCGCGCGGCCCAGGCCCATCTTTTTGTTTCCACAATATGGATACAAGATTGCCCGCATAAACATCGTCACCTAGAATCCTTTCGCATAAGAGCGTTGGCTGTGTATTTTCAAGCAGGCCGGCGCCACAAACAAACGAGAGGACCGACTTCCATATTATGGAAATCAAGGAGACGCAGCATCCTGACGTGCTGGATAGCATCACCAAGCTGACCGCCAGCCACCGCGACCGCGTGGTCGCCGCCGCCTCGCACGGCGGCCGCTACGCGGCCTACTGCGCGGCGCACGGCCAGCTGCGGGCGGTGATCCTCAACGACGCCGGCGTCGGCAAGGACCAGGCTGGCATCGCCGGCCTGGCCGACCTGCAGGCCTGGGGCATCGCGGCCGTCGCGGCCGATTACCGCAGCTGCCGCATCGGCGACGGCCAGGACCTGGTCGACCACGGCCTCGTCAGCCATGCCAATGCGCTGGCGCAGGCACTGGGCTGCCATGCCGGCCAGCCTGTCGCCGAGGCCGCCCGACTGCTGCAGGCCGCCCGCGCCAGCGCCACACGGCCCGAGCCGCAGCACGAATCCCGCCAGGTACTGGTGCGCGATGCGCAAGGGCGCCCGCTGGTGATCGGCGCCGACTCGGTTTCGCTGACCGAACCCGGCGACGATGGCCTGATCGTCGTCACCGCCTCGCACGGCCAGCAGCTCGCCGGCCTGGACCACGACGGCGTCAAGGCCCGGCCATGGCTGGTCAGCTTCAACGACGCCGGCCTGGGCCGCGACGGCGCCGGCGCCAGCCGGCTGCCGTCGCTGCAGGCGCGCGGCATCGCCGCCGTCACGGTGGCCGCTGGCAGCGCCCGCATCGGCGATGCGCGCTCGTGCTACGAGACCGGCGTGATCTCTTGCGCCAACGACGCCGCGCACGCCCTGGGCCTGCGCGCCGGCCTGCCCCTACAACCTTGCATCGCGGCGCTGCTCGCCGCCCGCAGCTCTCTGGAGTAACACCCGCATGTCCGAAAAACTGGAAATCACCGGGGGCGAAGCGATCGCCCGCATGTTCGCGGCGCACGACGTCGAGCTGATGTTCGGCATGGGCGGCTTCCAGCTGCTGCCCTACTACGATGCAATCCGGCGCTTGAAGCTCAACCATCACCTGATCAACGACGAACGTTGCGCGGTGTTCGCGGCCGATGCGTATACCAAGGTCAGCGGCAAGCCCGGCGTGTGCGACGCCACGCTGGGCCCGGGCGCGACCAACCTGGTGACCGGGCTGGCCGAGGCCCATAACGCCGGCACCGCGATGATCGCGCTGGTGGGCGATTCGCACCGGCTGCACTCGTGGAAGAACATGACCCAGGAAGCGCGCCAGCTCGACGTGCTGCGCCCGGTGGTCAAGGACGTGCTGCGCGTCGAGAAGATCGAACGTATCCCCGAACTGGTGCGGCGCGCCTTCACGGTCGCCACCAGCGGCCGGCCCGGACCGGTGGTGCTAGACGTGCCGGAGGACATCGCCCATGAGGTGTACGCCTTCGACGCCGCACAGTTCCAGGCCAGCGAGGTCTACCGTCGCGCGCCGGCCCTGCGCTGCCGCCCCGACACAGACTCGCTGCGACAGGCCGCGCAGCTGCTGGCCGGCGCCAAGCGGCCGCTGTTGCTGTGCGGCGGCGGCGTGCACATCAGCGATGCCACGCAGGCGCTGCAGGACTTCGCGCGCCGCTACAACATTCCGGTCGCGCACACCATGAGCGGCAAGGGCGCGATCGCCTGCACCGACCCGCTCAGCGCCGGCCTGTTCGGCCGCTACAGCCGCAAGGCCAACGACTTCATCGCGCAGGCCGACTGCCTGTTCGTGGTCGGCTGCAAGCTCGGCGAAGTGGCCACGCGCCGCTACGAACTGCTGGCCAGCGGCGCGCCGATCATCCATCTGGACATCGTCGCCGAAGAGTTCGACCGCACCACGCAGCCGACGCTGCGCCTGTGGGGCGACGTGCGCGCCACGCTGCAGGAACTGGGCGAGCTGATGGCGCAGGGCGACGGCGGCAAGGCGCAACGCCAGGCTTACGCCGACGAACTGGTGCAGGCCAACGGCGAATGGCGCGCCTCGGTGGACGCCAAGCTTACGTCGGCCGACCGGCCGATCGGCATGGCGCGGCTGATGCATGAGCTCAACGCCACCTTGCCGGACGACGGCATCCTGGTGGCCGATGGCGGCTTCGCGGCGCACTGGGGCGGCCTGCTGTTCGACACCAAGCGGGCCGGCCGCGGCTTCGTGCCCGACCGCGGCTTCGCGTCGATCGGCTATGGCATCCCGGGCGCCATCGGCGCGGCCATCGCCGCGCCGGGCCGGCCGGTGGTCAGCCTGACCGGCGACGGCGGCTGCAATATGTCGCTGGGCGAGCTCGAAACCGCCGTGCGCATGGGGCTGGCATTCACGCTGATCGTGGTCAACAACGCCGCGTCGGGCTATATCAAGGCGCTGCAGCATCTGATGTACGGCAGCGGCAGCTACCAGTCGTCCGACCTGGTCGAGACCAACTACGCCAAGGTCGCGACCGCGCTGGGCTGCCATGGCATCCGCCTCGAAGACCCCGACCAGATCCACGATGCGCTGCGCCAGGCCTATGCCAACAAGGGCCGGCCCACCGTGCTGGACGTGGTGGTCACCCGCGATCCGGCGCACATGCTGCCGGGCGTGGACAGCCGCGCGGCCAAGATCAAGCCGGGCGACCGCATCGCCTGAGGCCGCCCGCCGTCATGCCGGCCGTCGACCGTTGACCGTTTGACTCGTTACCGCCACAACTTCCGTCAGAACACCTGCAGCACCCAACAAGCAGAGGAGACAACACCATGAAGATCCGCAACTGGCTAGGCATCGCCGCATTGACGCTGTGCTCGACCGTGCAGGCGGCGGGCTATCCCGACCGCCCCGTGCGGCTGATCGTGCCGTTCCCGCCGGGCGGCACCTCGGACGTGGTCGGCCGCATCTTCGCCGAGGCGCTGGCCAAGCAGCTGGGCCAGACCGTGGTGGTCGAGAACCGCGGCGGCGCCGGCGGCTCGGTCGGCACCCGCGCGGTGGCCTCGGCCGCGCCCGACGGCTACACCTTGCTGCTGGGCACCTCGAGCACCAACGGCACCAACCCGGCGGTCTACAAGAACCTGACCTACGACGCGATCAAGGACTTCACGCCGGTCACGCAGATCATCCGCGTGCCGGGCGTGATCGCCGTCAACAAGGACTTTCCGGCCAAGGACTACGCCGGTTTCGTCGCGCTGATCAAGCAGTCGCCCGGCCAATACAACTACGCCTCGTCGGGCAACGGCGGCGCCACGCACCTGGCGATGGAGTACTACAAGTCGCTGTCCAAGCTCGACATCGTGCACGTGCCCTACCGCGGCACCGGCCCGGCGCTCAACGACGTGATCGCCGGCCAGGTCGGCATGATCTGGGACACCGCGGCCTCGTCGATGCCGCACATCCAGTCGGGCAACCTGCGTGCCATCGTGGTGGCCGCGCAGGAACGCCTCAAGCAGCTGCCCGACGTGCCGACCTTCGCCGAGGTCGGCCTGCCCGACTACGACGCCGAGATGTGGAACGGCCTGCTGGCCCCTGCCGGGCTGCCGGCCGACGTGCTGGCCAAGCTCAACGCGGCGGCGGTCAAGGCGCTGGCCGATCCGCAAGTGCAGGCCAAGTACGCCGGCGTCGGCGCCTATGTGGTGGCCGACACGCCCGAACAGTTCAAGCAGGTGATCCAGGACGACGTGACCAAGTGGAAGAAGGTCGCGCAGTCCGCCAACATCACGGCGGAATAGGCATATGGCCGATCGTCTCAAGGACAAGGTGGCGCTGGTGTTCGGCGCCGGCTCCTCGGGCCCCGGCTGGGGCAACGGCAAGGCCGCCGCGGCGCTGTACGCCCGCGAAGGCGCGCGGGTCTATGCGGTGGACCTGCGCGCCGACGCGGCCGAGGAGACCCGTGCGCTGATCGTCGGCGAAGGCAACGCCTGCGAAGCGCTGACCGCCGACGTCACGCGCAGCGAGCAGATCCTGGCGGTGGTGCAGGCGGTGATGGCGCGTGAAGGCCGCATCGACGTATTGCACAACAACGTCGGCATCACCGAGATGGGCGATCCGATCGAGGCCAGCGAGGAAAGCTGGCACCGCGTCATGGACACCAACCTGACCGGCGTGTTCCTGACCTGCAAGCACGTGCTGCCGGTGATGCTGGCGCAGGCGCGCGGCAGCATCGTCAACATCTCGTCGCTGGCGTCGATCCAGGTCAACCACTATCCCTACACCTCGTACTACGCCGCCAAGGCCGGGCTCAATCACCTGACCCGTTCGCTGGCGGTGCGCTACGCGCCCGACAACATCCGCGTCAACGCGGTGCTGCCGGGCGTGATCGACACGCCGCTGGTCTACAAACAGATCGCCGGGCAGTTCGAGGATGTCGAAGAGATGCGCCGGCGCCGCAACGCCGCCAGCCCGATGGGCCGCATGGGCGATGCCTGGGACGTCGCGCATGCCGCGTTGTTCCTGGCCAGCGACGAGGCCAAGTACATCACCGGCGTGTGCCTGCCGGTCGATGGCGGCAAGGCCTGCGCCGGGCGTTGACGGCGGGCGGGCGGCCAGGGCTGATTGCGCAGTCCCAGGCGCGGCCCGCCGGCACGGCCGGGCCGCTCAGCGCAGCTC
>JAEZBO010000149.1 GCA_023427085.1 Pseudomonadota bacterium
TTTCGCCTTTGTGTCGGGGGCTCGGAGATGTGTATAAGCTACAGGCGCCGGCCCGCCAACCCGCGCCGGCGCCTGCCGTGCGGCTGGTCGAGGTATCGGCCGAGTACGACGGCCAGCGGCTCGACAACTTCCTGTTGCGCGAGTGCAAGGGCGTCCCCAAAAGTCATCTGTACAAGGCCATCCGGGGCGGCGAGGTCCGTATCAACAAGGGCCGCTGCCAGGCCGATACGCGGCTGGCGGCTGGCGACGTGGTGCGCATCCCGCCGCTGCGGCTGCCCGACCCCGGCGCGCCCAAGCCGGTGCCGCGCAGCGAATTTCCCATCGTGTTCGAGGACGACGCGCTGCTGGTGATCGACAAGCCGGCCGGCATCGCCGTGCATGGCGGCAGCGGCGTGTCCTTCGGTGTCATCGAGCAGTTGCGCGCGGCGCGGCCGGGCCAGCCGTTTCTCGAGCTGGTGCACCGGCTCGACCGCGAGACCTCGGGCCTGCTGATGCTGGCCAAGAACCGCCGCGCGCTGCTGGCGCTGCACGAGATGCTGCGCGAGGGCAAGGGGCAAAAACACTATTACGCGCTGGTCGAGGGCGATTGGGTCAACGACCGCCAGCACGTGCGCCTGCCGCTGCTCAAATGGACCACCCGCAGCGGCGAGCGCCGCGTGCGGGTCGACGAGGCCGGCCAGTCCGCGCACACCATCGTCACGCTGCAGCAACGCTACGGCGCCTACAGTCTGGTCGATGCGGAACTGCGCACCGGCCGCACCCATCAGATCCGGGTGCACCTGTCGGCCAGCGGCTTTCCGATCGTCGGCGACGACAAATACGGCCGCGACGAGACCCGCGAGGCGTTCGCGCGCCAGGGCTTCGCCCGCATGTTCCTGCATGCGCACCGGCTCGACATCGACCACCCGCTCGGCGCGGGCAAACTGTCCCTGCAAGCCCCGCTGCCGCCGGCATGCCAGGCCTTGCTCGACAAACTGGAGAAAACGGGATGAATTACGGCGTCGTAGTATTCGATTGGGACGGAACCCTGATGGATTCCACCCATAGCATCGTCGCCGCCATCCAGGCCGCCTGCCGCGATCTCGACCTGCCGGTGCCGTCGGTCTCGACCGCCAGCTGGGTGATCGGCCTGTCGCTCGAGAGCGCGCTGCGCAAGGCGGTGCCCGAACTCACGCCGAGCCTGCTGCCACGCTTTCTCGAGCGCTACCGGATCCACTATCTCACCCGCGATCCCGAGCTGCGGCTGTTCGAAGGCATTCCGGGCCTGCTCGACGACCTGGCCGAGCGCAACATCCGGCTGGCGGTCGCCACCGGCAAGAGCCGGGTCGGCCTGGACCGCGTGCTGGCCGCCACCGGCCTGGGGCCGCGTTTCGAGATCACGCGCTGCGCCGACGAGTCGTTCAGCAAGCCGCATCCGGCCATGCTGCAGGAGATCATGCAGGAGCTCGACGTCGAGCCGGCGCGCATGCTGATGATCGGCGACACCTCGCACGATCTGCAGATGGCCATCAACGCCGGCGTGCACGGCCTGGGCGTGACCTACGGCGCCCATCCGCCCAAGGATCTCGAGGCCTGTCAGCCGCAGGGCATCGTGCACGATGTGGCCGGACTGCGCGACTGGCTGCTTCCGCGGGTGGCGGCCTAGCGGCCGGGCCGCGCGCCAGGCGGTCCAGCGGCCAGGGCCGGCGGTCCGGCGGTCGGGTGTTTCGCCAGCCGCGACGCAACGCCGGGGAACGTCCGCGCCGCGAGCCTGTCCAACCGCGAACGTCGGGTATAGAATCCGAACGACCGGTCGCCAGTGCGCCAGGAGTCCCGCGATGCCGAAGCTCAAGATCCCGGCCATAGCGCCGTCCGAAATCACCCCCGCCGAGGTCTGGCAGTCGCGCCGGCAGTGGATCGCCCAGGCGGGCGCCGCCGCCGCATTGATGGGCATGCCGGGCTGGGCCCAACGCCAGGCCTTCGCCGCCCCGGCCGACGGGCTGGCGGCCTTGCCAGGCCAGCCCGACAAGCGCTTTGTCGTGATGGATCCGGTGACGCCGGAATCCGACGTCACCAGCTACAACAACTACTACGAGTTCGGCACCGACAAGAGCGACCCGGTGCGCCACGCGTCGGCGCTGCAGATCGATCCGTGGGCCATCAAGGTCGAGGGCGAGGCCGCCAAGCCGCGCAGCTTCGCGCTCGAAGACCTGCTCAAGCTCGCGCCGATGCAAGAGCGCGTCTACCGCCTGCGCTGCGTCGAGGGCTGGTCGATGGTGATCCCGTGGGTCGGCTACTCGCTGTCCGAACTGCTCAAGCAGGTCGATCCGACCGGCAACGCCAAATACGTCGAGTTCGTCACCGTGGTGCAGCGCGACAACATGCGCGGGCTGCGCACGCCGGTGCTCGATTGGCCTTACACCGAAGTGCTGCGCATGGACGAAGCCATGCATCCGCTGACGATGCTGGTGTTCGGCGTCTACGGCAAGGTGCTGCCCAAGCAGAACGGCGCGCCGGTGCGGCTGGCGGTGCCCTGGAAATACGGCTTCAAGTCGGCCAAATCCATCGTCACGATCCGCCTGCACGAACAGCAGCCCAAGAGTGCCTGGATGCGCGCCGCGCCGCACGAATACGGCTTCTACGCCAACGTCAATCCCGAGGTCGCGCATCCGCGCTGGAGCCAGGCCACCGAGCGCCGTATCGGCGAGGGCGGCTTCTTTGCCCCCAAGCGCAAGACGCTGATGTTCAACGGCTACGCCGACCAGGTCGCCTCGCTGTATCAGGGCCTGGACCTGAGGGCCAACTATTGAAGCTGGCCCTGAGCGCCCGCGACGTCGGCCGCCTCAAGCCCGCGGTCTTCGCGCTCGGGTTGCTGCCGCTGCTGCGCTGGATCTGGCTGGGCTGGCAGGACCAGCTCGGTGTCAATCCGATCGAGTTCCTGACGCGCTCGTCGGGCACCTGGACGCTGGTCTGTCTGCTGGTGACGCTGGCGATCACGCCGGTACGGCGGCTGCTGGGCGCGCCGGCACTGGTGCGGCTGCGCCGCATGTGCGGGCTGTTCACGTTTTTCTACGCCAGTCTGCACATGCTGAGCTGGGCCTGGTGGGACCAGGGCCTGAGCCTGCCGGCGATGTGGGCCGACTTCCTGCAACGGCCGTTCGTGACGGTCGGGCTGAGCGCCTTCTTCATGCTGTTGCTGCTGGCGCTGACCTCGACGCAGGGCTGGATGCGACGGCTCGGGCCGCGCTGGCAGCAGCTGCACCGGTTGATCTACCTGATCGGCGTGCTGGCGATCGTGCACTACTGGCTGCATAAGGCCGGCAAGAACGATTACACCGAGGTCTGGCTCTATGGTGGCGTGATGGCGCTGCTGCTGGGCTGGCGCGTGCTGGCCTGGTGGCGCGGGCGTGCCCGGGCAGCGCCGGTAAGTTAAGCTTGCGTCCTTCGCGCCCGGCGCGCGCCGGCATCGCCGCGTCGCCGGCCACGGGCGCTTCCTGTCTGCAGACTTCGCACCATGTCGCAAGCCACGCCGCCGCTGCCGCGCGCGCCGATCCGCCTCGGCGATTTTTCGCTGTCTTCCTTCGTCGCCGGTTTTGTCTGCGTGCTGGTCGGCTTCACCAGCTCGGCGGTCATCGTGTTCCAGGCCGCGCAGGCCAGCGGCGCCGGGCCGGCCGAGACCGCCTCGTGGATCTGGGCATTGGGCCTGGGTTGCGGGCTGACCAGCATCGGGCTGGCGCTGCGCTACCGCCAGCCCATCGTCACCGCCTGGTCGACGCCGGGCGCGGCGCTGCTGGCCGCGTCCTCGATGGGGCTGACGCTGCCGCAGGCCACCGGCGCCTTCATCGTGGTCGGCGCGCTGATCCTGCTATGCGGCCTGACCCGCGGCTTCGAGCGCGCCATGGGGCGCATTCCGCTGCCACTGGCGGCGGCCATGCTGGCGGGGGTGCTGCTGCGCTTCGGCCTGGACGTGTTCGTGGCGATGCAGAGCCAGTACCTGTTGGTGCTGGCGATGTTCGTGCTGTACCTGCTCGGCCGCCGCGCCTGGCCACGTTACGCGGTGCTGGGCGCGCTGCTGGCCGGTGTGCTGGTGGCCGGCACGCAAGGGCAATTGCACCTCGGACAGGTGCAGGCCCGGCTGGCCGTGCCGGTGTTCACGGCGCCCGAGTTTTCATGGGAAGTGCTGATCGGCGTCGCGCTGCCGCTGTTCGTCGTGACGATGGCCTCGCAGAATGTGCCGGGCGTGGCCACGCTGCGCGCCTCGGGCTATGACGCGCCGGTCTCGCCGCTGATTTCGTGGTGCGGACTGGCGACCGTGGTGCTTGCGCCCTTCGGCGGTTTCAGCATCAATCTGGCGGCCATCACCGCGGCGATCTGCATGGGGCCGGAAGCGCATGCCGACCGCGACAAGCGCTACACCGCCGCGGTGGCCGCCGGCCTGTTCTATCTGGCGATCGGTCTGTTCGGCGCGACGCTGGTCGCGCTGCTGGCGGCGTTTCCGCAAGAGCTGGTGGCTGCCATCGCCGGGCTGGCGCTGCTCAACACCATCGGCGGTGGGCTGGCGACCGCGATGCACGACGAAAGCCGCCGCGAGCCGGCACTGATCACCTTCCTGGTCACCGCCTCGGGCGTCACCCTGCTGGGTATCGGCTCGGCCTTCTGGGGGCTGGTCGCCGGGGCGCTGGCGATGCTGGTGCTGCGCTACCGCAAGTAGGCACGCCGCCGGCAGGGGGCCTCAGTCGGGCAGGCTCTGCAGGATCGCGGCGCTCTGCGCATCGAAGCGCCCGCTGTAGTCGGCCGGCCGGAAGCGCAGCTGGAACGCCACCATCGCCTTGAGGGTCTCCTCGTCGGCGCTGCCGTGCAGCGGCACCGCGTAGCCCAGCCGCGACAACTGCTTCTGGAACCAGGCGATGTCGGGTACGCCGCGGCTGTCGTACTGGCGCTGCAGGCTGGCGGCGGCGGCCTCGTCGTACCAGCGGCCCCGGCCGGCCTGGGCCAGCCGCTTCCAGGGAAACAAGGGGCCCGGATCCCATTTGCGGCGCGGCGCGATGTCGCTGTGCGCGACGATGTCGCGGGCATCGATGCCATGGCGCGCGACGATGTCGCGCATCAAGCGGATCAGCGCATCGATCTGCGCGTCGGGATAGGGGTGCCAGACCGGCTTGCCGTCGGGTCCCGGCGTCCAGCCAGGATTGACGATCTCGATGCCGATCGAGCTGGCGTTCAGCCAGGTGCGGCCATGCCACTGGCTCTGGCCGGCGTGCCAGGCGTTGCGCTGCTCGTCGACCAGCTGGTAGATGCGCGGCCGGCTGTCGTCGGTGATCAGATAGTGGCTGCTGACCTGGCCGGTGCTCAGCACCTTGAGCGACTGTGCGGTGCCCGAACCGGTGTAGTGCAGCACCAGGAAACGCACGCGGCTGTTCTGGCCCTGTGCCTGGATCGACCTGTCGATCTCCAGGCCGCCGGGGCCCGAGCCCGCGCAACCGGCCAACAGCGCCACCGCGGCCAGGCAGGCAGCCAGCCGCGCGCTCATCGGCCCGCCAAGAACAGAAACAGCGTCGGCAGGCGATCGAGCGCGGGCGCGGCGGACTGCTTCCATTGCGCCACGGTGCGCGTGCGTATCCATTCCTGCGGCGTGGTCAGCGCGCGCGCCACGCACAGGCGCGTGTCGCCGCGCAGGCTGGCCAGCAGCGTGGCGAACATGGCGTCGTTGCGGTAGGGGGTTTCGATCAGCATCTGGGTCTGATTGGCGCGTGCCGAGCTTTGTTCCCAGGCCTTGAGCTGGCGCGCCCGCTCGTCCGGGTTGACCGGCGCATAGCCGTGGAAGGCGAAGCGCTGGCCGTCCAGGCCGCTGGCCATCAGGCCCAGCAGCAGCGACGAGGGGCCGACCCACGGGCGCACGGTGGCCCCCATGCGATGGGCGATCTCGACCACCCGCGCGCCCGGATCGGCCACGGCCGGGCAGCCGGCCTCGGACACCAGGCCGATCTCGCGGCCGGCCTTGAGCGGCGCCAGCCAGTCGCTCATCTGTTGCGGCGTGCTGCGCGCGTCCAGCGTGTGGATCTGGATCTCCTGCAGCGGCCTGACGGTGCCGGCCAGCTTCAGGAAGGCGCGGGCGGTCTTGGCGTTTTCGGCGATGTAGAGATCCAGGCGGCCGGCCAGCTCGCGCACCTCTTGCGGCAGCCAGCGTTCGATCGGCGACTCGCCCAGGCCCACCGGGATCAGGTGCAGCGCGGCGGCGCCGGGGGCTGGCTGCGGCGCCGGCGTGGCGGCTTCGTCTCGGCTCATGCGGGGTCCTGGTGGCGTAGCGGGTCCAGGCCGAATTCGGCCAGCATCGCCGACAGCGCGATCAGCGGCAGGCCGATGATCGCGGTCGGGTCGTCGCTTTGCATGCTTTCCATCAGCGCGATGCCCAATCCCTCGGCCTTGGCGCTGCCGGCCGTGTCGTAGGGCCGTTCGGCCCGCAGATAGGCCTCGATGGCCGCGTCGTCGAGCAGGCGGAAGCGGCAGGCGGTCACGACGTCGCGCGCCAGCATGCGTTGGCCGTCGGTCACCGCCAGCGCGCTATGAAACAATACCGTGCGGCCCGACAGCTGGCGCAACTGCGCCACCGCGCGGGCATGGTCGCCGGGCTTGCCCAGCGCCAGGCCATCGACCGTGGCGACCTGATCCGAGCCGATCACCACCGCGCCGGGATGCAACGTGGCGACGGCCTGGGCCTTGGCGCGCGACAGGCGCAGCGCCAGGGCCGCGGGCGCTTCGCCGGGCTCGGCGGTCTCGTCCACGTGTGGTGGCTGTGCAACGAAAGGCAGGCGCAGGCGCTCGAGCATCTCGCGCCGGTAACGCGAGGTCGACGCCAGGATCAATCTGGGCGGCGCGGCATGCGAAAATGTCGCCTCGCCAGCGCTTGAGGTCGGGGTGGGGGTCGAGAGGGCAGCGGGCATACAAAATTGACTGGTGCTCTGAAAACACAGTATTATCGCCCGTTTTGCGGCGCAGTCTGCGCGTTGCGCGTCATGGCGACATGGCAGCGGCGATGCACAGCCTGGCGGTGGCAAAATCGAGCAGAAAACACGGGGTGAGCGATGGCGGATGCAGTCGATGCGGCCGGGATCAATCCTAGTTCGTTCGATATCTTCGAGTTCGTACGGCAGCGCAAGCAGGCCCATGGCGAATTCGGCCTGGGTCGGCTGACCCGGCTGGCGCAGGATCTGCCGCCTCAGCCCGATGGCGACGCAGGCAGGATAAGCTGGTCGATCGCCGGCGAGCTGGGCGAACTGGGCCAGCCGGTGCTGCGCTTGCGCATCCAGGCCCAGTCCGAGCTCGAGTGCCAGCGTTGCCTGCGGCCCATGGCCTGGCCCTTGCGGGTCGATGTGCGGTTGCAGCCGGTCGTCGATGAAGCCGAGCTCGACGACGAGGCGCCCCTCGACGAAGAAGATTTCGACGCGGACCTGCCCGAAAAAGTGCTGGGTTCGCGCCGGTTCGACCTGCTGGCGCAGATCGAGGATGAGCTGATTCTGGTCATCCCGTATGTGCCGCGCCACGAGGTTTGTCCCGATGGCAGGTCCGACGCCAGTACCGAAAAAGCGCCAGACGAGCGCCGTCCCTCGCCGTTCGCGGCGCTGGCCGGACTCAAGCGCGGCGAGACTGGCAAGCAGTAAAGACAGAATCACGCAGTAGATCGTTTTCAGTTAGACAACATACGGGGTCGCTTGTCGTACAATGCGGCCCGTTCCTAGGAGTCATCATGGCTGTTCAGCAAAACAAAAAGAGTCCCTCGAAGCGTGGCATGCACCGCTCGCACGATTTCCTGGGCAATCCTCCCACCGCCATCGAGCCGTCGACCGGCGAAGCGCACCTGCGCCATCACATCAGCCCCAACGGTGTGTATCGCGGCCGCAAGGTTCTGAAGACCAAGAACGACGAATAAGTCGCAAGGCTTGTTGCCTGCGCGCTGATTCTTGGCGACCGTGACACGCATTGCCATCGACTGTATGGGCGGTGACGCCGGCCTGCCCGTAACGGTGCCGGCCGCCGTCGAGTTCGCCCGTCAGTATCCGGACACCCGGCTTCTGCTCGTGGGCCTGCCCGACGGCATCGAGAAAGCGCTCGATGCCCGCCGGGACGCGCCGCGCGACCGCATCGAAGTGGTGGCCGCGACCGAGGTCGTCACGATGGACGACTCGGTCGAGGTGGCGCTGCGCCGCAAGAAAGACTCGTCCATGCGCCTGGCCGCGCAGGCCGTCAAGGACGGCCGCGCCGACGCCTGCATCTCGGCCGGCAATACCGGCGCGTGGATGGCGATCTCGCGTTATGTGCTCAAGACGCTCGACGGCATCGATCGTCCGGCCATCGCGACGTCGATCCCCAGCCAGAACGGCGCGACCACGATGCTCGACCTGGGCGCCAACGTCGACTGCACCGCCGAGCATCTGCTGCAGTTCGCCATCATGGGCAGCGCGTTGTCGCAGGCCGTCGACCAGCGCGAACGGCCGTCGGTGGGGCTGCTCAACATCGGCGAAGAAGTCATCAAGGGCAACGACGTGGTCAAGCAGGCCGCCGAGCTGCTGCGCGCCAGTCCGCTGAACTTCTACGGCAACGTCGAGGGCGACGACATCTTCAAGGGCACCGTCGACGTGGTGGTCTGCGACGGCTTCGTCGGCAACGTCGTGCTCAAGTCGATCGAAGGCCTGGCCAAGATGCTGGGCTCGATGATCCGCGAAGAGTTCAAGCGCAACGCCTACACCCTGCTGGCCGGCGCGGTCGCCACGCCGGTGCTCAATCATTTCCGCCAGCGCGTCGACAATCGCCGCTACAACGGTGCGGCGCTGCTGGGCCTGCGTGGCGTGGTGATCAAGAGCCACGGCTCGGCCGACGCCTACGCCTACGGTTTTGCGCTGCAACGGGCCCGCGAGGCCGTCATCAGCGGCCTGCTGGCGCGCACCGCGCATGGCGTGGCCCAGATGACCGGCGAAAAGCCCGCCGCACCGCCGCAGCCGCCCGCTGCGGCCTCCGAGCCGCCCGCCGTGGACGGCTCCACCGGACACTCTCTATGACGCAGAACGCCAATCCGTATGCAGCCATCGTCGGCTCGGGCAGCTTCCTGCCTCCCCGCGTGGTCACCAACGACGACCTGGCGGCCGAGCTGGCCACCCGCGGCATCGAGACGTCCGATCAATGGATCACCGACCGCACCGGCATCCGCCAGCGCCACCTGGCCGAGCGCGGCGTGCGCACCAGCGAGCTGGCCACCGAGGCGGCGCGCCGCGCGCTGGCCGACGCCGGCGTGTCGGCCGACGAGCTCGACCTGATCATCGTCGCGACGTCCACCCCCGACTTTGTCTTTCCCAGCACCGCCTGCCTGGTGCAGGCCAACCTGGGCAACCAGGGCGCGGCTGCGTTCGACGTGCAGGCCGTCTGCAGCGGCTTCGTCTATGCGCTGTCGACCGCCGAGGCCTTCGTGCGCGCCGGCCGGGCCCGCTGCGCCGTGGTGATCGGCGCCGAAGTGTTCTCGCGCATCCTCGACTGGAACGACCGCGCCACCTGCGTGCTGTTCGGCGACGGCGCCGGCGCGGTGGTGGTCAAGGCGTCCGAGCAGCCCGGCGTGCTGTCGACCTCGCTGCATGCCGACGGCAGCCAGATGAAGATCCTGTGTGCGGCCGGCAACGTCGCCTACGGCGAAGTCACCGGCGATCCCTTCCTGCGCATGGACGGCCAGGCCGTCTTCAAGCAGGCCGTCACCGTGCTCGAGCGTTCGGCTCGCAAGGTGTGCGAAGAGGCCGGCGTCTCGGTGCAGGACATCGACTGGCTGGTGCCGCACCAGGCCAACGTGCGCATCCTCAATTTCCTTGCACGCAAGCTCGACGTGTCGACCGACAAGGTCGTGATCGCGCTGGACAAGCATGCCAATACATCGGCCGCCAGCGTGCCGCTGGCGTTCGACATGGCGCGCCGCGACGGCCGGATCCAGCCCGGTCAACTGGTATTGATGCAGGGCGTGGGCGGCGGCTTCACGTGGGGCTCGGTCCTCGTCCGCCTTTAAAAAACCATAACAAGGCCGCTACATGAAAATCGCATTTGTCTTTCCCGGGCAGGGTTCGCAGTCGGTCGGCATGCTCGATGCGTGGGCCGGCAACGGCGCCGTCGAGCAGGTGCTGGCACAGGCCTCGCAGGCACTGGGCCAGGACCTCGCGGCGCTGATCGCCCAAGGCCCGGCCGAGCAGCTCAATCTCACCACCAACACGCAGCCGGCCATGCTGACCGCCGGCGTGGCGGTGTACCAGGCCTGGCTGGCCGCGGGCGGCGCCAAGCCGGCCGTGGTGGCCGGTCACAGCCTGGGTGAATATGCCGCGTTGACGGCGGCCGGTTCGCTGTCGCTCGACGATGCGGTGCGCCTGGTGCGCATCCGCGCCGATGCGATGCAGGCCGCCGTGCCGGTGGGCACCGGCGCGATGGCCGCCATCCTGGGCCTGGACGACGATACGGTGCGCGCCGCCTGCCAGCAGGCCGCGCAGGGCGAGATCGTCGAACCGGTCAATTTCAACGCGCCGGCGCAGGTCGTCATCGCCGGCCACAAGGCCGCGGTCGAGCGTGCCTGCGAAGCCGCCAAGGCGGCCGGCGCCAAGCGTGCGTTGCTGCTGCAGGTGTCGGCGCCGTTCCACTCGAGCCTGCTCAAGCCGGCCGCCGCCGTGCTGGCCGACGCGCTGGCGCAGGTGGCGGTGGCCGCGCCGGCGATTCCGGTCATCAACAACGTCGACGTCGCACAGGTCGACGATCCGCAAGCCGTGCGCGATGCGCTGGTGCGCCAGGCCTGGCACCCGGTGCGCTGGGTCGAGACCGTGCGTGCGATGAAGGCGCAAGGCGTCACGCACGTGATCGAATGCGGCCCGGGCAAGGTCCTGGCCGGCCTGACCAAGCGCATCGACGCCGACCTGGTCGGCCTGGCCATCACCGATCCCGCCTCGCTGGACGCCGCGCTGGCCACCTTGTCCGCTCACTGAAAAGAGAATCAAACATGGATCTGCAAGGCAAAGTCGCTCTCGTGACCGGCGCCACGCGCGGCATCGGCCGCGCCATCGCCCTCGAACTCGCGCAGCAGGGCGTCACCGTGGTCGGCACGGCCACCTCCGAAGCCGGCGCGCAAGCCATCACGGAAGCGCTGCAGGCCCAGGGCGGCCGCGGCGTGGTGTTGGACGTGACCGACGCCGAGGCCTGCACCGCGCTGATCGATGCGCTGGGCAAGGACAACGGCGGTCCCCACATCCTGGTCAACAATGCCGGCATCACGCGTGACACGCTGGCCATGCGCATGAAGGACGAGGACTGGGGCGCCGTCATCGACACCAACCTGGCAGCGGTGTTCCGGCTCTCGCGTGGCGTGCTGCGCAACATGATGAAGGCCCGCTGGGGCCGTATCATCAACATCACGTCGGTGGTGGGCGCCAGCGGCAACGCCGGCCAGGCCAACTACGCGGCCGCCAAGGCCGGCGTGGCCGGCATGTCGCGCGCGCTGGCGCGCGAGCTCGGCAGCCGCGGCATCACCGTCAACTGCGTGGCGCCCGGTTTCATCGAGACCGACATGACCCGCGCGCTCGACGACAGTCAGACCGCCGCGCTGCTGGGCCAGATCCCGCTGGGCCGGCTCGGCTCGCCGGCCGACGTGGCCCACGCGGTGTCGTTTCTGGCCAGCCAGCAGGCGGGTTACATTACCGGTACGACCGTGCACGTCAACGGTGGCATGTATATGCAGTAAATGACGGCATTCCGCCGTCGGGCGAGCATGGCCGACCCAGTCTCGGGCGCTACACCGCGCCGTGGGGGCGATGCTTGTTTTTTTAGTCATGGCCTTGTGTTTGCTAACCTCTACGCTTGGCTATAATTCGCGGGATTTTTCCCATTTGGAGATCTGCATGGAAAGCATCGAACAGCGCGTCAAGAAGATCGTCGCTGAACAACTTGGCGTGAACGAAGCCGAGATCAAGAACGAATCTTCCTTCCTTGACGACCTCGGTGCCGATTCGCTCGACATGGTCGAACTGGTCATGGCCCTCGAAGACGAATTCGAGACCGAGATCCCCGACGAAGAGGCCGAGAAGATCACGACGGTTCAGCAGGCGGTCGATTACATCAATTCGCACGCCAAGCAATAAGATCCGCGCCGCGCCCGCCGCGCGCCACGCCTGCCGGTCCGGCAGTCGGGGCGCAGGGGCGGCGCGTGGTTGCTGATCCGGCCTGACCCACGCGGGCAAGCCAGCTTGTCCGTCCGGCAGGGCGGTTTGTAAAGTCCGTTGCCAGCCAGCGGTCGCGTCGGGTTCGCCTGCGTGTCCGGGCCGGTCGGGCCCAGCAAGCCGCCTTTTTTGGCTGGTCAGCCAGCCAGGGCGTAGTGCCGGAGCGCAATTATTCAGCCGCCGAGCCGCCCCCGGGTTTGCCGCGGTCTCTTCGGGGGCCGGGCGCCGGGGCAGGGCACGGGGCATTTTCTGTCTGTTTGAGGAGTCTTCCGTGAAGCGACGTGTCGTCATCACCGGATTGGGTATCGTCAGCCCGGTCGGCAACGATATCTCCACCGCCTGGGACAATATCGTCAACGGCCGTTCCGGCATCGGCCGCATTTCGCGGTTCGATCCGTCTGCCATGGCTACCCATATTGCCGGCGAGGTCAAGGACTTCGACGTCACGCAATACATTCCTGCCAAGGAAGCCCGCCAGATGGATACCTTCATCCACTACGGCTTCGCCGCGGGGGTGCAGGCCTGGCGCGATAGCGGCATCGAGGTCACGGAAGCCAACGCCGATCGCATCGGCGTGATCGTCGGCTCCGGCATCGGCGGGCTGCCCCGCATCGAAGAAACCCAGACCGAGTATCTCGAGCGCGGTCCGCGCCGGATCTCGCCGTTCTTCGTGCCGGCCTCGCTGATCAATCTCATCTCCGGCCAGTTGTCGATCCACTTCGGCATGAAAGGCCCGAGCTACGCGGTGGTGTCGGCCTGCACCACCGGCCTGCACTGTATCGGCGACGCCGCGCGCCTGATCGAATACGGCGACGCCGACATCATGGTTGCCGGTGGCGCCGAGTCGACCGTCTCGCCGCTGGGCATCGGTGGCTTTGCCGCGATGCGAGCGCTGTCGACCCGCAACGACGACCCGCAGACCGCCTCGCGTCCGTGGGACCGCGATCGCGACGGCTTCGTGCTGGGCGAGGGCGCCGGCGTGCTGGTGCTCGAAGAATACGAACACGCCAAGAAGCGCGGTGCGCGCATCTATGGCGAGTTCGCCGGCTACGGCATGAGCTCCGACGCGCATCACATCACCGCGCCCGACCGTGACGGTCCGCGCCGTGGCGTCGCGAACGCGCTGCGCAACGGTGGCCTCAATCTGGACGACATCCAGTACGTCAACGCGCACGGCACCTCGACGCCGCTGGGCGACAAGAACGAGACCGAGGCGCTCAAGCTCGCCTTCGGCGACCACGCGCGCAAGCTGGTGGTCAACTCGACCAAGTCGATGACCGGCCACCTGCTGGGCGCGGCTGGCGGCATCGAAGCGGTCTTCACGACGCTGGCCGTGTACAACCAGGTTTCACCCCCGACGATCAACATCATCAACCAGGATCCCGAGTGCGACCTGGACTACTGCGCCAACCAGGCGCGGCCGATGAAGATCGATGCGGCCCTGTCCAATTCCTTCGGGTTTGGCGGCACCAACGGCTCGATGGCCGTGCGCAGGATCTGAATGGGTCCACTGCCCGCAGCGTTTTTTCGTACCTACGCCATGCTCGGCGCGCCGCCCCGGTGGGTCGCCGGCCTGGCGGGCGTGGCCGGCTCGCTGGCCGTGCTGGCGGCGTCGCTGCCCGGACAGGCCCCCTGGGCGC
>JAEZBO010000191.1 GCA_023427085.1 Pseudomonadota bacterium
GTCCAGTGCCGTCTTGAAGGCAGCGGCGTCGGCACGGTCGGTCCAGGCCAGGCGCAGCGACATGCGGGCCTGGGCCTGTGCGCCGGCCGCGTGCAGCCGCAGCTCGCGCGCCGCCTGCTCGCAGCGCGAGGCCAGCTCGTCCCAGGGCGCCAGGCCCCGGGCCGGCTGCGTGGACTCCAGCCGCAGGTCGCGGCTGAAATCCAGCAGCTGCGCGCTGCCCAGGGCCGTGCCCAGGAACTGCACGCCCGCCTCCACCAGTTGATGGGCCTCGTCGAACACCGCCACGTCCACCGTGGGCAGCAGCTCGGCCACGCCGCTGTCGCGCAGCGCCAAGTCGGCGAAGAACAGGTGGTGGTTCACCACCACCACGTCGGCGCCCACCGCCTCGCGCCGCGCCCGCATCACGTGGCAGCGCGTGAACTGCGGACACTCGCCGCCCAGGCAGTTGTCGCGCGTGGAGCTCACCAGCGGCAGCAGCGGCGAGCGCTCGTCGAGCAGGTCCAGCTCCGCCAGGTCTCCGCTGACGGTGGCATGCGACCACAGCTCGATGCGCGCCAGCGCCCGCTGCGTGCGCGGCTCGTGCTCGGCCCCGCGCGCGAGCTGCAGCCGGTGCCGGCACAGGTAGCTGGCGCGCCCCTTGAGCAGCGCCAGGCTCACCGGCTGGCCCAGGGCGGCGCGCAGGCGCGGCAGGTCGCGCAGGAAGAGCTGGTCCTGCAAGCTCTTGGTGGCCGTGCTCACCAGCGCCCGTGCGCCCGACAGCAGCAACGGCACGAGATAGGCGAAGGTCTTGCCGATGCCGGTGCCCGCCTCGGCCACCAGCGTGCCGCGGCGCGACAGCGTGGCGGCGATGGCCTGGGCCAGTTCGATCTGGGCAGTCCGCACCCGGTACGTCGGCGAGGCGGCGGCCAGCGGACCGTCGAGGGAGAAAAGATCGGAGATTTCCGTTTCGAGCATGAAGGCGGCAGGTTGCACGGGCGCCCCGATGATACAGCGCCGGCCGGGGCCGCGCGGCCACCGGCGCCACGATGTCCACCCGGCCGGCGCTGACGGGACCGCCCGACCCTTGTGGCAAAATCGTGGGCTTGATTTGCGTTTCCTACTGGCCCCGATGTCCGACACCGATACCTCAGTCCCCTACGCCGCCGAATCCGCTGACGCCGTCACCGCCCGCATCGTTGCCCAGCTGGCCAGCGAACTGGCCGTGCGCCCCAGCCAGGTCGCCGCCACGCTCGAACTGCTGGACGACGGCGCGACCGTGCCCTTCATCGCGCGTTACCGCAAGGAGGTCACCGGCGGCCTGGACGACACGGTGCTGCGCAACCTCGACGTGCGGCTGGTCTATCTGCGCGAACTCGAAGAGCGCCGCGGCGCCATCCTCGAATCGATCGCGCAGCAAGGCAAGCTGACGAACGCGCTGCAAGGCGCGCTGCGCGAGGCCGACACCAAGCAGCGGCTCGAAGACCTGTACGCGCCCTACAAGCCCAAGCGCCGCACGCGGGCGCAGATCGCCCGCGAAGCCGGCCTCGAGCCGCTGGCCGACGCGATCCTGGCCGATCCGGCCTGCGATCCGCAGGCCCTGGCCGCCGGCTACCTGAATGCCGAGGCCGGAGTGGCCGACGCCAAGACGGCGCTGGACGGCGCCCGCGACATCCTGGCCGAGCGCTACGCCGAGAACGCCGACCTGCTGGCCAATCTGCGCGAACACCTGTGGGGCACCGGCCTGCTGGTGTCCAAGGTCGCCGAGGGCAAGCAGGCCGAAGGCGACAACTTCCGCGACTGGTTCGACTTCAGCGAGCCGCTGCGCGCGCTGCCCTCGCATCGCGTGCTGGCGCTGCTGCGCGGCCGCCAGCAAGGCGTGCTCGAACTGCGGCTGGGCCTCGAGCCCGAACTCGAGACGCTGGTGCCGCATCCCTGCGTCGCGCGGGTGGCCGACTTCCTCAAGCTGGGCCGCGGCCTGTTCGACAGCGACGCCGCGCCGCGCGCGCGCTGGCTCGGCGAGGTCTGCCGCTGGACCTGGCGCGTCAAGCTGCTGACGACGTTCGAGACCGAACTGATCGGCAAGCTGCGCGAGAACGCCGAGAACCAAGCCATCCATGTGTTCGCCGAGAATCTCAAGGACCTGCTGCTGGCCGCGCCGGCCGGCCCCAAGGCCGTGCTCGGGCTGGACCCGGGCATCCGCACCGGCGTGAAGGTCGCCGCCATCGACCGCACCGGCAAGCTGGTCGACACCGCCACCGTCTATCCCTTCGAGCCGCGCCGCGACCGCAACGGCGCGCTCGCCACGCTGGCGACGCTGGCCAAGCGCCATCACATCGAGCTGATCGCGATCGGCAACGGCACGGCCTCGCGCGAGACCGAAAAGCTCGCCGCCGACCTGATGGCCGCGCTGCCCGAACTGAACATGACCCGCATCGTGGTCTCCGAAGCCGGCGCCTCGGTCTACTCGGCCTCCGAGATGGCCGCCGCCGAGTTCCCCGACCTGGACGTCAGCCTGCGCGGCGCCGTCTCGATCGCGCGCCGCCTGCAGGACCCGCTGGCCGAACTGGTCAAGATCGAACCCAAGGCCATCGGCGTGGGGCAGTACCAGCACGACGTCAACCAGCGCGAGCTGGCGCGCTCGCTGGACGCGGTGGTCGAAGACTGCGTGAACGCCGTCGGCGTCGACGTCAACACGGCCTCGGCGCCGCTGCTGGCGCGCGTCTCGGGCCTGAACAGCCTGCTGGCCAAGAACATCGTCGCGCACCGCGACAGCAACGGCGCCTTCGCGTCGCGCAAGGCGCTGCGCGAGGTCTCGCGCTTCGGCGACAAGGCCTTCGAGCAGGCCGCCGGCTTCCTGCGCATCGCGCAGGGCGACAACCCGCTCGACGCCTCGTCGGTGCACCCCGAAGCCTATCCGGTGGTCGAACGCATCCTCGCGCGCATCAACGCCGAGGCCCGGCAGGTACTGGGCAACCGCGAAGCGCTCAAGGGCCTGTCGCCCAACGAGTTCATCGACGAGCGCTTCGGCCTGCCGACCGTCAAGGACATCTTCGCCGAACTGGAAAAACCCGGCCGCGACCCGCGTCCCGAATTCAAGACCGCCACCTTCAAGGAAGGCGTCGAGACGCTCAAGGACCTGCTGCCCGGCATGATCCTCGAAGGGGTGGTCACCAACGTGGCGGCCTTCGGCGCCTTTGTCGACATCGGCGTGCACCAGGACGGCCTGGTGCATATCTCGGCGCTGTCCGAAAAGTTCGTCAAGGAACCGCGCGACGTCGTGCGGGTCGGCCAGACCGTCAAGGTCAAGGTGCAAGAGGTCGACGAGGCGCGCAAGCGCATCGCACTGACCATGCGCCTGAACGACGACGCCTTGCCGGCGCGCCGTGGCGCATCGTCCGGCGCGGCCGAGCCGCGCGGTGGACAACGCGGTGGCGGCCAACGCGACGGCGGCCAGCGGCGTGGCGGCCAGTCGGCGCCGGCGCCCAGCGGCGCGATGGCCGACGCCTTCGCCAAGCTCAAGGCGCGTCAGTAAGCGCTGCCAGCCGCATCCGCCTCAGTGCAGCGTCGCGCCCGCCGGGGGCGCGACGTCCAGCTCGACGGCCAGCGCCCACATGCGCAGCGGCACGCAGGTCTTCAGGCGCACGATGGCCTGCCGCACCAGCACCGGATGCAACTGGTGGCCGATGCGTGAGGCCACGTCGATCGTGGCGTCGCCCTGCAGCTCGGCCAGGCGCTGCTGCGCCGCCTGCGCATGATGCAGCGGCACCACCTCGTCCTGTTCGCCGTGCAGCAGATGGATGGTGGTGGTCCTCGGCGCCATCGCCGGCAGGCTGGCGTAACGCCCGGCGAACGCCAGCACACGGCCCGCCAGCAGCGGCTGCGCCTGCACCGCCTCGAGCGCCATCGTCGCGCCCTGCGCGAAGCCCGCCAAGGCCGTATCGGCGCCGCGCAGGCGCCAGCGGCGTTGCGCCGCCAGCACGTATTCGATGAACTCGGGCATGGCCTGCGCGATGCGCCCGGCATGCAGCGCCGCGACGCCGTCGCCAGCGGCCGTATCGGGCTGGCGCTCGGAATACCACTGGCGGCCCGGGCCACCCTGATCACAGACCTCGAGCCCCTGCGGGATCAGCACCACCGCGCCCGGAAACGCCATCCGGAGCGCCAGACCGAGGGGCTCGAGCGCCTCGGGACTGGCACCGGCGCCATGCAGCAGCACGAACAGCTGCCGCGCCTCGGTGCCGGTATTCGGAGAGAAAGCGATGCTCGAAACAGCCAATTGCGCGGGATCCTTTGCGGTGGCGCCGGGGCGGCTCCCGGCATCGCCCCATTCTACGCCCGGCCCGCGCCTGGCGCCCCGCGCGGCGGCGGCACACCAGGCCTATCGCCGCCGCGCCACGTAGCGGCATTGCACGCCAGGCCCATCGCCCCCGCCCGCGTAGCGGCGGCCAACGGCCTCAGGGCTGGCGCACCTTCAGCACCTCGGCCTGGAAGGCGTCGACCAGCTCGGCGCCGATCTGGGTCTTGTATTGCGCGATCACCGGCGCGACCCGCTCGGCCATGCGCGCGCGCTCCTGCGGCGTGACGTCGGTGTAGACCGTGCCGTGCTTCTCCGCGGCCTGGATCGCCGCGGCTTCCATCTCGCGCGACACCTTGCGCTGGTCGGCGCGGGTCTCCTCGGCGGCCTCGCGCAGCACGCGCTGCTCGGCCGGCGACAGGCTGTTCCATTTGCCTTCGCTCACCAGCACGATCAAGGGGTTGTAGACGTGGCGCGTGCTCGACAGGTGTTTCTGCACTTCGTAGAACTTGTTGGTCTCGAACGCGACGATGGGGTTGTCCTGCCCATCGACGGCACTGGTCTCCATCGCCGTGAACAGCTCGGTGAACGACAGCGGGATCGCATTGGCGCCCAGGGTCTTGAAGGTGTCGATCATCAACGGGGCCTGCAGCACGCGCAGCTTCAGGCCGTTGATGTCCTCGGCGCGGGCGATCGGCCGCTTGCTGTTGGACAGGTTGCGAAAGCCGTGATCCCAATACGCCAGCCCCACCAGCCCCTTGGGCAGGCGCTGCATCATGCCCTGCCCGACCGGACCGTCGAGCACCGCATCGGCCTCGGCGAAGTTCTGGAACAGGAACGGCAGGTCGAACACGCCGAAGGCCGGCGACAGCCCGACCATCAGCCCGGGCGGCATGGTGGTCAGGTCCAGCGTGCCGCCCTGCAGCGCCGACAGCGTCTGGATGTCGCCGCCCAGCGTGCCGTTATGGAAGATGCGCACGGTGATCTTGCCATCGCTTTTCTCCTTGACGCGCTTGGCGAACTGCTCGACGCCATAGCCCATGTGGCTGTCCTTGGGCTGCACGTGCGAAAAGCGCAGCGTGCGTTTCTGGATCTCGTCGGCGGCGGCGGCCGGCAGCGCCAGCAGGCAGGCCGGCACGACCAGCGCGGCCAGCAATTTGTTGAGTATCGAATGCATGAAGGTCTCCTTGGGGTTTTTGCTTTGGGTATGGGTAATGCGGTGGCGCTAGCCGGAGAACCAGCCAGCCGGCACCATGATCAGGCCGGGGAAGAACACGAACAGGTACAGCAGCACGATCTCGGCGATCAGGAACGGCCAGACGCCCTTGACGATCACGCCCATGTCCAGCTGCGACACGCTGCGCACCACGTTCAGCACCGAACCCACCGGCGGCGTGATCAGGCCGATCGAGCAGGCCACGATGAAGACCACGCCGAAGTACACCGGATCGAAACCGGCCTCCTTGACCACCGGCAGCAGCACCGGCGTCAGGATCAGGATCATCGGCACCATGTCCATCGCCATGCCGATGATCAGCACCAGCGTCACGATCGCCAGCATCAGCAGCAGCGGCGCCTCGATCAGCGGCGCCAGCAGATCGACCAGGATGCCGGGCAGGTCGGCGATCGTGATCAGCCACGCGGCCACCAGCGCCGCGGCGATCAGGAACATCACCACCGCGCTCATCTTGGCCGTGCTCAACATGGCGGCATACAGCTTGGGACCGTCCAGTTCGCGGTAGATGCAGGTCGCCACGAAGAAGGCATAGACCGCCGCCACCACCGCGGCCTCGGTCGGCGTGAACACGCCCATGCGCAGGCCGACCACGATGATCACCGGCAGCATCAGCGCCCAGAATCCGCGCGCCACCGCCTTGAGCGTCTCGCGCAGCGGCTGGCGCGGCGGCGACGACAAGGAGGCGCCGCGTATGGTCCACCACCACGCCACCGCCAGGCCCACGCCGATCAGCAGGCCGGGCACGATGCCGGCCAGGAACAGGCGCGTGATCGACACGCCGCCGGCGACGCCAAAGATGATGAAGCCTATCGATGGCGGGATGATCGGCCCGATACAGCTGGTCGCGGCGATCAGGCCGCCGCAACTGCCACGGTCGTAGCCGGCGCGCGCCATCATCGGCAGCAGCAGCGCCGACAGCGCCGCGGCGTCGGCGACCGCCGAGCCCGACAGCGCCGACAGCAGGCAGCCGGCCAGGATCGCCACATACCCCAGCCCGCCGCGGATGTGGCCGAACAGCGACATCGCCACGTCGACGATGCGGCGCGACAGACCGCCGGCGTTCATGATCTCGCCGGCCAGCAGGAAGAACGGCACCGCCATCAGCGGAAAGCTGTCGGCGCCGTTGATCAGGTTCTGCGCGACGATCTGCGCGTCGAACAGGTCCAGGTGCCACATCAAGGCCAGGCCGCTGAGCAGCAGCGCGAACGCGATCGGCATGCCCAGCGCGATCGGCGCGAACAAGGCGCCCAGGAAGATCGAGATGGTCATCATGGCTGCACCTGCGCCAGCTTGGCCTGGCCGGCCTGTTGCTGGGCCCGCAGCTTCTCGGGGTCGGGGTCGGCGTCCTCGCTGGCGCGCACGATCACCGTTTCGCTGGCGTCGAGCCGCCCGCTGACGGTGCGCAGCAGGTCGCGCGTCAGCATCAGCGCGGCCGATACGCCGAACACCACGCCCACGCCGTAGAACACCGCCATCGAGATGCCGGTCACCGGCATCACCGTGTGCAGGTTGATGCGCGCCTGCATCCAGCTGCCGACCAGCAGCATCAGCGTGGCGCCCAGCATGCCGAGCTGGCAGATCGCCAGACAGGCGCGCTGGCCGCGCGGACCGAGCCGGCGCACCAGCGTGTCCACGCCCAGGTGCAGGCGCTCGCGCAACGCCACGATGGCGCCCAGAAAGGTGCTGATCAGGAACAGCAGGCGCGACAGTTCCTCGGAAATGCCCAGTCCGGTATTGAAGGCATACCGCAGGACCACGTTGCCGAACACCAGCACGACCATGACGGCCAGACAGGCGACCAGCAGCACTTCCAGCATGCGGAAGTAGCCTTTGATGAGTGTGTGCATGTCTACTCCAGCGCCAGGCACGGACGTGCCGGCGCAAGACCGGTGCGGCGCGCGCCGCCCGGTGTTTCTATTTATGGAGGGCTTCCCCCTGGATACGGCGGACCGGCTAGTCGAACATGCCGGGCTGCGTCGCCACCATCTGCTCGTAGATGGGCTGGAAGTGCAGCCAGCCGATGTACTCGCTGCCGACGTGCTCGCGGCTGTAGCGCGAGCGTTCGGGCGACACCAGCACCGGCGTGTGGCCGCTGGCCTCGACCGCCAGCTGCTGCTTGCAGCAGCGCTCCAGCGCGATGAACCAGAATGCCGCCGCGTCGACGCTATGGCGGCTGACGGTCAGGATGCCGTGGTTCTGGTGGATGGCCGCCTTGACGCCCTTGAACTGGTCGCACACCGACAGGCCGGCCTTCTCTTCGACCGCCACCGCGCCGGCCTCGTCCTTGATCACCACGTGGTCTTCGAAGAAGGCCGCGGCGTCCTGGCTGATCGGCGCCAGCGGCTTGCCCAGCGACGAGAACGCAGTGCCGTATTCGGTGTGCGCATGGCACATCGCGACGATGTCGGGATGTGCCTCGTGCACCGCGGCGTGCAGCACGAAGCCGGCGCGGTTGACCGCGTAGCGGCCCTCGACGACCTTGCCCTTGTGATCGACCAGGATCAGGTTGGATACCTTGACCTGCGAGAAATGCACGGCCATCGGGTTGGTCCAGTACAGGTCGGCGAACTCGGGATCGCGCACCGTCAGATGGCCGGCGAAGCCATAGTCCAGGCCATGCACCGCGAAAGCGCGACAGGCCGCGGCCAGGCGCTCCTTCAGGTACTGGCGCTGCTGGGCCTTGGTGTCGAAATCCGGAATGCGCGGAAAGATCAGGCCCGCTTGTTCGGGTTGGTAGATGGATTCGCGATCGCCCAGGTCGAGATCGCTGTCGGGCGCGGGCGCCGTCTTGGCATGCATGGTGTGTCTCCTTGATGTCTTCGATGAACGATGGCGACACATTAAGAGAGCACGGCGCGCGGACCAATACGCCCGGGTCAATAAGATTTATGCTGACACGACATGAATTCCTGATCGACCGGAATAGCCGCGATCAGGAATTGCCGGCACGGCGTGACTTGGCCTGCCCCGGCGGTGACAGGGCGCCGCCGCCGCTAGCCCTGCTCCCAGGCCGGCGTGCTGAAAAAGGCCACGCAGTGGTCGACGAAGGCCCGCACGCGCGGCACGCTGCGATTGCCGTGCAGGTAGACCGCATGGATCGCCGTATCGTCGCGCACCGTGTAGTCGCACAGCACCGGCACCAGGTCGCCGCGCCGTATCGCCGGCAAGGCCAGGTGCTCGGCCAGCCGCATGATGCCCATGCCGGCCAGGCACAGCTGGTACAGCGAGCTGCCGTTGTCGCTGTGAAAGCCGCCACGCGCGACGATGTGCACCAGCCGGCCGTCGATGATGAACGGCCAGCGGTTCAGGTGCTTGTGCATGCCGTCCCACAGCAGGCAGCGATGCTGGCCGTCCTCCAGCCCCACCGGCGTGACTGGCATGCCGTGGCGTTCGAGATAGGCCGGCGCGGCCACCACGATCCGGTGCAGCTCGCACAGCTTGCGGCTTACCAGCGACTCGTCCTGGATCCGGCCCATGCGGATCGCCACGTCGATGTTGCTGTCGATCAGGTTGACCACCGCATCCGACAAGGACAGCCGCACCGCCAGCTTGGGATGGTCCTGCATGAACGGCGTCAGGCACGGCACCACCTGGTCGAGCCCGAAGGCCAGCGGCGCGCTGACGTTTAGCTCGCCGCTGGGATCGTCGGACTTGATCTGCGCCTCGGCCTGCTCGAGCGTCGACAGCACACGGATCGCCAGCGCCAGGAAACGTTCGCCTTCGCGTGTCAGGCGCTGCCGGCGTGTCGAGCGGTGCAGCAGCTGGCAGCCCAGCCGGACCTCGAGCGCCGCCAGCACGCGGCTGACGTAAGGCTGGCTGACGTCCAGCCGCAGCGCCGCGGCGGTGAAGCTGCCGGTCTCGGCCAGCGCCTTGAACACCCGCATCTCGACCAGCCGGTCATCCTTCACGTGCACGGCTCCTTGTCATCGTTGCCGGTGTCCAGCCGCGAACCGCGCCGGCGGCAGCCGGTTGATGGCCGCGCAGACGGCCCGGTGCCCCATGGCGCGGGACGCCTACTCGGCGCCCAGCCCGGCCAGCACGTCTTCGGTGCGCGCCAGCAAGGCGTCGCGCGCGGCTTCGTCATCGGCCGCCGGCCCGCTCGCCACCGCCGCGCCGTCGAGCATCAGCACGTAGCGATGCGCGCCGTCGACGCGCAGCACGCCCTGCGCCTGGCCCGATTGCAGCTGCTTGACGATCGCGCCGGCTGCCTTGGGATCGTCATAGGCGATCGAGTTCAGCAGCTCGACGCCATCGGCGGCCAGCAGACGGAAACGGAAGCGCCCGTCTTCGTCGCGGTAGCTGACAAAACGCGCCTGCTTGGCCGACTTGGTCGCGCCCTTCTTGCCGCCCGCGGTCTCGGCCGCCAGGCTGCGCAGGCCCACTGCCTCGCGCAGCGACTGCATCAGCGGCCGGGCGATCTTGCGCGCGCGCTCGGCGCCCGCCAGCAGGATCTCCTCGAGCCGCTCGGGGCGTGCCATCAGTTCTTCGTAGCGGGCCCGCATCGGCGCCAGATCCTGCTCGACGCGCTGGCACAGCGCCTCCTTGGCCTCGCCCCAGCCCAGTCCGCCCTCGAGCGCGCGGCGAAACGCCGCGGTCTCGTCGGGCGTCGCAAAGGCCTTGTACAGCGTATACAGGTGCGAGCTGTCGGCGTCCTTGGGCTGGCCCGGTTCGCGCGAGTCGGTCACGATGCGCATCACCGCGGCGCGGGTCGCCTTGGCGCCGCCCTCGAACAGCGGGATGGTGTTGTTGTAGCTCTTGGACATCTTGCGGCCGTCCAGGCCCGGCAGCGTCGCCGCGTCGTCCTCGATCGCGACTTCGGGCAGCACGAAGAAGTCCTTGCCGCGGCCGTACAGATGGTTGAAGCGCTGCGCGATGTCGCGCGCCATCTCGATATGCTGGATCTGGTCGCGGCCCACCGGCACCCGATGGGCGTTGAACATCAGGATGTCGGCCGCCATCAGCACCGGATACGAGAACAGCCCCATCGTCACGCCGTCGTCGGGCTCTTCGCCCTTGGCGACGTTCTGGTCGACCGAGGCCTTGTAGGCATGCGCCCGGTTCATCAGGCCCTTGCCGGTCACGCAGGTCAGCAGCCAGCTCAGCTCGGGGATCTCCGGCACGTCCGACTGGCGATAGAACGTCACCCGCTCCGGATCGAGGCCGGCCGCCAGCCAGGTCACCGCGATCTCGAGCCGCGAGCGCGCGATGCGGGCCGGATCGTCGCACTTGATCAGCGCGTGGTAGTCGGCCAGGAAGAAGAAGGCGTCGACACCGGGCTGGGCGCTGGCCTGCACGGCCGGCCGGATGGCGCCGACATAGTTACCCAGGTGAGGAGTGCCGGTGGTAGTGATGCCGGTCAGGACACGAGTCTGCATGGACGCCAACGAAAACGGATTCTAGGATCGGGCAGTTTAACGCGGGTGAGCCGGGCGGCGCGCCGCGGCACGCTCGCGGCCAGCGGCCGCACGGGCCGGCACCGCGCGACGGCTCGAACGGCGTAATGTGCTACTTTGCGCCCCTCGCACACACACGCTGCGCCTCGGGCACCCGGAGGCAGGAGAAAACATGGACAAGTTGGAGCACTACACCGTCGACGGCGACCGAGGCACGTCCGAATGGATCGATCAGCCGCTGCCTACCGGCGAGTGGGTCGATGTGGCCGAGTGGAACGCGATGGTCAACACGCACGACGAACACTACGAGACCATCGTGCGCGTGGTCGACGGCAAGGAAGTCAGGCTGGCGGTGACCGTGGTCTGGTGGGACTGAGCCCGCGCTACAACACCGCCGCCGCGCGCCGCTCCGACTCGATGTATTCGCGCGACTGCATCTCCAGTATGCGCGACACCGTCCGGTGGAACTCGTTGGCCAGCGTGCCTTCGGTATAGATCTCTTCCGGCGGGCACTCGGCCGACATGATCAGCTTGACCTTGTGGTCGTAGAACACGTCGATCAGCCACGTGAAGCGGCGCGCCTCCGAGGCCTGGCGCGGCGCCATGCGCGGCACGTCCGACAGGATCACCGCATGGAAACGGCTGGCCAGTTCCAGATAGTCGTTCTGCGAGCGCGGTCCGCCGCATAGCGTGGCGAAGTCGAACCACACCACGCTGCCGGCCAGCTTCCGGGCGCGGATCTCGCGGTGCTCGATACGCAGCACCGGCTCTTGCGGCGCGGTGTCGGCCAGCCGGTCGAAGGCGTCCGACAGCGCCTGCTGCGCGGCCTCGTCCAGCGGGTGATGAAAGCTCTGCACCTGCTCGAGCGAGCGGCGGCGGTAGTCGACGCCGGCATCGACGTTGAGCACGTCCATGCGCTCCTGGATCAGCTTGATGGCCGGCAGGATGCGGTCGCGATGCAGGCCTTCGGGATAGAGCGTGCTGGGCTCGTAGTTCGAGGTCATCACGAACGACACGCCGTTGTCGAACAGCTTGAGCAGCAGCCGGTGCAGGATCATCGCATCGGCGACGTCCGAGACGTGGAACTCGTCGAAGCAGATCAGCCGATAGCGCTTGGCGATGCGGCTGGCCACCTCGTCGAGCGGGTCCGACATGCCCTTGACCTCGTCGAGCTCGCGATGCACGCCGCGCATGAACTCGTGAAAATGCAGCCGGGCCTTGCGCTGCACCGGCACCGTCAGATAGAACGAATCCATCAGGAAGCTCTTACCGCGCCCCACCCCGCCCCACATGTAGACGCCGCGCGGCACCTCGGGGCGCTTGAACAGCCGCTTGAGCGTGCTGGCGCGCTGCTTCTTGAACTCGACCCAGTCGTCGAAGAACCGCTGCAGCCGCTCGATGGCGGTCTGCTGCGCCGTGTCGGGCGCATAGCCGCGTTCGCTGAGGGCCTGGTGGTAGTAGTCGAGGACGTTCATGAGATTGCGCAATCAGTGATGCCGCCGCGCGGACACGGTGACACGGCAAGCCGGCCGCAGCCGGAAAAAAGCGGGCGGACCTCGCGATCCGCCCGCCCGGTGACGACAGCCTGCCCTTAGAAGTTCAGGGAACGCTTGTCGACCGCCAGCGCGGCTTCCTTGAGCGACTCGGACAGCGTCGGATGCGCATGGCAGATCCGCGCGATGTCCTCGGCGGCGCCGCGGAATTCCATGATGGTGACGGCTTCGGCGATCAACTCGGAGGCCATCGGGCCGACGATGTGCACGCCGAGCACTTCGTCGGTCTTGGCGTCGGCCAGCACCTTGACGAAACCGGTGGTGTCGCCCAGCGCGCGGGCCCGGCCGTTGGCCAGGAACGGGAAGCTGCCGGCCTTGTATTCGCGGCCGTCCTTCTTGAGCTGCTGCTCGGTCTGGCCGACCCAGGCGATTTCCGGCGAGGTGTAGATCACCCACGGAATGGTCGCGAAGTTGACGTGGCCATGCTGGCCGGCAATGCGCTCGGCAACCGCCACGCCTTCTTCCTCGGCCTTGTGCGCCAGCATCGGGCCGCGCACCACGTCACCGACCGCCCAGACGTTGTTCAGGTTGGTCTTGCAGTCTTCGTCGACCACGACGAAGCCACGCTCGTCCAGCTTCAGGCCCACGGCCTCGGCATTCAGGCCGCTGGTGTAGGGCACCCGGCCGATCGAGACGATCAGTTTGTCGACCACCAGCTTGTGCTCGGCGCCGGCGTTGTCGGTGTAGGGCACGGTGACCTGCTTGGCGGCCGACTTGATCTCGCCCAGCTTGACGCCCAGCTTGATGTCCAGGCCCTGCTTGGTGAAGGCCTTGAGCGCTTCCTTGGCGACCTGCTGGTCGGCGGCGGCCAGGAACTCGGGCATCGCCTCGAGCACGGTGACCTCGGCGCCCAGGCGGCGCCAGACGCTGCCCATTTCCAGGCCGATCACGCCGGCGCCGATGACGCCCAGCTTCTTGGGGGTGGCGTCGATGGCCAGCGCGCCGTCGTTGGACAGCACCTGCTTTTCATCGAACGGCAGGCCCGGCAGTTCGCGCGCGGCCGAACCGGTCGCGACCACGACGTGCTTGGCCACCAGCTCTTCTTCGCTGGCGCCGCTGACCTTGACCGACCAGCCGCCCTCGACCTGGCCGCCGAAGGCGCCCTTGCCGTGGAAGAAGGTGACCTTGTTCTTCTTGAACAGGTACAGGATGCCTTCGTTGTTCTGCTTGACCACCGAATTCTTGCGGCCGACCATCTTCTGGACGTCCATGCTCACGCCCTTGACCTCGATGCCATGGTCGGCGAAGTGGTGGTTGGCATGGTCGAAATGCTCGGACGACTGCAGCAGCGCCTTGGACGGGATGCAACCGACGTTGGTGCAGGTGCCGCCGGGGGCCGGGCCACCCTTTTCGTTCTGCCACGCGTCGATGCACGCGACCGACATGCCGAGCTGGGCGGCGCGGATCGCGGCGATATAACCGCCGGGACCGGCACCGATCACGACGAGATCAAACTGTTTGGACATGGGATTTCTCACATTGAGAGGTTCCGCGCGCGGCCGTGCCGGGGAAACCGTGTAAGGAAAGTAAGGCGGTCGGCGCGAGGCAGGCGGCTCGCGATCGCATTCGCCGCGCTGCCTCGGCCGGGACGGGCTGGCGCCCGTCCGGTCGGCAGGATCAGAGATCCAGCAGCAGGCGCTGCGGGTCTTCCAGGGCTTCCTTCATGGCGACCAGGCCCAGCACGGCTTCGCGGCCATCGATGATGCGGTGGTCGTACGACAGCGCCAGGTAGTTGATCGGGCGGATGACGATCTGGCCGTTCTCGACCACCGGGCGCTCCTTGGTGGCGTGGATGCCCAGGATGGCCGATTGCGGCGGGTTGATGATCGGGGTCGACAGCATCGAACCGAACACGCCACCGTTGGAGATCGAGAACGTACCACCGGTCAGCTCTTCGAGGCCGAGCTTGCCGTCGGCGGCACGCTTGCCGAACTCGGCGATCTGCTTTTCGATCTCGGCGATGTTCATCTGGTCGGCATTGCGCAGGATCGGCACGACCAGGCCGCGCGGGCTGCCCACGGCGATGCCGATGTCGAAGTAGCCGTGGTAGATGATGTCCTTGCCGTCGACCGAGGCGTTCAGCAGCGGGTACTTCTTGAGCGCGGCGACGGCGGCCTTGACAAAGAAGGACATGAAGCCCAGCTTGACGCCGTGCTCTTTCTCGAACTTCTCTTTGTACTTGTTGCGCAGGTTGATGACGGCCTGCATGTTGACCTCGTTGAAGGTCGTCAGGATCGCGTTCTCTTGCTGCGACTGCAGCAGGCGCTCGGCCACGCGCGAACGCAGGCGGCTCATCGCGACGCGCTGCTCGGGGCGGCCGTCGAGCGACTGGGTCGGCGCGGTCACGGCGGGGGCGGCGGCCTTGGGCGCGGCCGACTTGCCTTCGGCGGCGTTCAGCGCGTCGCCCTTGGTGATGCGGCCACCGCGGCCGCTGCCGTCGATGCCTTCGGCGCTGACGCCGTTGTCGGCCAGGATCTTGGCGGCGGCCGGCGACGCGGCGGTCGAGGCCGAGGACTTGCCGGCGGCGGCCGGGGCGGCGGCGGCTTCGGTGGCGGCCTTGGGCGCTTCGGCGGCCGGCGAGGTCGCGGGCGTGGCGGCGGCCTTGCCGTCGGTGTCGATACGGGCGATGACTTCGCCCGAGGTCACGGTGCTGCCGTCACCCTTGACGACTTCCGACAGCACGCCGGACTTGGGCGCGGGCACTTCGAGCACGACCTTGTCGGTCTCGATCTCGATCAGGATTTCGTCGGCTTCGACAGCGGCGCCGGGCTGCTTCTTCCAGGTCAGCAGGGTTGCTTCGGAAACCGATTCGGACAGTTGGGGGACGAGGACGTCGGTGATGGCCATGGTTCTTTATTCCGTGAAGTTTTTGATTCGTTTGCCGCGGGCGGCGCCGGTGGACGCCGCCCGCGTAGTGCGTTTGCGAAGATGCCTGCTTACTTGGTGACCGAGTAGCCCTTGAACTTGCCAAAGGCCTGATCGAGCAGCGCCTTCTGCTGTTCCTGGTGCTTGGCCAGGTAGCCCACGGCCGGCGAGGCCGAGGCCGAACGGCCGGCGTAGCCGAGCTTCTGGCCACTGTTCATGTTTTCCCACAGGTGGTGCTGCACGTAGAACCAGGGGCCCTGGTTCTGCGGCTCGTCCTGCACCCAGACCACTTCGGTGGCCTTGGGATACTTGCCCAGTTCGGCCTCGAAGGTCTTGTGGGCAAAGGGATACAGCTGCTCGACGCGGATGATCGCGACGTCGGTGGCCTCGCGTTCGCGGCGCGCGTGGACCAGGTCGTAGTAGACCTTGCCCGAGCACACCAGCACGCGTTTGACGGCTTCGTCCTTGATGGTCTCGTCGACTTCGCCGATGACCGGGCGGAAGCTGCCGCCGGCCAGGTCGCTCAGCGGCGAGCCGGCGTCCTTGTTGCGCAGCAGCGACTTGGGCGTCAGGATGACCAGCGGCTTGCGGAACGGCCGGATCATCTGGCGGCGCAGCAGGTGGAAGATCTGCGAGGCCGAGGTCGGTTGCACGACCTGGATGTTGTTGTCGGCGCACAGCTGCAGGAAGCGCTCCATGCGTGCCGACGAGTGCTCGGGGCCCTGGCCCTCGTAGCCGTGCGGCAGCATCATGGTCAGGCCCGACTGGCGGCCCCACTTGGCTTCGCCCGAGACGATGAACTGGTCGATCACGACCTGCGCGCCGTTGACGAAGTCACCGAACTGCGCTTCCCAGATGGTCAGCGTGTTGGGCTCGGCCGACGAGTAGCCGTATTCGAAGGCCAGCACGGCCTCCTCGGACAGCACCGAGTCGATCACGACGAACGGCGCCTGGCCTTCCGAGACGTTCTGCAGCGGCACGTACGAGCCGTCGTTCCAGCGCTCGCGGTTCTGGTCGTGCAGCACCGCGTGGCGGTGCGTGAAGGTGCCGCGGCCCGAATCCTGGCCGGTGATGCGCAGCGCGTAGCCCGAGGCCACCAGCGTCGCGAAGGCCAGGTGTTCGCCCATGCCCCAGTCGAGGTTGAGCTCGCCCTTGGCCATGTTGCGGCGGTCGTTCAGCAGCTTGGCGACCAGCGGGTGCACCGTGAAGCCTTCCGGCACCGTGGTGATGCGTTCGCCGATGCGCTTGAGTTCGGCCAGCGGCACCGCGGTGTCGGCCTGGTCGGTCCACTTGGCGCCCAGGTACGGCGACCAGTCGATCGCGTACTTGCTCTTGTAGTCGGTCAGCACCGGATCGACCGTGCGCTGGCCGTCTTCCATCAGCTGGCGGTAGGCCTTGACCATCTGCTCGGCATCGCCCTCGGCCAGCACGCCCTGCGCCAGCAGGCGGTCGGCGTACAGCTTGCGGGTACCGGGGTGATGGCCGATGCGCTTGTACATCAGCGGCTGGGTCAACGACGGGGTGTCCTGCTCGTTGTGGCCCAGCTTGCGGAAGCAGACGATGTCGACGACGACGTCGTGGTGGAATTCCTGGCGGTAGTCGAGCGCCAGCTTGGTCACGAAGGCGACCGCCTCGGGATCGTCGCCATTGACGTGGAATACCGGTGCTTCGATCATCTTGACGACGTCGGTGCAATACAGCGTCGAACGCGAGTCGCGCGGGTCGGAGGTCGTGAAGCCGATCTGGTTGTTGATGACCAGGTGGACCGTGCCGCCCGTGCCGTAGCCGCGGGTCTGGGCCAGGTTCAGCGTTTCCATCACCACGCCCTGGCCGGCGAAGGCCGCGTCACCGTGCACCAGCACCGGCAGCACCTGCGCGCCGACGGTGTCGGCACGGCGCTCCTGGCGGGCGCGCACGCTGCCTTCGACCACCGGGTTGACGATCTCGAGGTGCGAGGGGTTGAACGCCAGCGACAGGTGGACGGGGCCGCCACGGGCCGAGACGTCGCTCGAAAAACCGTTGTGGTACTTCACGTCGCCATCGGTCAGGCCTTCGGCGTGCTTGCCTTCGAACTCGGCGAACAGGTCGCCGGGCATCTTGCCCATGATGTTCACGAGCATGTTCAGGCGGCCACGGTGGGCCATGCCGACGACGATTTCCTGCACGCCGATCTCGCTGGCGTGGTTGACCACCTCGTCCATCGAGGCGATGAAGCTTTCGCCGCCTTCGAGCGAGAAGCGCTTCTGGCCGACGTACTTGGTGTGCAGGAAACGTTCGAGGCCTTCGGACTCGGTGATCTGCTGCAGGATGTGGCGCTTTTGCTCGGCCGTGAAGTTCGGCGTCGCCAGCGTGGTCTCGAGGCGTTCCTGGATCCAGCGCTTGGCGGCCGGATCGGAGATGTACATGAATTCGGCGCCGACCGAACGGCAATACGTGTCACGCAAGGCCTTCAGGATGTCGCGCAGCGTCATCGACGTGGCGGTCGTGAAGTAGGTATTGGTGGCGGCGTAGACCTGGTCGAGGTCGGCCTCGGTCAGGCCGTAGAAGGACGGGTCGAGCTCGGGGATCGGCGGACGGTCCTGGCGCTTGAGCGGATCGAGATCGGCCCAGCGCGAACCCAGAGAGCGATACGCTGCGATCAGGGTCTGGACCACCACCTGCTTGCTGGCCACGGACAGGTCGGGCTCGGCGGCTCGCGGGACGAAGGCGTTGGCCTTGGCGCGCAGCGCGAACGACTGGACGATCGGGGCATGGGCCTGGTCGACGGTGGAGTCGGAACCATCGGTGGCCGGCTGATGCTGCAACTGGTCGAAATACTCGCGCCAGTTGTCCGGGATGGAGCCCGGATTGTCGAGATACGCCTCGTAGAGTTCTTCTACGTAGGGGGCGTTACCGCCAAACAGATATGAGTTAGCTAGACTTTCTTTCTCAGATGACATATGACGCTTCACCAATCCGGGTGCTTCACCCGATACGATGCAGGAATACCTTCCGCGACACGGTCCAACCGTTAAGCGGATAGCGGAACAGAAGGCGCTTTGCTTTTACAAGCTTCACAAGCCTTGACAGCCTATCCCGGCAGTATAACGTCAACGCCCGGGGCTCGCCGGCTTGCTTAACAAAAGACCTGAGTCAGTATCAATTCGTTCCTTGCGTGACCAACTTTCGTTGTGCGGTCGCGTCATCGCCGTCCCGCTCGTGGCCGGTCGGCACCCGGTCCGACACGCTATCGGCCGTCCGCCGCGGGTCCGGCAGGCCGGCGATGCTGCTGCGCAGCACAGCTCGGCCTTTATGCCCGGCGCTTTTCTGGTCAAATGGTCGTTTCGCCGCAAGCGGGCCGACGAGCCCGCCCGCGCCGCGTCCGGACCGGGTCCGGCGCAGACGGCGAAGCACGGTCGGGCCACCCCCGCACACGTCTATCGCCCGCGGCCGCCGCGACATTCACGGCACCGGGCATGCATTGCTACCCGGCCCTCGCGGCCCCACCCATTTCGCAACACCACAGGCAAGCTTTCCGACTCATGGACGAGAAAATCACCAAGCTGGCGCTGGATTACCACGCCTACCCCACTCCCGGCAAAATCTCCGTCACGCCCACCAAGCCGCTGGCCAACCAGGACGACCTGTCGCTGGCCTACTCGCCCGGCGTGGCGATCGCCTGCATGGCGATCCACGCCGAAGGCGAATCGGCCGCCGCCAAGTACACCTCGCGCGCCAACCTGGTCGGCGTGATCACCAACGGCACCGCGGTGCTGGGGCTGGGCAACATCGGCCCGCTGGCCTCCAAGCCGGTGATGGAAGGCAAGGGTTGCCTGTTCAAGAAATTCGCCGGAATCGACGTGTTCGACATCGAACTGGCCGAAACCGACCCCGACAAGCTGGTCGACATCATCGCCGCGCTCGAGCCCACGCTGGGCGGCGTCAACCTCGAGGACATCAAGGCGCCCGAGTGCTTCTACATCGAGAAGAAGCTGCGCGAGCGCATGAAGATCCCGGTCTTCCACGACGACCAGCACGGCACCGCGATCATCTCGTCGGCCGCCATCCTCAACGGCATGAAGGTCGTCGACAAGAAGCTCGGCGACATCAAGCTGGTCTGCTCGGGCGCCGGCGCCGCCGCGATTGCCTGCCTCGACCTGCTGGTGCACCTGGGCATCAAGCGCGAGAACATCTTCGTGACCGACTCGCGCGGTGTCATCTGGGAGGGCCGCGAAGCCAACATGGAGCCCAACAAGGCCCGTTACGCGCAACGCACCGACGCCCGCACGCTGGCCGACATCATGGTCGACTGCGACGTGTTCCTGGGTTGCTCGACCGCCGGCGTGCTGACCGGCGAGATGGTCAGGACCATGGCGCGCCAGCCGCTGATCCTGGCGCTGGCCAACCCCGAGCCGGAAATCCGCCCCGAGGTCGCCAAGGCCGCCCGTCCCGACTGCATCATCGCGACCGGCCGTTCGGACTACCCGAACCAGGTCAACAACGTGCTGTGCTTCCCCTTCATCTTCCGCGGCGCGATGGACGTCGGCGCCAGCCGCATCACCGAAGAGATGAAGCTGGCCTGCGTCTACGCCATCGCCGAGCTGGCCGAGGCCGAGCAGAACGATGAAGTCGCGCGCGCCTATGCCGGCCAGGAGCTCAGCTTCGGCCCGGACTACATCATCCCCAAGCCCTTCGATCCGCGCCTGATCGTCAAGATCGCGCCGGCCGTGGCGCAGGCCGCCGCCGAGTCGGGCGTGGCCGCGCGTCCGATCGAGGACATGGACGCCTATCGCCACCAGCTCAGCGCCTTCGTCTACCACTCGGGCCAGCTGATGCGGCCGATGTTCCGCCAGGCCCAGCAGGCGCCCAAGCGCGTCATCTACGCCGACGGCGAAGACGAACGCGTACTGCGCGCGGTGCAGACCGTGGTCGACGAGAAGCTCGCCCAGCCGATCCTGATCGGCCGTCCCGCCGTCATCGAGATGCGCGTCAAGAAAGCCGGGCTGCGCCTGCAGGCCGGCCGCAACATCGAGATCGTCGATCCCGAGGACGACCAGCGCTTCAACGAGACCTGGAACGCCTACTACCAGCTCAAGGGCCGCCAGGGCGTCACCCCCAACGTCGCCAAGGCGATGGTGCGCAAGCACAATACGCTGATCGGCGCGCTGCTGCTGCAACGCGGCGACGGCGATGCGCTGCTGTGCGGCGTGGCCAGCCGCTACGACAACCAGCTCAAGTACGTCGACGAGGTGATCGGCCGCAAGGAAGGCGCCAAGGCCTATGCCGCGATGAACGTGCTGATGCTGCCCGACCAGACGCTGTTCGTCTGCGACACGCACGTCAACGAGAACCCCAGCGCCGAGGAGATCGCCGACATCACGATCCAGGCCGCCGAGGAAATGCGCCGCTTCGGCGTCGAGCCCAAGATCGCGCTGCTGTCGCACTCGAACTTCGGCAGCCGCCCGACCGAGTCGTCGCTGAAGATGGCGCAGGCGCGCCACCTGATCGTGCAGCGCGCGCCCGACCTCGAGGTCGACGGCGAGATGCATGCCGATTCGGCGCTGTCCGAGCAGATCCGCCTGTCGGCCTACCCCGACAGCACGCTCAAGGGCCGCGCCAACCTGCTGATCACGCCCAACCTGGACACCGGCAACATCACCTACAACATGCTGAAGATGACCGGCAGCAACGGCATCGCGATGGGTCCGGTGCTGCTGGGCGCGGCGCGTCCGGTGCACATCCTGACGACCTCGGCGACCGTGCGGCGCATCATCAACATGACGGCGCTGGCCGTCGTCGATGCCCAGCAGGAAAGCCAGCAGTAAAGCGGCAGCCCCAGCCGGGCGGGGCCCCCATGCGCCGGGCCGGGCCGCCCCGCCCCCGC
>JAEZBO010000253.1 GCA_023427085.1 Pseudomonadota bacterium
GCCGTGGTGTCGGTGGCGGCTGCGGCCGGCGGCAGCGGCGCGGTGGCCGCTGTCGGCAGCGGGCTGGCCGGCCGTGTGGCGTCCGCAGCAGTGGTGGCGGTCGTGGCTGCGCTGGCAACCCTGCCACCCGCGGCCACTGCGCCCACGCCCGCGCGCGGCGCAGCAGGCTGTCCGCACACGGCCAGGGCGTGTTCGTAGGCGGCCAGCGTCTGCGCGCGCCGTTGCGGAAACAGCGCCAAGCCGCCATCGACGGCGGCGGCCAGCGCCGCGGGCACGTCGCTCAGGCCGCGCTGGCCCAGCGGCACCCAGGTGTCGTGCACCAGCCGTTCGACGGCCTCGGGCGGCGCCTGGCCGGTCAGCCAGGCATGCACCAGCGCGCTCAGCGCATAGACGTCGGTCCACGGCCCCAGCGGCTGGCCCGGATCGTCCAGGTATTGTTCGAGCGCGGCGTAACCCGGCGCGAGGCCGGCGCGCAGCGGCCGGGACGGATCGGCCAGCTGCGGATCGCGGCGCGCCGGGCGCAGCGTGGCCCAGCCCTCGGCGTCGATTTCGACGGCATCGGGCACGATGGCGCCGTGCAGGCGGCCGCTTTCGTGCAGCGCGACCAGGCCCGGCAGCATGCCGTCGAGCATCGCAAGGATCTTGGCGGCGGGCACCGGGCTGGCGCCGGGCGCAAAGGTGTCGGTCGGACTCATGGCGAAATTCTCATCGAAGCGCTCGCGGCAGCGGCGCGTAAGTCAGCGGATAGGCGTACCTTACCCTCATAGCCGCGACCGTGCAGAAGGAACGAACAGCCGGGCGAACAGCGTGGCATTCAGCGCGCCGCCGTGCACGTAGGTCTGCAGCGCCGCGCCGTCGGCCTGGTTGGTCCACCAATAACTGGTGTGCGAGGCCGGATTGAAGCATCCGGGCAGGTCCGGCCAGCCGGACGGGGCCCGCGACGCCGCGGCGGCGGGCGTCGGCAGCCCGGCATTGAGGATGTCCAGGATGTCGTTGCCGGCCGTGCGCGCCGTCGCGTCCTGGCTGCTGGCACGCAGGCTCGCGGCGGCCGGCGCCAGCGCGCGCTCGAGCTGCTCGGCGCCGCTGCCGTGGCGCAGGGCGCCGAGCAGCGCGCTGCCGCTCAGCCGGTAGTAGTCGCCAGCCTGCGCCAGCAGCCGCGGATCGTAGTGTTGCACCTCGGTTTCCCAGATCGCCCACAGCGGGTAGGCGCGGCCGACCCGGTCGCGGCTGGCGGCGACGCAGCCCAGCTGCACGGTGCCGGCGCCGGGGCCGGCCGGAATCGCGAAATTCCACAGCGGCGCGGCGCCGAACTCGCGCTGCGCGTCGGCCGGCAACTGGCGCAGCGCGCCCAGCCCGTGCTGGGCCCAGCGGTCCCACCAGGCTGTCAGCTCGCGCGCCAGGCCGCGGTGCAGGAAGTCGCCGGCGGCCGGGATCTTGCCGTACCAGCCATGGCGGCCGGCCGGCGGGGGGGCCGCCACGGTCCGATCGAACGCCATCATCATGGCTGGCCCGGGCACGCGAAGCCGCGCATCTCGGGCAGGCTGAACGGGCTCTTGATGCTGCTGGCGACGATCTCCAGCACCACCTTGCGCCCGCCGATGTCGAAGCTCGCCTCGGTGATCTCCGGCGATGCGCCGGCGCGCAGCGACGCGCGGTCGAGCATGCGGTTCAGCGCCCACGGACCGCTGGTGGCGATGCCCGATTCGCCGACCGCCGGCGACACCGCCAGCCGCACCTGGCTGGTGCCGCGCGGCCCGGGCCAGCGCACCGTGGTGCCGACCTGCGGGCCGTGGGCGTAGCGCACCACCTGGCCATCGACGTCGAGCACGAACTGGCTGATCTGCGCGTCCATCTCCACCGGCCGGATCGACACCTGGAACGAGGGCAGTGAATTGCCGGCCGAGAAATACACGTCGCGAATCACGCTGGCGCGCTGGAACGCGTCGAGGTACGCCGAGCCGCCCTGGGCGCGGCCGCCGTCGATGCCGGGCTTGAAGCGCCAGCGCGGCGCCGACACGTCGATCTGGCTGACCAGGTGCTTCTGCAGGAAGTCGTCCATCATGCCGTTGGGCGCGAACAGGCGCGCCATGTCGCTGGGCGCGACCTCGCGGCTGGCGTCCGGCGCGAAGGGATAGCGGCCGGCGATCGACTGGCGGCAGAACAGGCCGATGGTGGCGCCGACGTTCTCGCCCAGGCGTGCCCGCATCAGGCTGGCGACTTCGTCGGTGGCCGAGACCGACAGGTTCTCGAGCAGGCCGCCGACCGGCGCCGGCATGCGGCCGGCCTCGGCGCGCAGCTTGGTGACCACGTCGGCGTTGGGCGGCGCACTGGCGCTGCGCAAGGCCGCGTCGGCCGCGGTCAGGTAGGTGTAGAGCTCGTTGAGCAGCCCGGTGGTGGCGGCGATCGCGGGCGGCGCGCCGCCCTGGCTGGCGACCAGCCGGCGGTAGGGCTCGAAGTGGCGGTCGACCACGCGCTCGGGCCGCTCCTCGTTGGCTTCCGGCCGCGCCGCGTTGACCGGCCCGACGCTGCCGAACATCTGCTCGAGCGAGCGGCGCGTGTTGCTGACGCTGTCGCGCGCCTGATCGGCCAGCGAGTACTCCTGGCTGCTCGCATCACGCAGCAGGGTGGTCTGGCGCGCCACGCCCTCGACCAGCCGCACCAGCGGCGAGTCGGGCGCCGACAGCGTGCGGGCCACCTGGATGTCATGCAGCAGCGAGTTGCCGCGCGCGATGCGCAGGTCGTCCAGATAGTTGTCCCACTCGGTCACGTAGTCGTTCAGGTAGAGCTGGCGGATCTGCGCCGACAGTTGCGCGCGCGCGGCCGGGTCGAGCGCCGCGGCGGCCGGCAGCCCCAGCACCCAGACGTCGTCGCGGCGCAGCGCCAGCGCCACCTCGTCGATGCGTTTGGCGAAGACGTTCCAATAGCCTTCGTAGCTGTACAGGCCGGGGATGCCCTGCGTCAGCGGCAGGCCGCTGGCCCGCTTGAACACCGACGAGGCCTGCGGCCCGGCCAGCGTGATCACCGTGGTCGCCTGCAGGTTCTCGCTGTCGGCCAGCATGCGGCGCAGCCGGCTGTAGCTGCGTTGCGCCAGCGTGTGGCCGGCCAGCCGTTGGCGCGCCTGCTCGACCAGCGCCTCGTCCTTCGGAAACGGCGAGACCACCACGCGGTCGCTGACCAGCGCGCGCAGATGGGCCGACAGGTTGTCGTATTGCTGGCGGGTGTAGTCCGGCGGCAGCAGCTGCTGCATGTCCGACAGCAGCCACGCATGCATGAATTCGGGATCGTAGTGGTCGGTCTCGTGCAGCATCTGATAGGCGCGTAGCGCTTCGTACGAGAACTCCAGGTCCTGCGGCCGCGCGCCGCGCAGCGCGGCCTCGACGCGCCGGGCCACCAGCGGCAGCAAGACCTGGTCCAGCGTGCGCCGGTAGACGCCTTGCGCGGCCGCCGACATCTTGCCGCCCTGGTACAGGCCGAAGCGGAAGGTGACCGGCGGCGATCTCAGGTCGAAGCCCGGTGTGCGCGGCAGGCCGCTGAGGCTGTCCAGATACGGCATCAGGCCCAGCACGTCGCCGCTGCCGGTGATCTTGACCTCCTGCGAGAGCTTCTGCACCTGCGGCACGCGCGCCTGCACCTGCTGCACGTAGTCGGCGTTGTTGCGGTAGCTGACCAGCCAGCCGCCCAGCAGGCCGCCCAGCGCCAGCGCGATCAAGGCGTAGCCGGTCCAGTGCAGCGCGCGATAGCGGCGCTCCCAGCGCAGGTTGCGGCCGGCCAGCCGCGCCTCGGGGAAGATCACCTGTTGCAGCAGGTTCTTCAGGAAGAAGCTGCGGCCGTCCTGTTCGCCGGCGGCGGCCACGCTGGCCTGCGGATGGCCGTCGATGCGCAGGTAGCGGCGCAGCCGGCCGGTGACCTGGTCGAAGGTCTCACCGCCCTGCGTGCCGCTGGTGAAATAGATGCCGCGCGGCATCAGCCTGGCCTCGAAGCGCGACGCACCGAACACGTCGCTGAGGAAATGACCGAGCACGTTCTGCAAGCCGGCGAACTGCTGCGGCAGCATGTAGGCCAGCGCGCGGCGGGCCGGATCGGGTTCGGCCGCCAGCACGTCGGGCAGCGCGTCGTCGAGCCGCCGTTGCAGCAGCCGGTATTCGGCGTGATACGCCGCGTACAGGTCGAAATCGGGCTCGAGCGACTTGGCGTACGGCAGCGTGAAGCCCCAGACCTGCGCCAGGTCCTCGCGGCTGAACGAGGCGAAATATTCCTCGAAGCCCGACAGCAGGTCGACCTTGGTCACCAGGACGTAGATCGGAAACTGGATGCCCAGTTGCTGGCGCAGCTCCTGCAGGCGCTGGCGCAGCACCGCGGCGTGCTGCACCCGTTCGCCATCCGTGGCCGACAGCAGGTCGGCCAGGCTGATCGTCAGGATCGCGCCATTGATCGGCTGGCGGCCCCGAAAGCGCGACAGCAGACCCAAAAAGCCGCGCCATTCCTTCTCGTCGCCGACCGGATTGCTTTCGTGGGTGGTGTAGCGGCCGGCGGTGTCCAGCAGCACCGCTTCGTCGGTGAACCACCAGTCGCAGTTGTGGGTGCCGCCGACGCCGCGCAGCGCGACCTTGCCATAGCGGTCGGCCAGCGGAAAGTTCAGGCCGGAGTTCACCAGCGCGGTGGTCTTGCCCGAGCCCGGCGCGCCGATGAACACATACCACGGCAACTGGTACAGGTGCTGGCGCGACAGCCGCGACCAGGGCCGCTGCTGGCCGGCGCCAAAGCGCATGGTGCGCAGCCGCTGCATGGCTTCGTCGAAACGTTCGGCCAGCTCGCGCATCTCGGGATCGACACCGGCCGGCTCGGCCTTCTTCTTCTGCGCCGGCTTGCGCAACTGGCCCAGCAGTTGCGCGTTGAGCCGGCCTTCGCGCCACTTGCGCCACAGGATGCGCAGCAGCCACAGCGTGAACATCGCGGCGATCACGGCGATGCGCGCCAGTTCGGTCTCGAGCGGCCGCCAGGCGCCAATGGCGATCAGCGGCCCGGCGATCCACACCAGCAGCGCCAGCGCCAGCAGGCCGAGAAAATTCCAGAAGCCGCGGCCCAGCAGCAAACGGATCAGGTCCTGGATCATCGTGCGGTCTCCGTCGGGCGGGTGGCACCGGCGCCAGCGCCAGCGGGCAGGGCGGGCGCGGCGCCGTGGCGTTGCGCGGCGGCCTCGCTGACGGCGTCCGAGGGCGCCAGCAGCAGCGTGATCTCGACGCGGCGGTTGCGCGCGCGGTTGGCGGCGCTGTCGTTGGGCGCGACCGGATCGGCCTCGCCGCGGCCTTCGGCACGCACCCGGTCGGGCACGCTCAGGCGTTCGTCGAGCAGGTCCTTGACGGCATCGGCCCGCGATTGCGACAGATGCCAGTTGGACGGGAAGCGCGCGGTGCGGATCGGCACGTTGTCCGAGTAGCCGCTGACCAGGATGCTGCCGCGCGTGCCGTTCATCGCGTCGGCGATCCGCGCCAGCACCGGGACATAGCGCTCGCGCACGCTGGCCGAGCCGGAGTCGAACAGGCCGTCGCCGCGCAGCACCACCACGCTGCGATCGGCTTCATCGCGCACCGTCACCAGGTCTTCGCGGATCTCGGGCGCCAGGAAGGCCGCCAGCCGGGGCGCCGGCGCCGGTTGCGGCGCGGGCGGCGTCTGCGCGCGCACCACCGGCGGCTCGAGCGCGGCGACCGCGGCGAAGGCGGTATCGGACGTGCCGCCCAGCCGCCAGTTGAGAAACGAATACAGCGTCAGGCCGACCAGCACGGCCAGCGCGGCGAAGGCCCACAAGGGCACCGGCAGCCGGCGCACCTGCGCCAGCGCCGGCGCGTCGCGCCAGTGCGGCGAGAGTTCGCGCGCATACTCGCCGCGCGCGCCGCGCAGGATGTGCAGCAGCCGCTGGCGCAGCGTCTCGAGCTGGCCGCGGCCATTGTCGACCACGCGATAACGGCCCTCGAAGCCCAGCACCAGGCAGTAGTACAGCAGCTCGAGCAGGTCCAGATGCTGGCTGGGGTTCTGCGACAGCTTGGCCAGCAGCTGGAAGAACTTCTCGCCGCCCCAGGTCTCGTTGTGGAAGGTCACCAGCAGGCTGTGGCTCGACCACACGCCGGCGCCCCACGGCGTCAGCGCCGCCGCCTCGTCGAGCGCGGTGCACAGGCAGTAGCGCGCGCCCAGGATGGTCTCGTTGGGCAGCCCGGCCTGCTGCGCGCGCAGCTCGAACTGGCGGATCTCGTCGACCAGGTGCTCGCGCAGCATGGTCGGCGAGGGATGGCTCTCGGTGGCGCGGATCTGCGGGATCAGGTCCAGGACCGGGTTGGCCGCCGCCACCAGCGGGTTCGAACCGCTGATGACGTACTCGTCGGGACGCGGGCGGACCGGATCGGCCAGCCCACGCGGGCCAGGCGGCAAGGCCGCCTGTTCAGAATGATCGGAACCGTACATCCGTCTAGTCCTTTATCGTGCCGTGCCGGCGGGTCAATCGCGGATCGCCCAGAACGCCATGGACAGGCCGGGAAACTCGCCTGCCAGGTGCAAGGCCATGGCGCCGCTCTGTTCGAGCTGGCGCCAGAACTCGCTGTTCTTGTCGAGTTCGAAGTACACGTGGCCGGCGTGGTACGGGATCTGGCGCGGCACCACCGGCAGCGCCCGCACCGGCACGCCGGGCAATTGCAGGTGCACCAGGTCGCGGATCCGTTCGACCGAACCGATCTTGACCTGGGTCGGGAAGTGCGCGCGCAGCGTCTCGCTGGCCATCTCGGCATGCACCGCCAGCACGAAGCCGGCCTGGCGCAGCAGCTCGCGATCGGCGATCTGCGCGACCTTGACGCCGCGGCCGCGGTCTTCCAGCGGGATCTGCAATGCGTTCTGCTCGAGCACCGCCGACAGCGAGCGGCGCAGCTCGGTCATCAGCGGCGCGAAGCTGGCCTGCAGCGCGTCGTGCGTATAGGCCGGCGGCTCGGTCCAGCGGCGCTGCGGCGAGGTATAGGTGGCCAGGTCGCAGGCCAGCATCAGCCAGTCGTGGAACAGCCGCTCGGGATGCAGGCTGTCGATCTGGCCCGCATGCCACAGCGAACCGGCGTAGCGGTTGACCAGCGACAGCAGCAGGAAATCGGCCACCTCGGCGACGCCGCCACGGCCCGGCTGGGCCAGCCGCGCCGCCAGGATCTGTCCGCGCGCGTGCAGCAGGCCGGCCAGCTCCTCGCGAAAGCCGGCCAGCCGTGGCTGGCTGCCGGCCGCCAGCCACGGCGGGATGTACGACTCGTCGAGCACCACGCGGTGGTCGGCGCGGCGCTCGACCACGTGGGCCACGCCCAGCGTCAGCCATTCCTCGCCGGCCTCGCTCTCGAGCATCAGGCGCAGGCGCGGTCGGCCGGTCTGCAGCAGCACCGGTTCGAGCCCGCCCTCGGTGCTGTCGGGCAGCTCGATCTCGACCACGTCGTGGCGCGCCAGCGCATCGTCGTCGGCCTCGTAGATCGCGTCGGCGGCGCCATCGCGTTGGCGCGCCAGCGCCAGCACCACCCTCGCGCCACGCGCGCCAGCTGGCACTTCGAGCGCCAGCGGCGCCTGGTCGGCGCGTTCGAACACGAACGGCGTGCCATCGGCGAACACGCCCTGCGCGGCGCGCAGCGCGATCTTGCCCAGCGCCAGCGCCTCGTCGTCGACCGTCAGGCGCGTATAGCCCCAGAACAGTCCGTGCAGCGCCTGGGCGCGCAGGTGCAGCGATTGCTCGAGATAACGTTCCTGCTGCTGGAAATGTTGCGGGCGAAGGAACATGCCTTCGGACCAGATGACCTTATGCTGTGCCATGGCGGGGATGCGGGACGGTGAATCGTTGGACGAGCCGGTCAGAAGCGCCACCAGGGGCTGTCTTCCTCGGCGGCGGAGATGCCCTGGCGGTCGGCGACCACGCGCAGCACGTGCGCGCCGGGCGACATCTGCCAGAACTTGTAGATGTTGGTGCTGCGCGCCTCGGGCAGCGGCACCGTCAGGCGCCAGTCGCTGTGCTCGAGGTCGCGGTAGGCCGCGACGATGCCCAGCGCCTGGGCCTGCGGGTCGCCGTCGCCGCGGATCTCGTGGCTTTGCCCCGGCCGCAGGATGACCTGTTCGACCGCGATCAGCTCTTCGCCGAGCAACTGGCGCGGATCGCCTTGCAGCGCAAAGAAGTCGCTCTGCTCGAAGCCACGCGTGGACCGCAGCGTGTAGACGGTCAGCTGCACCGGCGATGGGCGCTGGCGCGCATCGGGATTGACCGAGTCGCTGGCGATCAGCTTGACCTGGTACGGCACGCCGACGCGCTTGGCGGTGGAGGCGCAGCCGGCCAGCAGCAGCGCGGCCAGCGCCAGGCCGGCCACGCTGCGCAAGCGGGCGGCGACGAGTGAGGAACATGCCATGCGGGAAGGGGCCTCCTGGACCGGATCGGGATGGGCGGAGCCAACATGACAAACAAGAAAAAAGAAACTTTTATGAAGGACAGCCGGCGTTACGTTTCTTACCGAATCGATACACAAGACACAAAAAATGGGGACGATCCAGGGGGCGTTGTCGCATAAGCTTCACACCGCGGTCCTAAGCTGGGGCTGCGACGCCTGACTACGCCCGGCGGTGCTCGCGCCCGCCGCGACCTCTAAAAACATACGATCGGAAGAAACTTCCCCATGAAATCGTTAGCCCTGCTTTGCGTCCCCGTCCTGCTGCTGGCCGGCTGCGCCCAGACCTCCCAGCCCGTCGCCATCGAAGATGGCGTCGACACTCCCGCCTCGCAACGCGTGCTCGAACAGGTGCGCCAGGACTACGCCGAGGGCCGCTACGGCAATGTCGTGCGTACCGTGACGCTGTCGACCGAGCTCGACGGCGCGACCCGCGCGACCCGCGTCGAGGCCTACAAGCTGCAGGCGTTCAGCTATTGCGTGCGCGACTACCGCCAGCTGTGCGAGGAAAGTTTCGTGCGCGCGCTGATGCTGCAGCCCGATTTCGACCTGGCCGCCAACGAGCGTGGCCATCCGCAATGGGGCCCGGCCTTCGAGGCCGCGCAGGCCCTGGTGACCCCCTGATCGAGGAGTTCTCTCATGTCGTTGTGCCTGGTTCATCGTCCCGATCCGCTGGACGTCGCGCTCGCGCCCGCCCACATCGAAGAACCAGGCGGCACGATAGGCCGCTGCGCCGGCAATGCGCTGGTGCTGCCGGACACCCGTGGGCACGTCGGCCGCCTGCAGGCGGTGGTGCGCTGGCGCGGCGCCCGCGCCAGCGTGCAGACGCTGGGCGGCGGTTGTCCGGTCAGCGTCAATGGCCGGCCGCTTGCCTTGGGAGAAGACCGGCTGCTGGCAGCCGGTGACGAGCTGCTGGTCGGCGCGTTCCGGCTGGCCGTCGAGCAACGCGCCGGGCAGGACGTCTCGCTGGCGGACGCCGCGTCGGTGCTGCCGGTGGCCAGCGCCGTCGCGGTGGCCGAGCCGGCAGGCGGCCTCGCTGCGCATCCCTTCGATCGTGCGCCTGCCGGCGGGGCCGGCGGGTTCGGACCGCCGCTGCACGAGGGCCTGGCCGGCGATCCGGCGGCCGGCGATCCGGCGCCCGGCGATCCATTTGCCGGCGTCCCGCCAGCCGCCAGCACGTCCGCAGCCGCACGGCAGGACACCCCCGACGACATCTTCGCCGGCCTGTTCGGCCCCGGCACGCTGCCGGTCGGCAGCACGCCGGACGTCAGCAGCCATCCCTTCGACCTGGCCTCGGCGGCGCAGCGCAACCCGGCCGACCCGCTGGCCAGCCTGCCGCCCGAGGCGCGCAGCGCCGGCCAGCCGGCCGATCCGCTGGCCTTGTTCGGCGATGCCGGCAATGCGCCGGGCCAGGACATCTTCAGCGATTCCAGCCCCAGCGCGCTCGACGACCGCCGCCAGCCGGCAGCCGGCGCGGGCCCCATCACCGGCACGCTGGCGCCGGCGCACGCGCCGCGCAGCACGCCGGATCACAGCACGCAGCTGTCCGGCCACCTGCGGCCGGCGCGGCCGGCCGATCCCGATCAGTCGAACGAAAAGGAAAACTGATCGGCGCTGGCGCTCACGCTCACGTGCGTGAGCGGGCGCGCGCCGGATGCCGCCTCGAGCAGCGCGCGGCCGATCGGCGGCAGTACGCTGCCGGTCAGGATGCTCTCGACCATGCGGCCGCCCGATTCGACCTCGGTGCAGCGCGCCACGATCAGCGCGGTGGCACTGTCCTGCAGCGTCAGCGTGACGCCGTGGTGCTGGCGCAGGCGCTGGGCGACCCGCTCGACCTGCAATGCGACCACCTGTCCCAGCATCGCATCCGATAGCGGGTAGTACGGCACCACCGTCAGGCGGCCCAGCAAGGCCGCCGGAAAGATCCGCCGCAGCGGTTCGCGCACGGCCCTGGCCAGCGCGGCTGGTTCCGGCAGCAGTTCGGGGTCGGCGCACAGCTCGGCCACGCGCTCGGTGCCGGCATTGGAGGTCAGCAGGATCACCGTGTTGCGGAAATCGATGCGGCGGCCCTCGCCGTCCTCCATCCAGCCCTTGTCGAAGACCTGGAAGAAGATCTCGTGTACGTCGGTATGGGCCTTCTCGACCTCGTCGAGCAGCACCACGCTGTAGGGTCGGCGGCGCACCGCCTCGGTCAGCACGCCGCCCTGGCCGTAGCCGACGTAACCGGGCGGCGCGCCCTTGAGCGTCGAGACCGTGTGCGGCTCCTGGAACTCGCTCATGTTGATCGTGATGAGGTTCTGCTCGCCGCCGTACAGTGCCTCGGCCAGCGCCAGCGCGGTCTCGGTCTTGCCCACGCCGCTGGGGCCGCACAGCAGGAACACGCCGACCGGCTTGCCCGGATCGGTCAGCTGCGCGCGGGCGGTCTGGATCCGGTGCGCGATCGCCGCCAGGCCATGATCCTGGCCGATCACGCGGCGGCCCAGCGTCTGCGCCAGTTGCAGCACCGCGTGCGCCTCGTCGCGCAGCATGCGGCCGACCGGGATGCCGGTCCAGTCGGCCACCACCGCGGCCACCGCCTGGGCGTCGACGGCGGCATGGATCAGCGGGGCTTCGCCCTGCAGCCGCGCCAGTTCGTCGCGGGCCTGCGCCAAGGCCTCGCGGGCCTCGCGCGCCTGTTCATCGCTCAGCGTCTGGCCGTCGTCGGCATGCAGGCGCTCGCGCAGCGCGAGCATGCGCGCGACCACGGCACGCTCGTCGCGCCAGCGCGCGTCCAGCGCCGCCCGGCTGGCCGACAGGGCCTCGCGGTCGGCCGCCAGCGCCGCCAGCCGGGCCTGCAGATCGTGGCCCAGCGCCGCTTCCTTGCGCAGCATCTCGGCTTCCAGGTCGAGTGCCTCGCCGCGGCGCTGGGCGTCCTCGAGCGCCGGCGGCAGCGCGTGCTGGCTGGTGGCTACGCGCGCGCAGGCCGTATCCAGCAAGGCCACGCCCTTGTCCGGCAACTGACGCGCCGGGATGTAGCGGTGCGACAGCTGCACGGCGGCCTGCACCGCCTCGTCCAGCAGCAGGACGCGATGGTGCGCGGCCAGCTTGCCGGCCACGCCGCGCAGCATCAGCAGCGCGGCGTCCTCGGCCGGTTCGTGCACCTGCACCACCTGGAAGCGGCGCGCCAGCGCCGGGTCCTTTTCGATGTACTGCTTGTATTCGGACCAGGTGGTCGCGCCGATGGTGCGCAACTGGCCGCGCGCCAGCGCCGGCTTGAGCAGGTTGGCGGCATCGCCGGTGCCGGCCGCGCCGCCAGCGCCGACCAGCGTGTGGATCTCGTCGATGAACAGCACCACCGGCTGCGCGCTGGCCTGCACCTGGTCCATCACCGCGCGCAGCCGCGCCTCGAACTCGCCCTTCGCGCCGGCGCCGGCCTGCAGCAGACCCAGGTCCAGCAACAGCAGGCGCACCTCGCGCAGCGACGGCGGCACGTCGCCGCTGGCCAGCCGCAGCGCCAGGCCTTCGACGATGGCGGTCTTGCCGACCCCGGCTTCGCCGGCCAGCAGGGGATTGTTCTGGCGCCGCCGCATCAGGATGTCGATCATCTGGCGGATCTGCGCGTCGCGGCTCGCGACCGGGTCGATCTGGCCGCGGCGGGCCTGTTCGGTCAGGTCGACCGTATAGCGCGCCAGCGCCGAGCCGCCGTCGGCGGCGGCGCCGGCCGGCTCGTCGTGGGCCGCCTGCGCCTGCTCGGGCGACTGCTCGAGCAGCGCCGGCAGTTCCTCGAGCAGCTGATCCGGCACGATGCGGCCGAACTGCGGCGAGATGCCCAGCAGCACGCCGCGCAGCGCATAGGTCTTGAGCAGGCCGGCCAGCAGGTGGCCGCTGCGGATGCGCGTCGCGTGATAGCGCAATGAAGCGAGCACCCAGGCACGCTCGACCGCGTGATCGACGTGTTCGGACAGGTCGGAGATCGAGCTGGCGCCGCGCGGCAGCTGGTCCAGCGCCGCGCTCAGGTCGGCCTGCAGGCGCGCCGGGTCGAGCTCGTAGCGGCGCGCGATGCGGTGCAGGTCGCTGTCGGCCCCTTGCAGGATCTGGTGCAGCCAGTGCACCAGTTCGACATACGGATTGCCGCGCAGCTTGCAGAACGCGGTGGCGCCCTGCAGCGCCTGGTAGGGCAGGGGAGCGAGCTTGCCGAACAGATCCTGGCGGCCGATATCAGACATGGACGATCAATACTCCGGTGCGGAAGAAGAGGAAGGCGGGGACTGCGTGGCGCCGCTGCGCCGTCGCGCGGCGGCCTCGCGGGCTTCGTAATCGAGGGTCAGGTCGCCAGCCGCGCCGCGCGTCTCGGCGCGCCGGCCCAGCCAGCTGGCCAGCCCCAGCGCGCGCGGCTGGCCCAGCGCCAGCCCCTGCGCGTCGCGCGGATCGAGCAGCGGCCGGACTTCCCATGCGTATTCGAGCCCGACGTACTGTCGCACCCACTGCAGCAGCTGGCGCGCCGGTTTCTGGCCGGGCAGGAACTGCCGGTAGCGGGCCAGCCGCATCGGCCCCAGCTCGATGCGAAAGCGGTGCTGCGCGTCGCGCACCGCGCGGCCCAGCACCGAGTCGGTGCCCAGGCCCTGGCGGGTGCCCAGCGCGTATTGCTGCGCGGCGGGCAGGCGTATCCATTGCGGCACGAACTCGCGGATGCGCACCGGCACGTCGAAGAAGTCCTGCAGGATGTGGCGCAGCCCTTCGGGGTTGCGGGTCTGGCGCAGCAGGTGGCCGGCCATGCGGTAACGCGCATGGTCCGGCACCTCGTCGCGCCGGCGCAGCGACGGCTGGCCCAGGTGCAGCAGGCTGGCGACGTAGCGGCTGAAGCCCTCGTCGCCACGATCCAGTCCGACGGTGCTCTGGGCGTCGGCCCAGGCACGGTAGAACAGCAGTCCGAGCCGGTGATGGAACAGGTCGGCGAAGGCCGCCAGCGTGGCATCGCCGTGATGGTGGATGCGCTCGCGGGCCTGCTCGGTCAGGTGCAGCGGCAGCGGGCCGTTCGGGCCGAACAGGCCGAAGCCGTATTGCGAGATCTCGCCCGGGCGGCCGGCCTGCGGCGGCGCCGCGCGCGCCAGGCTGGCCGGCGCGAAGGCCAGCGACGGCTCCTGCCTGAGCCGCAAGGGTTCGTTGCGCGGCAGGTCGTCGCGGCCCAATGGCAGCCGCGCGCCGCCGCGCGCGTCGATCCAGCGCAGCACGTGGAACAGGTCGTGTTCGTGCGGCGCCGCCGCCAGGGCCGACCAGAAGGTCTCTGGCAGCGGCGGGGGCGAGGCAGGCGCGCGCAGGTCGGACGGTTTCATCTCGCGGCTCGTCGATCGTGCGTCGCCTAGGCGGCCGGACGCCGGCCCATGCGCGGCTGCCAGCGGGCCTGCTCGCCGCCCTGCAAGGTCGACAGCACCACCTCGGACATCATGTTGATCGAGACGTGGCGCGCGAAGAACTGTTCGAGCACCGCGCCGAACAGATAGGGGCTGATGCCCGAGAAGGCCGTTTCGTCGACCTGCAGGTCGACCCGCACGCCGCGGCCGTAGACCAGCGGCCCCGGCAGCGGCAGGCGGTGATGCACCGGCGACAGGCTGGCGTGCCGCAGGCCGTCGATCTGGCGCGCCACCGCCGGTTCGGCCAGGTTGGCGTACAGGTGCAGCATCTCGCGCAGCGACTGCGCGCCCTGCGCGCCGTCCAGGTCGGTCAGGCTCAGGTAGTTCAGGCCCAGGTGGCTGATCAGCCGCCACGCCTGGGCATGCTCGCCTTGCGGCGGACGTGGGCGGGTCGGGCCGGCCAGTACCTTGATGCTGGCGACCGGCGCCGACACCCGCAGCGAAAAATCGCTGGCGCCGCCCAGCGGCAGCAGCAGCGCCAGGTCGCGGTTGGTGCACAACGTATCGGCGCTCAGCTGGCGCAGCGAGGCCGAATACGGCGCCTGGTTGCGGTCCACCAGCGACAGGTAGGCCTCGCTGCCGGCGTAAGCGGTACGCCCGCCATGGCGCTGCGCCGAATCCGACAGCAGGCGGGCCTCGCGCCGCAGCGAGAAGTACGCGCCATCCTCGGCGCCATCGGCGCCCGCCGCGCCGTAGAACGGCAGGAACTCGCGCTCGGCCTGGCCGGCGGCGTCATGGCCGACCAGCCGCTGCACGCTGTAGACCTCATGGTCCATCGGCCGCGTGCGGTCGACCACCAGATGGTATTCGTGGGTGCGCGCGGTGACCGCGACGCGATCGGCGCGCTTGGGGTACAGGTTGATCGCCGGCGTGCAATGGAGCAGCACGTGTTCGGCCGTGATCGCCCCCTCGAGCTCGGGCGCGGCGGTGTCGAACAGCAGCGTCAGGCCGAACTGGCGGGTCTCGTGCTGGCCGCCGTGGCCGCGGCCGGCCGCGCGCAGCGCCTGCTGCAGCCGGTTGACGCTGAAGAACAGATAACGCTGCGGAAAGGCGAAGTACTCCTGCAGCAGGCGGTAGCCCTGGAACACCCGCGCGTCGTTGGGCAGCAGGCTCTGCGCGTCGTCGAAGCCTTCGTGCCGCACCGCGTCGGCCGGCAGGCTGCGCAGCCACGACACCGGCCGTTGCGCGTCGTGCACCAGCACCGCCGAGGTGCGCGACGCCACCAGCGCCAGCAGCCGCTGCATCGGCACGTCGCGGCCATTCAGATGCAGGTTCAGCCGGTCCAGCTGCAAGTCTTCGAGCCGCATGCCGCCGCCGACCTCGATCTGCAGCCGCAGCGCGGCGCGCACCGGCGCGCGGCGCGAGTTCAGGCCCAGGCGCGACAGCGGCAGGTCGGCCGGCACGCCGGTGAATTCGGCCTGCACGATCTTCAGCGGCCACAGCTCGACCGCGTGCGCGGTGCTGAACTCGCAGGCGGTCTGCTCGCCCTTGGCCAGCCGGCCGCGCAGCTGCGTGCCGCGCGGCAGCGTGTAGCCGCGCGACAGCGAACCTTCGTTCATGCTGGGCTCGAGCCTGACGATGGTCATCGACGGCATCGGCGCCAGGTAGTTCGGATAGACCACCTCGAGCAGGCGCTGCGAGAAGCGCGGAAACTCGGCGTCCATCTTCAGGTGGATGCGCGCGGCCAGGAAGCTGAAGCCCTCGAGCAGCCGCTCGACGTAGGGGTCGGCGACCTCGATGCCGTGCATGCCCAGCCGGCCGGCGACCTTGGGATGCTGGCGGGCGAACTCGGCGCCCAGCTCACGCATGTAGCCCAGTTCGCGGTTGTAGTAATCGAGCAGGCGCGGCTGCATCACAACCCGCCCAGATCGTTCAGGTCCATGTGGCCGCTCTCCAGGTCGATGTCGGTACGGAACAGGAACTCGCGCGGATACGGCAGGCACCAGATGCGGCCACGGATCTCCAGGCTCAGCACGTTGTGGTGTTCGAGCGTGCCCGGCTGCGTGACGCAGGCCACCTCGATCGAGTCGGGCAGGATGCGCGGTTCGAAATTCAGGATCGCGGTGCGCAGCGCGGTCTCGACGTCGACCCAGTCGATCTCGGACATCCGTTTGCCGGCCAGCGGCGGCAGGCCGAAGTTCAGCGTCGAGCTGCGCACTGCCTCGCGGCCCTGCAGCGAATAGCGGCTTTCGATATTGATGGTGTTGAGCAGCCAGCGCAGGTCGCGCAGCACCGCCTGGCGCATTGCCGCTGGCGTCATCGCGGCGTGCTCGGGCGCTTCGCCGCGCTGCTGCGGCGCGTCGTCCAGCAGCCGGTCCAGCAGCACCGGCTGCAGCCGGTCGCGGCTGGCGCGCACGTCGCGCTCGCGCGCGCCGCCAGCCTGGCGCGCCGCGGCGGCGTCGTGAAAGGTATCGGGATCGAGCATGCGCGCGGTCAGCTCGCTGGCGTCGGCGGCGGCGCGTCGCAGACGATCTCGCGCACGTCCAGCAACGCGTATTCGCCCTGGTCGGTCATCAGCATCTTCTGGCCGATGCCCAGGTAGCTGTGCTGGCCAGCCGGCGTCCAGGCCGTGCGCCGGCCCATCAGCGCGGCGTCGTCCTGTCCGGCGTAGCCCGGCAGCGGCCCGGCGGCCGGATAGCGCGCCGGGATCAGGCAGGCCTGCTGGCGGCCGTCGGCCAGCTCGATCAGGGCCTGCACCCACACCAGGTCGCACAGGCCTTGCGGCGCGTCCATGCGGATGCGCCGGATGTCGGCGTAGGGCAGCCAGCCGTAGCGGCCGCTGGCATGGATCTCGCAGACCGGCGCAAGACGGCTGTCGCCGTCGCCGATCCAGTCGAAATCGTTCGGCCCGCCGGGCTGCTGCGCGGTCGCCTGCACGGTGAGGCGGCCGCGGGCGGCGTGGGCCTGTTCGCGTATCTGCTCGGCGCAGGCGTCGATATCGGCATCGGGCAGCAGGGCCTGGTGCGCGGCCGCCAGCCAGCCGGGCGCGGGCGACGCGCCGAACCAGTGCGGCGCGTGCTGGCCGGCGAACACAGCCTGGCGCTGCAGCTCGCCGTCGATGGCGCTGCGGTACAGCGCGACCGTCGGCGCGTTCTGCGGCGACAGCCGGCCCCACAGGTCGAGCTGCGCGCGGGCGCGCTCCCAGTCGCCCGCGACCACCAGCCACTGGAACAGCCGAGCGCGGTTGTCGGCCTGTTCGGGCTGGCTGCGGACGGCGGCTTGCGCGGCCTCGATCTGTTCGCGCAGCGTCGGCTGCGGCAGGGGACTGTCGGCGAGGATCATGGGTATCCGTGTAGGGGTGACGGCCGCGGCCGCGGCCGTGCGCGCGCGGCGCGCACGGCGCAAGGCAGGTCCGGCGCCAGCCGTCAGGCTTCCTTGTTCTGCTTGACGTCCCAGGCGACCAGGCTTTCGGCGCCCTTGCCGCCCTTGTCGGTCTGCTCCCAGTACTGCTGCTTGACGCGCGCGGCCTGGAAGGCGTAATTGACCAGCACGGCTTCGGACTCGTGTTCGCCGGTCAGCTGCACCGAGGTCACCAGCACTTCCTCGAGCGTGATCTTGCTGTACTCGATCTGGCTGCCGCCGGCCTTGCAGACCGACAGCTCGACCTTGGACAGGTGCTTGCCGCTGGCGCAGTGCTTCATCACGGCCGGCGCGGCCTTGTCGATGCGGGCCACCACGTGCAGGTCGTTGAAGCTGGCCTTGCCGGTGCCGCCGCCGCCGCCGATGGCCATGTTGCCGGGCTGCGTCGCCCCCCAGGCAAACGACTGGATGTCGGTCCAGTCCTTGTGGTTCGCGTCCTTCGATTCGCCACTGGCGCCGTCGATCTTCATGTACATGTCTACTGCCACGATGCTCTCCCGGAGGTCAGGGCCGCGGGTCAGGCGGCCTCAGGTGTGAAAAAACAGCTGTCGGTGTGCGCGGCGGCGCGCGGCGCCGCCGTCATGCGTCGTTCAGCCCTCGTTCTGCTTGAGCGAAGGCAGCTTGGAGACCAGCCGCAACGACACGGTCAGGCCTTCGAGCTGGTAGTGCGGGCGCAGGAAGAACTTGGCGGCGTAGTAGCCGGGGTTGTCCTCGATCTCCTCGACCTGGACTTCGGCGGCCGCCAGCGGCTTGCGCGCCTTGGTGTCCTGCGAGGAGTTGGCCGGATCGCCGTCGACGTAGTTCATGATCCAGTCGTTGAGCCAGCGCTCCATGTCGTCGCGTTCACGGAACGAGCCGATCTTGTCGCGCACGATGCACTTGAGGTAGTGCGCGAAGCGGCAGCACGCGAACAGATAGGGCAGCCGCGCCGACAGCCGGGCGTTGGCCGAGGCGTCGGCATCGTGGTACTCCTGCGGTTTCTGCAGGGACTGCGCGCCGATGAAGGCGGCGAAGTCCGAGTTCTTGCGGTGCACCAGCGGCATGAAGCCGTTCTTGGCGAGCTCGGCCTCGCGCCGGTCGCTGATGGCGATCTCGGTCGGGCACTTCATGTCCACGCCGCCGTCGTCGGTCGGGAAGGTATGGCACGGCAGGTTCTCGACCGCGCCACCCGATTCGACGCCGCGGATCGACGTGCACCAGCCGTACAGCTTGAACGAGCGGTTGATGTTGGCCGCCATCGCATAGGCCGAGTTGGCCCAGGTGTAGCGGTCGTGGCTGGCCGAATCGGTCTCTTCCTCGAAGTCGAACTCGTCGACCGGATTGGTGCGCGCGCCGTAGGGCAGGCGCGCCAGGAAGCGCGGCATCGCCAGGCCCAGGTAACGCGAGTCCTCCGACTCGCGCAGGCTGCGCCACGCGGCGTATTCGGTGTTGGTGAAGATCTTGGTCAGGTCGCGCGGGTTGGCGAGCTCCTGCCACGAGTCCATCTGCATCACCGCGGGCGCGGCGCCGGCGATGAAGGGGCAGTGCGCGGCCGCCGAGACACGCGCGATCTCGGCCAGCAGCTCGACGTCGGGCGGGCTGTGGTCGAAGTAGTAGTCGCCCACCAGGCAGCCCAGCGGCTCGCCGCCGAACTGGCCGTATTCCTCTTCGTAGACCCGCTTGAAGATCGGGCTCTGGTCCCAGCCCACGCCCTTGTGGCGCTTGAGCGTGCGGCCCAGTTCCTTCTTGGACAGGCACATCACGCGGATCTTCAGCAGCTCGTCGGTCTCGGTGTTGTTGATCAGATAGTGCAGGCCGCGCCAGGCGCCTTCGATCTGCTGGAAGTCGGCGTGGTGCATCACCAGGTTGATCTGCTCGGACAGCTTGCGGTCGATCTCGGCGATGATTGACTGGATCGTGCGGTAGGCGTCCGAGGACAGCACCACGGTATTGGCCAGCGCCTGATGGGCCAGCGTCTTGACCGCGTTCTCGACCGCGGCGCGGGCCTGGTCGGTCTTGGGCTTGAACTCTTTCTGCAGCAGGCCCGACAGCTCGTCGTCGGCCAGTGGCTGGGCGCCGTGGTCCGGCTGTTGTTGTGTTTGCGCGCGCATGAGGGGTCCTTTCAGTTGGCCTGGGGGTTGCCGGCGTGGCGGCCGCCGTCGTCCTGTTGGTCGGCGTCGGGCGTCCCGGCGTCGGGCGTCCCGGCTGCGGGCTTGGGCGCGGCGGCCAGCGCGCTCAGCAGCGCGGGGTTCTGCAAGACCTGGCCGATCAGTTCCTCGGCGCCGGTCTTGCCATCCATATAGGTCAGCAGGTTGGCCAGCTGGGTGCGGGCCTGCAGCAGCTGCGACAGCGCGTCGACGTTGCCGGCCACGCGCGCCGGCGAAAAGTCGTCCAGGCTCTCGAAGGTGATGTCGACGTTCAGGTGGCCTTCGCCGGTCAGCGTGTTGGGCACCTGATAGGCCACGCGCGGACGGATGGACTTCATGCGCTCGTCGAAGTTGTCGATGTCCACTTCCAGGAACTTGCGCTCGGCCACGTCCGGCTGCGGCACATCCGACTTGCCGGCCAGGTCGGCCAGCACGCCCATCACGAACGGCAGCTGGATCTTGCGCTCGGCGCCGTAGATCTCCACGTCGTATTCGATCTGCACGCGCGGCGCGCGGTTGCGGGCGACGAATTTCTGGCCGCTGCCGCTTTGATTGAGTCGCTTGCTCATGGGGTCACTCCCTGTGTGTCGTTATGTCGCCCGCCGCAGGGCGGTGGCGCTTGCGCGTGGTGATGGATCTCGGGGTTGCGAGGCCGGGCCGGCCGTCATGCTCGGCCTGTGGCGGCGTCCTGCGGCAGCCAGCTTTCGAACTGCTGCAGGCCTTGCGGCGCCAGGTTGCCCAGCAGCTCGTGGAAATCCATGGTCACGGTCTGCTGGACCCGGCGCAGCAGGAACGGCGCCGGATGACTGGGTTCGTGGGTCTCGAAATAGCGGCACACCTGGGTCAGCATCGCCAGCGCTTCCTCGCGGCTGGCGATCGGGCCGACGCGGGGTGCCGTGCCTGCCTGGGCGCCGCCCGGCGTGACCGTATCCGGCGAGCCTTCGGCCGGCGCCGCGCCATCGGTCGCGCCGTCGGGGCCTCGCTCGGCGGCTGCGCCGTCGTGGCCGCCGGCCGCGTCCAGCACCGCATCGAAGGTGCGCAGCAGACCGTCGTAATTGGGTGCCCACTCCTGGCCGATCCGCTCGGCCACCTCGGCGCGGATGCCACGCAAGGCCTCGCTGGCCGCGGCCACCGCCTGGGTCTCGGTCTCGCCTTGCAGCCAGGCCTGGCGCAGGTCGCTGAGCAGGCGTGCGCGCCCGCCGGGATAGGACGGCAGGTCGCGGCGGCTGCCGTCGAGCATGGCCTCGGCATCGCGCAGCGTCAGCTGGCCATGCACGCCATTGAGCAGGCGCGCCGAGCGGACTTCGCGCGCGCAGCCTTGTGTATCGGTCAGCGCCAGCAGCGCGTTCAGGCGCGGCACCGGATCGAACTCGCCATCGCTGTGCAGCGCCGGGTAGATGTCGTCCCAGTGTTGCCGCAGTTGCGCCAGCAGGTCCTGCAGGCCCTGCGCATAACCGGGCAGCCCGCGCAGCCCGGCCTGGGCCCGCGTCGCGTAGGCGGCGATGCGCAGGTCGGTGGTGCGTTGCGACAGCGTGCCGGCCAGCCGCAGCACTTCGTGCCAGTCGGGCGGCTCGGCCGGAATGATGGTGGCGCCGAACTGCTGTTCGTTCCTGCCCAGCGCGGCCTGCTGCAGCGCCAGGAATTCGGCGTCGTATTCCAGATCTTCGCCGCAGGGAAAAGTCAGCGGCGGCGTGGAAGCGGAAGCGAGAAGATCCATATCCAGCCTGTTCTGGCCGGCACGCAGGGGCGCGCCGGCACACGGATGCGGCCACGGTGGCTCCGTGGGTCAACAGGCATCCTAGGAAGGGCAGATGTCAGTTCTCTTACCGGTTGGGAAATCTTGTCTATGCTTACTTTTGTTAATGATTTCCCGGTAATGCCGCCATTCGTGCGCCGATGGCGCGCAGGCTAACGCCGGCGGCGCCGCTCGAGCGTCACGGCGGCCCGGCCCGGCGTCATCGCGTCGAGCTCGGCGGCCTGTTCGGCCAGCCACTCGAGCAGCGCCACGACCGGCGGATGGCGTTCCTGGCCGGGTGCGCTCAGCACACAATACTGGCCGCCGGCCAACGCCACCTCGGGCCGGCACGCCACCAGCAGCCCGGCCCGCACGCTGTCCGACGCCAGCACGTTGCTGGCCAGCAGCAGGCCGCGACCGGCGATGGCCGCTTGCAGCGCATGGTGTTCGGCATCGACCGGCATGGGCCGGCCCTTGTCGAACCAGTCGAGCCCCGCCGCTTCGCACCACAAACCCCAGCCCTCGTCACCCAGCCGGGCATCGCGCCACGAAGTCGCCAGCAGCGCCGGCCGCTTGCGCTCGCTGGCGGCCACCACCTGCGGCGCGCCGAACACGCCGAAGTGCTCTTCGAACACCGCGCCGGCCTCCAGGCCGATGCGCGAGGGCGGGTTGTAGCGGATCACCAGGTCGGTGCCGCGCTCGCTGAGCAGGTCGACCAGTTCGGCGCTGGCCTCGACGCGCAGCTGCAACTGCGGGTGGGTATCGCGCAGCCTTGCCAGGCGTGGCATCAGCCACAGCGCGGCGAACGACGGCGTGGTCGAGACCGACACCGATCCGGTGCCGGGGGCGGCGCCCAGCTTGTCCATGATCTCGGCGATGTTGAGCAGGGACTCGTGGACCCGGTCGTACAGCTTGCGGCCGGCGGCGTTGGGCGCGACGCGGCGTGGCAGGCGCTGGAACAGCACCACGCCGACGTCGCGTTCGAGTAGCCTGACCTGGTGCGAGATCGCGGTGTGCGTGACGCCGAGTTCGTCGGCCGCCAGCTTGAAACTCTTGAGGCGGGCGGCGGCTTCGAAGGCGCGCAATGCAGTCAACGGAAGATGTCCGAACACAGGCGCCTCGACGGATGGCTAGACGGTGCAGGCATTATGAGCACAGCCTCGCCCGAGCGGCAAGCTGCGTTGCAGTACGGCCGGGCGGGCGCAAAAACGGCCGACGCGTTAAATTAACGGGTTGCGCCCTTGCCGGGCCGCGTTGCCTGCGTCCGGCCCCTGATCCCTCATGACCGCGACTGTCCCCGACCTTTCCGACGATGCCTGGCGCCTGAGCGTCGCGCCGATGATCGACGTCACCGATCGCCATTGCCGCTATTTCCATCGGCTGCTGGCGCCGCGCGCGCGGCTGTATACCGAGATGATCACCACCGGTGCCTTGCTGCACGGCAGCGTGCCGCGCCATCTGGATTTCGATCCGGCCGAGCATCCGGTGGCGCTGCAGCTGGGCGGCAGCGAACCGCAGGCGCTGGCGCAGGCCGCGCGGCTGGGCCGCGAGTGGGGCTACGACGAGATCAACCTGAACTGCGGCTGCCCGTCCGAGCGAGTCCAGAAAGGCGCCTTCGGCGCCTGCCTGATGGCCGAGCCGGCGCTGGTGGCCGACTGTTTCAAGGCCATGCAGGACGCCGTCGACGTGCCGGTCACGATCAAGCACAGGCTGGGGCTGGACTACCAGGAAGGCTACGGTTTCGTGCGCGATTTCGTCGGCCAGCTCTACGACGCCGGCTGCCGGGTCTTCATCGTGCATGCGCGCAATGCGGTGCTCAAGGGCCTGTCGCCCAAGGACAACCGCGACATCCCGCCGCTGCGCTACGACCACGCGCTGGCGCTCAAGCGCGATTTTCCCGACTGTGTCGTGGTGCTCAATGGCGGGCTGGCCGATGCCGCGCAGGCAGTGCGGCACGGCGAGGGCTTCGACGGCGTGATGCTGGGCCGTGCCGCCTGGCACCAGCCGCGTGTGCTGTCCGAACTGTCGCGCCACTGGTGGCCGGCGCAACGGGTGGCCGACGATGCCGGCGTGGTCGATGCGATGATGGCCTACGCCGCCGGCCAGGTCGCGCAGGGCGTGCCGCTGCGCGTGATCGTGCGGCCGATATTGGGGCTGGTCAATGGTCGCTCGGGCGCGCGCGGCTGGCGCCGGATGTTGTCCGATCCCGCGCTGCTGGCCGCCAATGACCCGGAACTGATCTGGCAAGCCTGGCGCAGCCTGAGCCGGCCGGCGCTGCGAGAGGACGCCTGACCGCGCCCGGGCCCAGGCCTGTCACTTATACACAA
>JAEZBO010000270.1 GCA_023427085.1 Pseudomonadota bacterium
GCCGTGGTGCGCGGCGTGATCGCCGGCGGTCCCGGCGAGGCGGCCGGCCTGCAGCAGGGCGACCGCATCCTGGCGGCCGGCGGCATCGTCGAGCCGGACACCCCGACCTTCGTCGCGCTGGTGCAGCGCCACGGCGCCGAGCCCCTGCCGCTACAGGTGCAGCGCGGCCAGGCCAGGCTGAACCTGAGCGTCACGCCCGAGCTGCAGGACGACGGGCAGGGCGCGCGCATCGGCCGCATCGCGGTGCAGCTGGGCGCCGACGTGCCGATGGTCGAGGTGCGCCACGGCCCGATCGACAGCCTGTGGATGGGCGTCACGCGCACCGCCGACACCGCGTGGTTCTCGCTGCGCATGATGGGCCGCATGCTGACCGGCGACGTCTCGCTCAAGAACATCAGCGGCCCGGTGACCATCGCCGACTATGCCGGCCAGACCGCCCGGATCGGCCTGGCGGCCTACATCAGCTTCATGGCGCTGGTCAGCGTCAGCCTGGGCGTGCTGAACCTGCTGCCCATCCCGATGCTGGACGGCGGCCATCTGCTGTACTATTTCATCGAAATTATCAGGGGGGCCCCGCCTTCCGAACGCTGGCTCGAGCTGGGCCAGCGCGCCGGCCTGGTCATGCTGGCCGGTCTCATGGGACTGGCGCTGTTCAATGACGTGGTTCGCCTTTTCACCTGAACGGGTTCTCCCTTTAAATCCCCCGCCATTTGATCGATCGAGGATCGCCTAGGATGTCTTTTAGCCGGATGTTTATGCGCAAGGCCGCTGTCGCGGTCCCGCGATTTGCAGGCAAGCGTTTGCTGCTTCCCAGTCTTATCGCCGCGCTGCTCCTGCCCATGGGCGCGCATGCTTTCGAGCCCTTCGTGGTGCGCGACATCCGTGTCGACGGCATCCAGCGTACCGACGCCGGCACGGTGTTCGGCTACCTGCCGGTCAAGGTGGGCGAGCAGTTCACCGACGAGCAGGCCAGCGAAGCCGTGCGCCGCCTGTACGCCACGGGCTTCTTCAGCGACGTGCGCATCGAGACCGCCAACGACGTCGTCGTCGTGGTGGTGCAAGAGCGCCCGACCATCGCCTCGGTCAGCTTCAGCGGCATGCGCGAATTCGACGCCAAGCAGATCACCACGTCGCTGGCCCAGGTCGGCTTCGGCGAAGGCCGCGTGTTCGACCGCTCGATGCTCGAGCAGGCCGAGTTCGAACTGCGCCAGCAATACCTGGCCAAGGGCAAGTACGGCGTCGAGGTCACCTCGACCGTCACGCCGCTGCCGCGCAACCGCGTCGGCGTGAACTTCGACTTCTTCGAAGGCGACGTCGCCAAGATCCGCGACATCCGCATCGTCGGCAGCAAGGCTTTTTCCGAAAGCGACCTGCTCGACCAGATCCAGCTGCGCACGCCCGGCTGGCTGACCTGGTACACCGACGCCGACAAGTACTCGCGCGAAAAACTCGAGGCCGACGTCGAGACGCTGCGCTCGTATTATCTCGACCGCGGCTATCTCGAGTTCTCGATCGAACCGCCGCAGGTCACGATCTCGCCCGACCGCAAGGACATCTTCATCACCATCACGGTGAACGAAGGCCAGCCTTACACGGTATCGGACGTCAAGCTGGCCGGCGAACTGCTCGGCCTGGACAGCGAGATCCGCCAGCTGGTGCAGGTCAAGGCCGGCGAGACCTTCTCGGCCGCCAACACCAACGCCACCTCCAAGGCCATCACCGACTACCTCGGCGAGCTGGGCTACGCCTTCGCCAACGTCAACCCCAACCCGGTGCTCGACCGCGAGAAGCGCACGGCCGACCTGACCTTCTACGTCGATCCGAGCCGCCGCGTCTACGTGCGCCGCATCCAGGTCGGCGGCAACACCCGCACCCGCGACGAGGTCATCCGCCGCGAGATGCGCCAGCAAGAGGCCGCCTGGTACGACGCCGGCGACATCCGCATGTCGCGCGACCGGGTCGACCGCCTGGGCTACTTCAACGACGTCAACGTCAACACCGAGCCGGTGCCGGGTTCGCCCGACCAGGTCGACGTCAACGTCGACGTGAAGGAAAAACCCACCGGCATGGTCAACCTCGGTATCGGCTACGGCTCGACCGAGCGCGCCATCCTGTCGGCCGGCATCAGCGAAGACAACGTGTTCGGCAGCGGCACCAACCTGACGCTGCAGGTCAACACCAGCCGTACCAACCGCGCCGCGGTGCTGTCGCACACCGATCCCTACTGGACCCGCGACGGCGTCAGCCGCACCACCTCGCTGTTCTACCGCGTGATCGAGCCGTTCTATAACAACGACGGCGACTACCGGGTCAAGACCATGGGTCTGGGCATGAACTTCGGCGTGCCGATCTCCGAGTTCGACCGCATCCTGCTGGGCGCGAACTTCGAGCGCAACGTGCTGACGACCTACAGCAACTCGCCGCAGGCCTACCAGGACTTCGAGAACGACTACGGCGGCACCACCAACGCCGTGGTGTTCACGACCGGCTGGTCCAAGGACACCCGCGACAGCGCGCTGGCGCCGACCTCGGGTTCGTACACGCGCCTGCAGGCCAACGTGTCGACGATGGACCTGAAGTACACCATGCTGACCGCGCAGCAGCAGTACTACCTGCCGCTGGGCCGCCAGTACACGCTGGCCTTCAACGGCATGGCCGACTGGGGCGAGAGCTACGGCAGCAAGGACTTCCCGGTCATCAAGAACATCTACGCCGGCGGCATGGGCACCGTGCGCGGCTACGAAGGTTCGTCGCTGGGTCCGCGCGATTCGCGCACCAACGACTACATCGGCGGCTCCAAGCGGCTGGTCGGCAACGTGCAGTTCTACCTGCCGTTCCCGGGCGCCCAACAAGACCGCACGCTGCGCTGGTTCGCGTTCGCCGACGCGGGCCAGGTCTATGGCGACAACGAGAGCTTCGACTTCGGCGAGCTGCGTTATTCGGCCGGTCTGGGCCTGTCCTGGAACTCGCCGCTGGGCCCGCTGCAGATTTCGTATGCGCGACCGCTCAACGACAAGCCCGGCGACGATACCCAGAGCTTCCAATTCCAGATTGGCACCGGATTCTGATCCTTTCTCATTTGATGGCACAATAGGTCTTTCGCAAGGCCTTTCTGCAAGGTGATTTATGAAGTCTGTTTTTGCAATCAACCAGTCTGGCGTTACCCGTACGCTGGGCGGCCGAGCCAAGCGCAGCCTGGCGCTGGGCCTGTCGGCCGTGGCGCTGGCTGGTGCCTTCGCCGCCGCGCCCGTCCAGGCCCAAGGCACGAAGATCGGTTTCGTCAACACCGAGCGGATCCTGCGTGACTCTGGTCCGGCCAAGACGGCCCAGGCGCGCATCGAATCCGAATTCAAGAAGCGCGACGACGAACTCCAGCGTCTGGCGTCGAACCTGCGCACCCAGGCCGAGAAGTTCGACAAGGATGCGCCGGTGATGTCCGAGTCCAACCGTATCCAGCGTCAGCGCGAGCTGGCCAACATGGATACCGAACTGCAGCGCAAGCGCCGCGAGTTCCAGGAAGACTTCAACCGTCGCCGCAACGAAGAGTTCACCGCGATCGTCGAGCGTGCCAACGGCGCCATCAAGGCCCTGGCCGAAAAGCAGAACTACGACCTGATCGTGCAGGACGCCGTGACCGTCAACCCGAACATCGACATCACCGACCAGGTGATCCAGGCACTCGGCAAGTAATCGCTTGCCATGCCTTTGCTGCTCGATCCCGGCCTGGCTCCGTCGCTGAAAGATCTGCTGCAGTCCGCCGATACCGGTGGCCTGCAGTGGTCGCTCGAACTGCCTGACGGCGCTGCTGCACCGGTGATCGCCGGCATCGGCACGCTGTCGGCCGCGGGGCCGCAAGAAATCGCCTTCCTGTCCAATCCGCGCTATGCCGGCCAGCTGGCCAGCACCGCGGCGGCGGCGGTCATCGTGCCGCCCGAGGCGCTCGAATCGCTGCGCGCGGCCGAGCAGGCGCCGGCCTTCGTGCCGGTGGTCTGCGCCCATCCCTATCTGCTGTATGCCCGGCTGGCCCAGTGGTTCGATGCCGCGCGCCGGCCGCCCGCGGGCGCGTCGGTGCATGCGTCGGCGGTGGTCGCCGACGACGCGCAGATCGAGGCCGACGTGCGCATCGGGCCGCACTGCGTGATCGAAGCCGGCGCACGGATCGGTCGCGGCAGCGTGATCGGGCCGGGTTGTGTGATCGGCGCCGGTTCGGTGCTGGGCCCCGATTGCCTGCTGCATGCTCGCGTGACGCTGTACGCCGGCGTCACGGTCGGTGCGCGTGCGATCCTGCATACCGGCGCGGTGCTGGGCGCCGATGGTTTCGGCTTCGCCCCCGATCCGGCGCGCGGCAAGGGCGCCTGGACCAAGATCCCGCAACTGGGCGGCGTGCTGCTGGGCGACGACGTCGAAGTCGGCGCCAACACCACGATCGATCGCGGCGCGCTCGACAGCACGTCGATCGCCAACGGCGTCAAGCTCGACAACCAGATCATGATCGCGCACAACGTGCGCATTGGCGAACACACCGCGATGGCCGCCTGTGTCGGGGTGGCCGGCTCGACCGTGATCGGCGCGCGCTGCACCATCGGCGGCGCGTCGATGTTGTCCGGACACATCACGTTGGCCGACGATGTGCACATTTCGGGGGGGACGGCCGTCACCTCCAATATTTCGAAGCCGGGACGCTATACGGGCGTGTATCCTTACGCCGAGCATGGGGATTGGCAGCGCAACGCCGCCGTCCTGCAGCAACTGTCCCAGATACGGCGCCGCGTCAAGGCGCTCGAAAAATAACGCGCAGCCACGGCTGGCCCCCCGACCGGGGCGGCAGCGGGCTGCGCCCATCACTCCACGCAGGATATAGTTTTTATGGAACTGGACATCAAGGGGATACTTGAACGGCTGCCGCATCGTTACCCGATGCTGCTGATCGACCGCGTCATCGAGATGGAATACGGCAAGTCCATCGTCGCGATCAAGAACGTGTCGATCAACGAGCCGTTCTTCACCGGGCATTTTCCCCATCATCCGGTCATGCCCGGCGTGCTGATCGTCGAGGCGCTGGCGCAGGCCGCCGCCTTGTTCTCGTTCTCCGACCCGGCCGGCCTCGAAGAAGGCAAGAGCCAGTCGGTGTATTACCTGGTCGGCATCGACGGCGCGCGGTTCCGCCGTCCGGTGGTGCCGGGCGATCAGTTGCGCCTGGAAGTCACCGCCGACCGCCTGAGCCGCAGTATCTGCAAATACACCGGCCGCGCGCTGGTGGACGGGCAGGTGGCTGCCGAAGCCAACCTGATGTGTGCCATCCGCAGTCTGGAAGCCTGATGCCAGGAAACATCCACCCCACGGCGCTGATCGAGCCGGGCGCCCAGATCGACAGCACGGCCACCATCGGACCGTACTGCGTGATCGGCCCGAACGTGCGCATCGGCGCCGGCACCCAGGTCGGTCCGCACTGTGTCATCGACGGCCATACCGAGATCGGACGCGAGAACCGGTTCTACCGTTTCTGCTCGATCGGCGGCATGCCGCAGGACAAAAAATACGCCGACGAGCCGACCCGCCTGGTGGTGGGCGACCGCAATACCGTGCGCGAGTACGTCACCTTCAACACCGGCACCGTGCAGGACGGCGGCGTCACGACCATCGGCAGCGACAACTGGGTGATGGCCTATGTCCATGTCGCCCACGATTGCCACGTCGGCAGCCACACGATCCTGGCCAACAGCGTGCAGCTGGGCGGCCACGTGCATGTGGGCGACTGGGCCATCATCGGCGGCCTGAGCGGCATCCACCAGTTCTGCAAGATCGGCGCGCACAGCATGACCGGCGGCAACAGCTCGGTCACGCAGGACATCCCGCCGTTCATGCTGAGCGCCGGCAACCCCTGCGCGCCGCGCGGCATCAACGCCGAGGGCCTCAAGCGCCGCGGCTACGAGCCGGCGACCATCTCGGCGCTGCGCGAAGCCTACAAGAACCTCTATCTGCGTGGCCTGACGCAAGAGGCCGCGCGCCAGGCCTGGCGCGAACAGGCCGCCGGAGCGTCGCCCGCCGTGGTCGCCGCGCTGGACCTGCTGCAAGGCTTCATCGACTCGTCGACGCGGGGCCTGGTGCGGCCATGAAGGTCGGCATGGTGGCCGGCGAGCCCTCGGGCGACCTGCTGGCGGCCCGCATCATGGCGGGGCTGCACAACCGCCAGCCCGGCCTGCAGTGCGCCGGCATCGGCGGCCCGCACATGCAGGCCGAGGGCCTGCAGACCTGGCATCCCATGCATGCGCTGACGGTGTTTGGCTACGTCGACGCGCTCAAGCGCCTGCCCAGCCTGCTGTCGACCTACCGCAACGTCAAGCAGCGCTGGCTGGCCGAGCGGCCCGAGGTCTTCGTCGGCATCGACGCACCGGACTTCAACCTGCGGCTCGAGCATCAGCTGCGCCAGGCCGGCATCCCGACCGTGCATTTTGTCGGCCCGTCGATCTGGGCCTGGCGCTACGACCGCATCCACAAGATCCGCGAATCGGTCTCGCACATGCTGGTGCTGTTTCCGTTCGAGGAAGAGATCTACCGCAAGGAAAACGTGCCGGTGACCTACGTCGGCCACCCGCTGGCCGGCGCGATCCCGCTGCAGCCGGACCGCGAGGCGGCGCGCCAGCGGCTCGGCCTGGATCGTGACGCCCGCGTGCTGGCGATCCTGCCCGGCAGCCGGCGCTCCGAGATCGAGATCCTGGCGCCGCGTTTCCTGCAGGCCGCGCAACAGCTGGTCGCGCGCGATCCGGCGCTGGTCTGCGTGGTGCCGATGGTCAACGCGCAGCGCCGTGCGCAGTTCGAGGCCGAGCTGGCCCGCTATCCGGTGCCGGGCCTGCGCTGCGTCGCCGCGCAGGAAGGCGAGGCCGGCCAGCCGGTGGCCTGGTCGGTGATGGAGGCGGCCAACGCGGTGCTGGTGGCCAGCGGCACCGCCACGCTGGAAGCGGCGCTGTTCAAGCGGCCGATGGTGATCTCGTACTACCTGTCGCCGTGGATGCGGCGCATCATGACCTGGAAGTCCGGCCAGCAGCGGCCCTACCTGCCGTGGGTCGGACTGCCCAACGTGCTGCTGCGCGATTTCGCGGTGCCCGAGCTGCTGCAGGACGACGCCACGCCGGACAAGCTGGCGCAGGCCACCTGGCAGGCGCTGAGCGACGACGCGCACGCCGAACGCGTGGCGGCGCGCTTCACCGCCATGCATCACGAACTGCTGCGCGATACGCCGGCGCTGGCGGCGCAGGCCATCCTCGAGACCGCGCATGCAGGTTGAACTCTTCAACGCGCCGGTGCTGACCCATATCGCCGGTGTCGACGAGGCCGGCCGTGGTCCGTTGGCCGGCGCCGTGTACGCCGCGGCGGTGATCCTCGATCCGGCGCGGCCGGTCGACGGCCTGGCCGACTCGAAGGTGCTGACTGCCGAGCGGCGCGACGAACTGGCGCTGGCGATCCGCGAACGGGCGCTGTGCTGGGCGATCGCCAGCGCCACGGTCGAAGAGATCGACCGGCTCAACATTCTGCAGGCCACCTTGCTGGCCATGCAGCGCGCCATCCTGGGCCTGCGCCAGGTGCCCGATCTGGCGCTGGTCGACGGCAACCAGGCGCCGCGGCTGTCGTGCATGGTGCGCACCGTCATCAAGGGCGATGCGACCGAGCCGGCGATCTCGGCCGCCTCGATCCTGGCCAAGACCGCCCGCGACGCCGACCTGGCGCAACTGCACACGCTGTATCCGCAGTACGGCTTCGACCAGCACAAAGGGTATGGCACCGCGTTGCACCAGGCCCGGCTGCGCGAGTTCGGGCCATGCCCGGCGCATCGCAGCAGCTTCGCGCCGGTGCGCATGATGCGGGATGCGGCGCTGGCCGCAGCGGCGCTGGCCAGCAGCCCGCGTCCGCCGCCCACGGCGGGCAGCGGCGCCACGCTGAACGGCTCGCTGCTCGATGG
>JAEZBO010000025.1 GCA_023427085.1 Pseudomonadota bacterium
CACCCCCCGGCGCCGCGCCCCCCCCCCCGGCGGGCGCGCGCCCCGCACTGCAAGGGCGGTCCGGCTCCGGTAGCATATGGCCAGACCGCCCTCTTCTTTTTCCGTCCGCCCCGGCTGCGGGGCCACATGCCATGCAATCCTTCCTCTATCCCGCCCTGTCGTTCACGTTCAGCCTGTTCGTCGCCTGTGCGAGCGTGTTCCTGATCTCCGGGATCTACCTGTATTTCTTCAAGCTCGATCGCACCAATCGTGTCATGAAGCACCCCTATCTCGAGCACCAGCCCTTCGAACGGTATCCGCGTTCCTTGCAGATGGGCATGCTGATGGATTACTTCTTTCGCATCGCCTTCCCGAACAGCCAGTTCTCGCTGATCGGCCATGCCAACCGGCAGCTCGCGCACATCGACCCCAAGTCGGTCCCGACCGACGTCAAGTGGCCGCTGCTGGGCCTGTGGGGGGGCTGCTGGCTCGGCCTGTTCGCGATGATCTGTGTCTGGATCCTGCTGGCGCTGGGCGCCAACTTCGCACTCTGAGCCTGCCTCTGAAGTCCGCTTTCCAAGGAGCCACCATGAGCACCGACGTCCGCCATAATCCGCAGTCTTCCCGCTTCGAGGCGCAGGTCGACGGACACGCCTGCGTGCTTGACTACCGGCTCGACGGCAAGACGATGATCATCACCCACACCGGCGTGCCGTCGGCGGTCGGCGGCCGGGGCATTGCCTCCGACCTGACCCGGACCGCGCTCGAGCATGCCCGCAGCGAAGGCTGGACGGTGGTGCCGGCCTGCTCCTACGCCGACGCGTACATCCGCCGCCATCCCGAGTACGCCAGCCTGCTGGCTTGAAGCGCCTGTCGGCGCGGCCCGGCTAGAGCCAGCCGGCCACGCTCTGGCCCACCAGCCCGATACCCGCGACCGCCAGCAGAAACAGCACCATGCGGCGGATCAGCCGGACCGACTGGGTTGGCCCGTAGCGCTGCACCAGCCACGTCACGGCCAGCACGACCGGCATGGCCTCGAGCGTCATCCACGCGGCGCTGGCCGTGAAGCTGCCTTCGGCCAGCACCAGCGCCAGCCGCAGCAGGGCATTGGCGCCAAACAGCACGGCCAGGCTGCCGCGCACCAGGTCCAGCGCCATCGGCTGGCGATAGAACAGATAGACGATGGGCGGGCCGGACGCCGAGAACAGGCCGCCGAGCACGCCGCCCAGCGCCCCCACCAATGCGAACGCGCCACGGCCGGAGACCTGCTTGAGGGCGGTCGATCGCGCGCCCAGCAACAGCGCGCAGCCCAGGATCGTCAGGCCCAGCAGCCCTTGCAGCACCAGCGTGGCGCCGGCGCTGAAGCGATGCAGCAGCCACAGGCCGAGCGGCACGCACAGCAGGCTGGCCAGCATCGCCGGTGCCAGTTGCGGCCACGGCAAGGTGGGCCGGCGGCGCGCGAACAGCGCCACCAGGTTGACCAGCACCAGCACGCCGACGACGTTGGTGACGTCGGTCATCGGCGCCACGCCGAACACGCTGGTCAGCCCCAGCAACATCAGCCCGAAGGCAAAACCGGTGAGGGTCTGCGCGCCGGTCGCGATCGCGACGCACAGCAGGAACAGGGCGTGGTCCAGCAGGTTCATACATCAACGGACACAGCGGGCCAGCCGGCTCGCCGCGTCTAATCTCTTCTGGTAATTTGATCGACGATCTTACGCCTTTATCGGAAATATCGTCGCGGCGCGCCGCATGTGCAGCCGGCGCTTCTGGCATGCTGCGGCCTGCGCGATGCGCGCGTTCCCCTTTTGCCGAGCCCGACATGCCCCAGCCTTCCTCCAGCGCCAGCCTGCCCTGCCCCTGCGGCCGCCCGCTCGCCTATCAACGCTGCTGCCAGCGCTGGCACCAAGGTCCCGAGCACCTGGCGGCCCCCGATGCCGAAACGCTGATGCGCTCGCGCTACAGCGCCTTCGTGCTCGACCAACTCGACTACCTGCTGTCGACCTGGGATCCGGCGACCCGGCCGGCCTCGCTGGACCCCAATCCAGCGGGCCTGAAGTGGTTGGGGCTGACGGTCAAACGGCATCAGCGACTGGACGATGACCGCGCGCGGGTCGAATTCGTCGCGCGCAGCCGGGTCGACGGCCGCGGCCAGCGCCTGCACGAAACCAGCCGGTTCGTGCGGCGCGACGGGCGCTGGTTCTACGTCGACGGCGATATCGCCTGAACGGCGCCAGCGTTGCGGGCATGCCACCCAAGTCTTATATAAGATACAAGACCATTGATACAGGGCTTACCTTCCCGTACAATTTCCGGCCATAACCCTTCCTCCAACCTCGTCTTTCTCAGGCCGCCTCCATGCTGGAAACCTACCGCCAACACGTTGCCGAACGCGCAGCCCTGGGCATCGTGCCCCTGCCTCTTTCGGCCAAGCAGACCGCCGAACTGATCGAACTGATCAAGAATCCGCCGCAAGGCGAAGCGCAGAACCTGGTCGAGCTGCTGACCCACCGTGTGCCGGCCGGCGTGGATGACGCCGCCAAGGTCAAGGCCTCGTTCCTGGCCGCCGTGGCGCTGGGCAAGGAAGCTTGTACGCTGATCAGCCGCGCCCGCGCGACCGAGCTGCTGGGCACCATGCTGGGCGGCTACAACATCGGCCCGCTGATCCAGCTGCTGGACGACGCCGAGGTCGGCGCGATCGCCGCCGAGGCGCTCAAGACCACGCTGCTGATGTTCGACGCCTTCCATGACGTCAAGGAAAAGGCCGACCAGGGCAACGCAAACGCCCGCGCCGTGCTGCAGAGCTGGGCCGATGCTGAGTGGTTCACCAGCCGCCCCGAAGTGCCGCAGAGCCTGACTATCACGGTCTTCAAGGTGCCCGGCGAAACCAATACCGACGACCTGTCGCCGGCGCCCGACGCCACCACGCGGCCCGACATCCCGATGCACGCGCTGGCCATGCTCAAGAACAAGCGCGAAGGCGCCGCGTTCGAACCCGAAGAAGACGGCAAGCGCGGCCCGGTGCAATTCATCAACAGCCTCAAGGACAAGGGCCATCTGGTCGCCTACGTGGGCGACGTGGTCGGCACCGGCTCCTCGCGCAAGTCGGCCACCAACTCGGTGCTGTGGTTCACCGGCGAAGACATCCCGTTCGTGCCGAACAAACGTTTCGGCGGCGTGTGCCTGGGCAGCAAGATCGCCCCGATCTTCTACAACACCATGGAAGACGCCGGCGCGCTGCCGATCGAGCTCGACGTCTCGCAGATGGAAATGGGCGACGTGGTCGAGCTGCGTCCCTACGACGGCAAGGCCCTGAAGGACGGCCAGGTCATCGCCGAATTCACCGTCAAGTCGGACGTGCTGTTCGATGAAGTGCGCGCCGGCGGCCGCATTCCGCTGATCATCGGCCGCGGCCTGACCGCCAAGGCCCGCGAAGCGCTGGGCCTGGCGCCGTCGACGCTGTTCCGCCTGCCCAAGAACCCGGTCGACTCGGGCCGCGGTTACTCGCTGGCGCAAAAGATGGTGGGCCGTGCCTGCGGCCTGGCCGACGACCAGGGCATCCGTCCGGGCACCTACTGCGAACCGAAGATGACCTCGGTCGGCAGCCAGGACACAACCGGCCCGATGACCCGCGACGAGCTCAAGGACCTGGCCTGCCTGGGCTTCTCGGCCGACCTGGTGATGCAGTCGTTCTGCCATACCGCCGCTTACCCCAAGCCGGTCGACGTCAAGACGCACCACACGCTGCCCGACTTCATCAGCACCCGCGGCGGCATCTCGCTGCGCCCCGGCGACGGCGTGATCCACTCGTGGCTCAACCGCATGCTGCTGCCCGACACGGTCGGCACCGGCGGCGATTCGCACACGCGCTTCCCGATCGGCATTTCCTTCCCGGCCGGTTCGGGCCTGGTGGCGTTCGCCGCCGCCACCGGCGTGATGCCGCTGGACATGCCCGAATCGGTGCTGGTGCGCTTCAAGGGCAAGATGCAGCCGGGCGTGACGCTGCGCGACCTGGTCAATGCCATCCCCTACTACGCGATCCAGCAGGGCCTGCTGACGGTCGCCAAGCAAGGCAAGAAGAACATCTTCTCGGGCCGCATCCTCGAAATCGAAGGGCTGCCCGACCTCAAGGTCGAGCAGGCCTTCGAGCTCTCCGACGCGTCGGCCGAACGTTCGGCCGCCGGCTGCTCGGTGCGCCTGAACAAAGAGCCGATCATCGAGTACATCAACAGCAACATCGTGATGCTCAAGTGGATGATCGCCAACGGCTACCAGGACGAACGTTCGCTGGCGCGCCGCATCAAGGCGATGGAAGCCTGGCTGGCCGATCCCAAGCTGCTCGAACCCGATGCCGACGCCGAATACGCGGCCGTGATCGAGATCGACCTGGCCGACGTGCACGAGCCCATCGTCGCCTGCCCCAACGATCCCGACGACGTCAAGACGCTGTCCGACGTGGCCGGCGCCAAGATCGACGAAGTGTTCATCGGCAGCTGCATGACCAACATCGGCCACTTCCGCGCGGCGTCCAAGCTGCTCGAGGGCAAGCGTGACATCCCGGTCAAGCTGTGGGTCGCGCCGCCGACCAAGATGGACGCGGCGCAACTGACCGAGGAGGGCCACTACGGCGTGTTCGGCACCGCCGGCGCGCGCACCGAGATGCCGGGCTGCTCGCTGTGCATGGGCAACCAGGCACAGGTGCGCGAGGGCGCGACGGTGATGTCGACCAGCACCCGCAACTTCCCCAACCGCCTGGGCAAGAACACCAACGTCTACCTGGGTTCGGCCGAACTGGCCGCCATCTGCTCGCGCCTGGGCCGCATCCCGACCAAGGACGAGTACATGGTCGACATGGGCGTGCTCGACAAGAGCGGCGACCAGATCTACCAGTACCTGAACTTCGACAAGATCGACGACTACAAGGACGTGGCCGACACCGTCCAGGTCTGACGGCCGACGGCCGGCCCGGTGGGCCGGCCTGGCGCCCAAACGATCAAGCCCCGCTGCGCTGGCGCGTAGCGGGGCTTTTTTTCGATCGCGGCCGGGGTGGCGGTGTGATCGCCGGTGTCGGGCGGGCTGGCGTTCAGCCCAGCGGCTTGATGCCGACCGTGTAGGCGGCCGCGTTGCCGCGCGCCGCGTTGCGGATCTTCAGCATGTTGCCGTTGGGCGAAAAATCGAAGGACTGCAGCGGCACCTCGAACCACACGTGGAAACTGGTGCGGGCGAACTCGGGCACCCAGACACGCGGGCGTTCGTCGTTGCACGAGAACTCGACCACCGTGCGGTCCAGCGTCATCGGCCGCGTATTGCCGATCCGGTAGCTGGCCTTGAGTTCGGCACGCTGGATCTTGCCCGGCTCCCAGGGCAGGCCGATGCTGGCCATGAAATTCTTGATGGGAAGAATGGGGTCGGACAAGGCGGGTTCTCCAGCAAAGGCGCAAACCGGCATTTTAGGGATTTTGCGCGGCGGCTGCCCGGGGACCCGGGCAGCGTGACGCAGCAAGCCTGGCTCGCGAGGCTCAGAACTCGACGCTGGCGGTCAGCGAGAAGGTGCGCGGCGAACCCAGCACCAGGTAGCCCGATCCCGGGAAACCGCCGACCGACGACCAGTAGTCGCGGTTGGCGATGTTCTCGACGCGGGCGCGCCAGGTCACGACGCTGTCGCCCATCGTGGTCATGTAGCGCAAGCCGGCGTCGAAGCGGGTCCAGCCGGGCACCTCGAGCGTGTTGGCGGCATTGGCATACGAGGCGCCGGTGTAGACCACCCGGCCGTCCAGCGCCAGCCCGTCGACGCCGGGCACGTCCCACTCCAGGCCCAGCGTGCCCTGCCAGCGCGGCACGCCGATGACCCGCCGGCCTTCGGTGGCCGCGTTGCCGGTGGCCTTCTGCTCGGCGTCGAGCCAGGTCAGGCCGCCGAGCACCCGCAGGTCGCGCGCGGCCTGGCCGTAGACGGTCAGTTCCAGGCCCTGGTGCCTGTCCTTGCCGGCCTCTTCGAAGACCCGCGCGGCGTTGACGTAGGCGCTCGGCTTGTCGGTGGTGAAGTACGCCAGCCCGGCGCCGAGATCGCCGCTGTCGTATTTGACGCCGACCTCTTTCTGCTTGGACACATAGGGCGACAGCATCTCGCCGCCGTTGACGACCGGCAGGCCGCCCTGCGTGATCGGCGCGGTGCCGCCTTGCGCCAGCGACTCGATGTAGTTGGCGTACAGCGAAACCTGCGGCGCGACGCGCCAGACGATGCCGGCGGCCGGCGAGTTGCGGCTTTGTTTGTAGGCCGCGCCAGGCGCGCCGGTGTTGTAGGCGTAGTTGCGCGAGTACAGGCGTTGATGGCGCACGCCCAGCGTCACCAGCAACTGCTCGTCGAACAGCGACAGCGTGTCGCCCAGCGCCACGCTCTGCATGCGGGTGCGGCCGTTCAGCGCCGGATCGGACAGCTGATTGCCGAACACCGCCGTGCTGCTCCAGTCGGGGCGATCGCGAAAGACCGGATCATGGATGTTCGTGGTGAAGGGATTGCGCGAATCCGAGGCGTAGGCGTTTTTCTTGTCGAGTTCGAAGAACGAGCCGGCCAACACCACTTCGTGGCCGATGGCACCGGTCTGCAGCTTGGCGCGCAGGCCCAGTTCGCCGGTGTCGACGGTGTCCTCGCGGGTATTGTCGAAGCGCGAATAGGTGCCGGCGCCGGTCGCGCCGTTGGTCAGCGTGATGTTGGCCAGCGAGTTGTCTTCCTTGGTGTAGCGCCGGCCATAGGCGCCCCACGCGGTGACCTTGTCGTTGAAGTCATACTCGCCGCGCAGCGTGCCGAACACGTCACGTTCGTTCGAGTAGGTCCACGGCTGCGCATAGTTGCGGCGTGCATCGGGCGCCGACGGCACCTGCGTGACCGCCGCGCCTAGCGTGACGTTGGGACGCGGGCGCTTGAGGCGGTTGTCCTGCCAGCCCAGGTCGGCCGACAGGCGCAGCCGGTCGCCACGCCAGTCGACGCCGATCGCGCCGACGCTGGTGCGGCTGCGGGCGTCGTCGATGCCGGTCTCGCCGTTGCGATGGCCGACGTTCAGCCGCACGCCGACGCGGTCGTCGGGGCCGAAGCGGCGCGCGATATCGACCGCGCCCTGCCCCATCGCGTCGCTGCTCCAGCCGGCCGTCACGCGCGTGAGCGGATCGTTGGGCGCACGCTTGGGCACCAGGTTGATGACGCCGCCGATGCCGCCGCCGGTGGGCGAGGCGCCGGTCAGGAACGCCGAGGCGCCACGCAGCACCTCGACCCGTTCGAACAGTTCGGTGGCGATGTACTGGCGCGGCAGCAGGCCATACAGGCCGTTATAGGCGACGTCATCCGAACCGAGGATGAAGCCACGCATGAAATAGCTTTCCTGGAAATTGCCGAAGCCGCGCGCCACCCGGATGCCCGGATCGTTCTGCAGCACGTCGCCGACGCTGTGCGCGTTGCGATCCTGGATCAAGGCGTTGGTGTAGCTGGTGACACTGAACGGCAGCGCCATGCTGTCGCGCGTGCCGAGGATGCCGGCGCGCGCGCCGGTGGCGACCTGACCGCCCGCGTAGGCAGGCGCCAGGCCTTCGGCCGAGGCATCGGCACTGGCCTCGACGCGGATCGATTCGAGTTCGGTGACTGCGCCCTGGGCCTGCGCCCAGACCTGGCCCGGCAGGACGCCGGCTGCGCAATAAGACAGGGCCAGCGCCCCAGCCAACTTATGTTTCTGCATCGTAATTCCGTAAAACCGCACCCGGGGTGCAACAAGCGAATTCGCAAGGATACTATTAACGCTAATCATTCCCATTATTGATCTTGATATTTCTTTAACGGCGTTGTGTGTTTGCCGCAGTGACGGCATGGCCACGCTTGATCGCGCAAACAAAAAGGCCACGGATCGCTCCGTGGCCTGTGTTTCGTGTGACGGACCGGCGCCGCATCGGCGCCCTGTCCTCAACCGGGCAACACCGGTCTTACCACTGGTAGCGCAGCTGCATGTCGACCGTGCGGCCAGCGCCGTAGTAGCAGTAGAAATCGCAGCCGCTGACGTACTTCTTGTCGGTCAGGTTGCGCGCGTTCAGTTGCAGCGACCATTCGCTGTTGATTTCGTAGCGCGCCATCGCGTCGAACAGCGTGAAGCTGCTGACCCGCTCGCCCGGGTAGTAACGCTGGTCTTCGGTCGAACCGTTGTAGCGGGCGCCGGCGGCCAGCGTCAGGCCGGCGGCATTGGGCAGGCTCAGGCGATGGCTGAGCCAGACGCTGACCTGATCCTTGGGGATCAGCGGCACCCGCACGGTCTGCACCGTGCTCAGCACCTGGCGTGCATGGTTGCGCGTGTAGGCGACCGTCAGCGCGGTGGCCTTGCCCAGCTTCAGGTCGGCCTCGACCTCGAAGCCTTTGTTGGTGCGCTTGCCGACCTGGGTCTGCACGTTCGAGGCGTCGGCGGCCAGCGCGTTGGCTTCTTCCAGATCGAAGTAGGCCAGCGTCACGGTACCGTCGATCCACAGCGGCTCGATCTTCAGGCCGACTTCCTTCTGCTTGCCCTCGTAGGGCTTGTAGGCGGTGCCGTAGCCGTCCACGCCGGCGACCGGCTTGAACGATTCGGAATAGTTGATGTACGGCGACACACCGAAGTCGCTGATGTACATCGCGCCGGCGTTGACGCTGGTGTGATTGACGTCGTAGTCGGCATTCACGCCCGACTGGAAGCTGTCGGCCTTGACGCGGTCATGACGCACGCCGCCGGTGAACAGCCAATTGCTGCCCAGGCGCAGTTCGCCGGCCAGATAGCCGCCCAGCTGGCGCGTCTGCAGATCGTAAGCCGTGCCGTTGACGTCGAACGGCGCACCGTAGACCGGCGCGAACATGTCGAGGTTGGGCACGAAGCCGAAGCCGTTGTTCAGGCCGTCGGTGTTGGAACGCAGATAGTCGAAGCCGACGGTCGGCTTGAAGGTCGCGCTGCCCCACTTCATTTCGCCGGTGACGCGGTTGTCGATGTAGTGGTTCTTGGTGCCGCCATCGGTGAAGGTATAGCCGCGCAGCGCCTGGCGGTCGCCGTCCGAGCCATAGGCGAACACGTTCAGCTGGTCGATGTCGAGCCGCGAGAACTTGTAGTTCTGCGTGAAGTCCCAGCCGTCGGCCAGCTCATGGCGCAGCAGCCAGCCGGCGCTGACCTGCGTGCGGCGCAGGTAGTCGCGGTCCGGTTCGCCCAGGTTGGTGCGGCGGCCGATGCTGCCGTAAGGCGTGCCGAGGATGCTGCCGTAGGCGGGCAGAAAGCCGTTGGTCGGCGTGCCGCTTTCACGCTGGAAGCTGGTCAGCAGCGTCAGCGAGGTGCGGTCGGTGAAGTCCATCGTGACGCTGGGCGCCAGATAGACGCTGCGCATGTCGGTGCCCTTCTGCTGGCCGTCCTCCTCGCGGATCTGGCCGACCATGCGGTAGTAGACCGAACCGTTGTCGTTGGCGATGCCGTTGTAGTCCAGCCCCAGGCCGCGCTTGCTGCGGTTGCCGACCTCGACGCTCATGTCGAAGGCTTCTTCCTTTTTGGGGCGCTTGGTCACCAGGTTGACCACGCCACCGACCTCGGCCGCGCCGAAGATCATCGAATTGGCGCCCTTGACGACCTCGATCGACTCGACGCCGAAGATTTCGGGCTTCCAGACGAAGAAGCCGTTGGGCGTGGTCGGCGTGCCGTCGATCGACGTCGACGCATCGAAGCCGCGGATCTTGAACCACTCGACCTTGTTGTCGCCACCGAACGGCTCGGCGACCACGCCGGCGCGATAGTGCAAGGCCTGGTCGAGCTTGCGCGCACCCTGGTCGCGGATGGCCGCCTCGTCCTTGACGAAGGTCGATCCCGGGCTGAGGAAGTCCAGGCTCTGCAGGCCGTCGACCGTGCCGACGATGGTGACCTGATCCAGCTGCTGGACCTGGCTGCTGGTGATCGGCGCCTGCTGCGCAGCGGCCGCGCTGGCGAATGCGCCCAGCAGGATGGCGTTGAGGGTCGTGAGGGTCGTGCGCATGGGCGTCCTGGACGTCGAAATGAAAAGTGGCAAGGCGACAAATCTTAATACAAATAATTCTTAGTGCCGCTGCCATTCCCTGCGCTTTGCTTCATTTCGATGTATGTGTTGCGCCCGCGCTGCATGGCGCGAGGTCAGCTGCCCAGCAGCACCACACCGGCGATCAGTACCGCACACCCCGCCAAGCGCCAGCCGCTGGCTTTTTCGCCCAATACCAGCATGCCGAGCAAGGCGCCGATCATCATCGACATCTCGCGTGCCGGCGCCACCAGACTCAGTGGCGCGCCGTCGCTGAGCGCCTGCAGCACCAGGATGTAAGACAGGGGCGACAGCAGCCCGACCGCCGCCGCCAGCCACCAGTAGCCGCGCATCGACGCCCACCCTGCCCGGCCGCGGCGCCACGCGTAGGGCACCAGCAGGCTGGTGCGCAAGGCATTGCCGAACCAGTCGAGCAGGATCGGCGCGATCAGCAGAACCTTGACGCCGTAGGCATCGACCACCGTATAACAAGCGATCAGCAAGCCGGTCATGGCGCCCCAGCGCACGCCGACCCAGGCCTGTGGCTGGGCGAAGCGGGCCCACTGGCCCTGGGTGGCGATGCAGAAAATGCCGATCACCACGCACACCACGCCGGCGATGGTGCTCAGATGGGCCGGTTCGCCCAGCAGCAGGAAAGCGCCGAGCGACGACAGCAAGGGCCCCGTACCGCGCGCCACCGGATAGACCACCGACAGATCGGCGACCTGATAACCGCGCTGCAGGCACAGGCTGTAGGCCAGGTGCAGCGCGCCGCTGGCGACCACACAGCCCAGCGCCGCCAGCGTCCAGCTCATCTGGCCCTGCGTCAGGCTCCAGATGGCCAGTGGCAGGTAGAGCACCGTCGCGCACAGCGCGTAAGCGAACACGAACATCGGCCCGATGGCCGCGGCGCGTTTGGCCAGCAGATTCCAGCACGCGTGGATCAAGGCGGCCAGCACGACCAGGGACAGCGCGGACAGAGACATACGAAATGAGGGACCGGAAGGTGCCGCTGCCGCATCAAGACCCGTGATGACGCGTGCGGCAAGTCATATTACGGCAACCAGGCCGCGGCGGCCCGGCGAGCCGGCGATCCAGCGTAGCGGCGAGACGGAGAACCCGCCGCCAGCCCGCCGTCAGCCAGGCTCGCTACACTAGCCGAGCCCGGCCAGCCGGCCGGGCCCTGCCCGCGCCCACGATGCCCCTGTCCCATTTCCTGCTTGCCCTGTCGGTCGTGTTCATCTGGGGCACCAACTTCGTCGTCATCAAGTGGGGCCTGGACGACTTCCCGCCCTATCTGTTCTCGGCGCTGCGCTTCCTGCTGTCGGCGTTGCCGTGGGTCTTCCTGCTGCGCCGCCCGGCGGTGCGCTGGACGGCCATGGCCGGCTTCGGCACCTTGCTGGGCGTGGGCCAGTTCGGCCTGCTGTATTGGGCCATGCAGCGCGACATCACGCCCGGCCTGGCCTCGCTGGTGGTGCAGTCGCAGGTGTTCTTCACGATCCTGATGTCGATGGCGATCTCGGGCGAGCGGCCGACGCGGCTGCAGGGCGTGGCACTGGCGCTGGCGGTCGGCGGCTACGGCATCGTCGGCTGGCGCAGCGCCTATAGCGCCGACACCGCGGTGACCACGCTGGGCCTGATGCTGGTGCTGGCCGCGGCCTTCAGCTGGGCCTGCGCGAACATCCTGGTGCGGCGCGTCGGCCGCGTCAACGCAGTGGCCTTCACGGCCTGGAGCAGCCTTTACGCGGTGCTGCCGATCAGCGCCATCAGCCTGACGGTCGAAGGCCCGGCGCTGATCGTCGCGTCGCTGCAGCAGGCCAGCTGGGGCGGCTGGGCCTCGGTCGGGTGGCAGGCGATTGGTAACACGATATTTGGTTTCGGCGCCTGGAACTGGCTGCTGTCGCGGCATCCGGCCGCCACCGTGACGCCGATGGCGCTGCTGGTGCCGGTATTCGGCATGCTCGCGGCGGCCCTGCTGCTGGCCGAAGCCCTGCCGGCGTGGAAGATCTGCGCCGCCGCGCTGGTGATGGCCGGCCTGATCCTGAACTTCCAGGCCAGCCGGATGCAGGCCGCCCGTATCCGCTCGCGGGCCTGAATCGCGCGTATGCTCTCGTAACTCTTATATAAGACATAAGAGTTCATTTTTGCCCAGGGCTCACATACAATCGATGTATCCCGCACAGCCGCGCCGCGTGATCCGCCACGTGGCCCAACACACGGAGTCCTTCATGCCGCACAACACGTTCGATACCCTCAAGAACTTCAAGATCGGCAAGCAGTCCTGTCAGTATTACTCTTTGCCGGCATTGGGCAAGGCCCTGGGCATCGACGTGCAGCGCCTGCCGGTGTCGATCCGGATCGTGCTCGAATCGGTGCTGCGCAATTGCGACGGCAACAAGGTCACCGAAGAACACGTGCGCCAGCTCGCCAGCTGGCAGCCCAACGCCAAGCGCGAAGACGAGATCCCCTTCGTGGTCGCGCGGGTGGTGCTGCAAGACTTCACCGGCGTGCCGCTGCTGGCCGACATCGCCGCGATGCGCGCGGTGGCCGACAAGATGGGCAAGTCGCCCAAGAGCATCGAACCGCTGGTGCCGGTCGACCTGGTGGTCGACCACTCGGTGATGATCGACTACTTCGGCACCAAGGATGCGCTCGACCTGAACATGAAGCTGGAATTCCAGCGCAACAAAGAGCGCTACCAGTTCATGAAGTGGGGCATGCAGGCCTTCGACACCTTCGGCGTGGTGCCGCCGGGCTTCGGCATCGTCCACCAGGTCAACCTCGAATACCTGGCGCGCGGCGTCCATCAGGACAAGCACAGCAAGGTCTATTACCCGGATTCGCTGGTCGGCACCGACAGCCATACCACGATGATCAACGGCATCGGCGTGGTCGGCTGGGGCGTGGGCGGCATCGAGGCCGAGGCCGGCATGCTGGGGCAGCCGGTGTACTTCCTGACCCCGGACGTGGTCGGCGTCGAGCTCAAGGGCCAACTGCGCGGCGGCGTGACCGCCACCGACCTGGTGCTGACGCTGACCGAGCTGCTGCGCCGCGAAAAGGTGGTCGGCAAGTTCGTCGAATTCTGTGGCGCCGGCACCGCCAGCCTGTCGGTGACCGACCGGGCCACCATCGGCAACATGGCGCCCGAGTACGGCGCGACGATGGGCTTTTTCCCGGTCGACGAACGCACCATCGATTATTTCGAGGGCACCGGCCGCACCAGCGAGGAAATCGCCGCGTTCGAGGCCTACTTCAAGGCGCAGAAGATGTTCGGCGTGCCCAAGGCCCAGGACATCCAGTTCACCAAGCTGCTGACGCTGGACCTGTCGACCGTCGCGCCGTCGCTGGCCGGCCCCAAGCGCCCGCAAGACCGCATCGAGATCGGCAACGTCAAGAACACCTTCATCGACCTGTACTCGCGCCCGGTCGCGGAAAACGGCTTCAACCAGCCGGCCGAGAAGCTCGAACAGGTGTTCACGACCAGCGAAGGCACCCAGGTCAAGAACGGCGACATCCTGATCGCCGCGATCACCTCGTGCACCAACACCTCGAACCCCAGCGTGCTGCTGGCCGCCGGCCTGCTGGCCAAGAAGGCGGTCGAGGCTGGCCTGAAGGTGCCCAAGCACATCAAGACCTCGCTGGCGCCTGGCTCGCGCGTGGTCACCGAATACCTGACCAAGACCGGCCTGCTGCCCTACTTGGAAAAACTCGGCTTCGACGTGGCGGCCTACGGCTGCACCACCTGCATCGGCAACGCCGGCGACCTGACGCCCGACCTGAACGAGGCGATCACCAGCAACGACCTGATCTGTTCGGCGGTGCTGTCGGGCAACCGCAACTTCGAGGCCCGCATCCACCCGAACATCAAGGCCAACTTCCTGGCCTCGCCGCCGCTGGTGGTGGCCTATGCGCTGGCCGGCACCGTCACGCGCGACCTGATGACCGAACCGGTCGGCCGCGGCAAGCACGGCAACGTCTGGCTGGGCGACATCTGGCCGAGCTCGGAAGAGGTCAACGCGCTGGTCAAGCACGCGCTGAACCCGACGGTGTTCCGCGCCAACTACGGCCAGGTCAAGAGCAACCCGGGCAAGCTGTGGGAACAGATCAAGGGCGTCAACGGCGACGTCTACAACTGGCCTGATTCGACCTACATCGCCGAGCCGCCGTTCTTCGCCGACTTCGGCATGACGCCGGGCGCGATGCCGCAGGTCAAGGGCGCGCGGGCGCTGGGCGTGTTCGGCGACTCGGTGACCACCGACCACATCTCGCCGGCCGGCTCGATCAAGGAAAGCTCGCCGGCCGGCCGCTGGCTCAAGGAAAACGGCGTGATGAAGGCCGACTTCAACAGCTACGGCTCGCGGCGCGGCAATCACGAGATCATGATGCGCGGCACCTTCGCCAACGTGCGCATCAAGAACAAGATGATCCCGCCGAAGGCCGACGGTTCGGCAGTCGAAGGCGGCATCACGATCCACCAGCCGTCGGGCGAACAGATGTCGATCTACGACGCGGCCATGAAGTACGTGGCCGAGGGCACCCCGACCATGATCTTCGGCGGCGAAGAGTACGGCACCGGCTCGTCGCGCGACTGGGCCGCCAAGGGCACCCAGCTGCTGGGCGTGAAGGCCGTGGTCGTGCGTTCGTACGAGCGCATCCACCGCTCGAACCTGGTCGGCATGGGCGTGCTGCCGCTGCAGTTCATCGGCAACGACAGCGTCGAGTCGCTGGGCATCACCGGCAAGGAAACCTACGACCTGAAGGGCCTGGAAGGCGAGATCAAGCCGCAGCAGATGGCGACCCTGGTGATCCACCGCGAAAACGGCCAATCGCAGGAAGTGCCGGTGCTGCTGCGTATCGACACCCCGATCGAAGTCGACTACTACAAGCATGGCGGCATCCTGCCGTTCGTGCTGCGTCAGCTGCTGGCTGCGTAAAATCCCGAACGCCCGCTCTGGCGGGCTGCCTGGATGGAAAAAGGGCTGGAATCCGCGAGGGTTCCAGCCCTTTGTTTTTTGCCTGGGGACTGCGGCACCGAAGTGCAAAGCGCGCCGTGAGGGCACGACTCATATCGACGAAATGAGCCTGGCGCCGCATGCGCTCAGGTCCCCGTCATACGCGACCTGCTTGCCTTGATGCTTGCGGGTACTTCCGCTGGGCTGGATCGGGAACTGGCCCTTGCATTTGGGGCAGTAGGTCGCATCGCCTTCCACCGCGACACGCGTGCCGAGCACAGTGAAGTCCCCGGCTGCCGAGATCACCTCTCCGCCGTGGCTGGTCTTGTCCCCGAGCCGGATGATGCCGCGGCCGTTCTGGTCTTTCATGGCACTCCCTTTTGGTCTGGTTACGCAATGCTTCGGGCCGCATCGACGTCCTGGTTTGCCGCGATGGTGTGGTCGTCGGTGCCGAGGAAAACTCTGCGGTAACGCCAGTAACCAGGCATTTCCAGGGCCGGCGCATTGAATCCGGCCAGCGAATCGTGCACGTAACGGTCAAATAACGCGGAAAATGAAGGCGGCGTCGGCGCGGATTTTTGGGCAAGAGCAAGTACTGACCGGGCTTCCGGCTCTAGAAGCGAAGTCGTCATCAGGTCTTTTCTGGCCCCGGTAAAAAAAACATCCATGAGAATCGCCGGCGTTCGCTTGAGAATGCTCACCCCGGCGGACCTCGTCATTGCAGCTGCGTCATTGATCAAGCTCTTGTTAAAAGCTAGCAAGATTTCCTTGTCAGCCTGATTCGCCTGCTTGACTTGACTAGTCGTATGAAAGCGATCGCGCACCTGCCACCGCCAGTTGAGGTATGGCTGGAGCCACTCATACATTGGACGTGGCACCAGAGTAGCCTGCGAGATGAAATCATCGAATGCCTTGGCCAATTCGGGATGAATCGCAAAGGGGTTGAAGCTGCCAGGCGAGACTGGGGGCCTTTTGAGCGGAGTCCCGGCAGCGATCGCACAATCGAACATGTGGTTAAGCGGTATCTGGGACAGCTTTTGAGAGTCGTCGCCTACTGCAATACCTAGTTCGCCCGGCCGGTAGCCCCCCCCAACATCGCTGTGGGAACCAGGGTATGCATGCTGGACCCGTCCAGACCCAGTTTTACTGGCTTCGATCGCATCCAAGGGAAAATTGCGACGTAACTCATGCATTGCCAACATGTGCACGCAGTTTCGAACTGAAGCCGGTATTCGCAATGATGATGCGCTCGCCCATGCCCCGCGCCCACCGGTTGAATTAGTAACCAATGCCGTCGTACCAGCCCAAAATCCGGCCGAGGCGACGGTATCTATGAGTCCGACGAAACGTACTTGCACTGGGACGCCTGCCAAGGAACCATTAACAAGCAGTTCGTTTAACCAGTTACAAAAAACCCGCGCTTGCGCCGCGCCGCGAGAAAAACCAAAAACATCGAGGAAGCATTCGGTTAGGCGCGGCTTATTATTCTTTAATTTTCCCTCTAAAATAGTGGCTTGGCGCTTTAAGAAAAGGTTCCGAACACTTACGCCCTCGGCCCTACCCGATAGTAAACCCACATCAATGTCGAGCCTCGCAAGACTCATACGATCCCTTAGGTTACTGATTTGAAACCCATTACAACACAGCGCTGCAACACTCACTTCGTCAAACATCCCTCTTCCGAAACCGCGCTCATGCAACGCATTAAAAACTGCCAGTAAGCCGAAAATCACCCTTCCTTCACAACCAACTGCACACCCCTTCCCCAAATTGCTTTCCTCCTCCTCTCCAATATCAGGGAATCTTGTTCCAACTCCTGGAACATATGTCCGATAATATCCATCCCTCTTATTTCCATTATAGGCGTTGAAGAGCCGAACAATATTGCTATCTGAGTGGCTTGGGGCGTCGCGATCCATATTGTTGTTTGTTCCATCGAAAAATATCCCGATATTTAAGGCAACTTCGCAATCTTTTGCACTGCAGCTTACTTTCGGAACAACTTTTTCGACACCAGCAGTTGGCGCAATCTTGGTTGGTGACGCAAAAACACCGTCTCGACTCATCGCCAGTCTCCATATTTACCCTTATCAACTTCAATCTTCCGATCAAAATCAGCAAGTTCTTCAGCAGTAAAGAAACTCTGCACTATTTTTCCTTGCGATGCTGACCTACCCGCTTGGTCGTCCTCCCAACGAATTGGATGATTATTACTATCAAATGAAAATGGCGTCACTACGATGCGAACCTTTCCATTTAAAAAAAAATGAACCCAAAATAGGGAAGGTGCGTTATATTCTTCAATCGGAACCTGCGCCTTGTACATTCCCACGATTTCTGCGGTTTCAGGATAGGCG
>JAEZBO010000046.1 GCA_023427085.1 Pseudomonadota bacterium
CCCGCAGGCCGCGCCGCGGGGCCGCCCGCCGGCAACGAGCCAGGGATCGGCCCGCGGTCGGTCCCGGTCCGGCCTCAGGGCTGCTGCGGCCGCACCGCCAGCCCGGTCCAGTGAGCCGCGAAGGCCCACATATCGGCCAGCTCGGCCAGCGCCTTGTCCATCGGCTTGCCGGCGCCGTGGCCGGCGCGCGTATCGATGCGCACCAGCTGCGGCTTGGGGCCCAGCCCCGCCGCCTGCAGCGCCGCGACGTACTTGAAGGTATGCGCCGGCACCACCCGGTCGTCGGTATCGGCGGTGGTGGCCAGGATGGCCGGATACGGCTGGCCCTCGCGCACGTTGTGGTACGGCGAATACGCCAGCAAGGCACTGAAATCCGCCTCGCGGGCCGGATCGCCGAACTCGGGCGCCCACAGCTGGCCGCCGGTGAAGCGCGCGTAACGCAGCATATCCATCACGCCCACGCCCGGCAGCGCCGCGTCGAACAGATCAGGCCGCTGATTGGTGACCGCGGCCACCAGCAGGCCGCCATTCGATTCGCCCTGGATCGCCAGCCCCTGCGGCGCGGCGATGCCCTGTGCTTTCAGGTATTCGCCGGCGGCGATGAAGTCGTCGAAGACGTTCTGCTTGTGCTGCAGGCGGCCGGCCTGATGCCACGCCTTGCCGTACTCGCCGCCGCCGCGGATGTTGGCCACCGCGACCGCGCCGCCCTGCTCGACCCAGGCCAAATAGGCCGGCGAGTAGTACGGCACCATGTTGATCGCAAAGCCGCCATAGCCATACAGCAGCGTCGGCACCGGCCCGTCGACGTCCTTGCGCCGCACCACGAACATCGGCACCTGCGTGCCGTCGCGCGAGCGATAGAAATGCTGGTCGACCGCGATGCGCTCGAGGTCCACCGTCACGGTCGGTTCGGCCCAGACGCTGCGCTGGCCGGTGCTGACGTCGTAGCGGTAGATGGTGGTCGGCGCGTTGTAGCTGGTGAACACAAAAAAGCATTCGTCCTGATCGGGCCGGCCCTGGAAGCCGCCGGCGCTGCCGATGCCCGGCAGCGGCACGACGCCGTCCTCGCTGCCGTCGAGCCGGTGGCGGCGGATCTCGGTCTTGGCATCGCTCAGGTAGGACAGCAACAGCCGCCCGCCCAGCAGCCAGCCGTGCGTCAGCACCGACGGCTGCTCGCCGATCAGTTCGGTGAACGTCGTGCCGGCGTCGGCCAGGTCCAGCGTCACGATGCGTTTGCGCTCGGCCTGGTGGCCGGTCAGGATGAACAGCCGCGTGCCGTCGTTGGCCAGCACGCTCCACTGCTCGTCGAAGTGATCGATCAGCACGCGCGGCGTCCAGTCCTCGCTGTCCAGGTCGACGATGGCCAGCGCGTTGTTGGACGAACCCGGTGTCGAATGGATCACCAGATACCGGCCGTCGTCGGCCACGCCGCTGATGTGCAGCAATTGCGGCTGGTCGGGCGTGGCGTGCACCAACCGGTCGTCGGCCTGCGCCGTGCCCAGGCGATGGCAATACACCGCGTGATCGGCCACCCCGGCCTGATGGGCGCCCTGGTCCGCCGGCGCCGGATAGCGCGAATAGAAAAAGCCCGATCCATCGCGCAGCCAGGCGATCTCCGAAAAGCGCGACCATTCGACCTCGTCGTCCAGCACCTGGCCGCTGTCGACGTCGAGCACCTTGAGCGTGCGCCAGTCGGTGCCGCCTTCCTGCACCGCATAGGCCAGCCGGCGGCCGTCGTCGGACACCGCCCATTCGGCCAGCGCGCTGGCGCCATCGGCGGCCCAGCGGTTCGGGTCGATCAGCAGGCGTTCGGCGCCGTCAGGACCGGCGCGCATCATCAGCACCGCCTGGTTCTGCAGGCCCGGATTGCGGGTGTAGAAATACCGGCCGCCCCGTTGCAACGGTGCGCTGATGCGTTCGTGGTCGTACAGCGCCTCGAGACGCTGCTTGAAGATGTCGCGGCCGGGCAAGGCGGCCAGGTGGGCGGCGCTCAGCGCGTTCTGGGCCTGCACCCAGTCGGCCACGGCGCGGTCGTGGCGCACGTCGTTTTCAAGCCAGCGATAGGGGTCGGCGACGGTCCGGCCGAAAAAGGTCTCGCCGGGATCCTGGCGTTGCGTGGCGGGATAGCTGATCTGTGGCACGTAGGCTCCTTTGCCTGGGCTGACACCCCGGCTCTGTCACTTGGTGACAACCATTATGGCACCAAGTGACAGCCAGGCCAAACCGGCCGCCGCTAGTCCAGCGGATCGCAGACCGGCAAGGTGCTGGCCTGCCGGATCGCCCGCGCCAGCGCATCGATCACTTCGGTCAGGGTGTAGCGGCGGCCGTGGCGCACCGCCTGCAGGCTGATGTCCTCGTCGATCAGTCGCACCGCCGCCATCATCGCCGCGGCGCACAGCCGCACGTCGAAATCGTCGGCGGCGCGGCGCAGCCGTTCGGCCACCACGGCGCTCAGCGCCTGTTCGGCCAGATGGCAGGACATCAGCCACGCACTGCGCAGCGCCGGCTCGTCGGGCAGCAGGGCGATCAGCCGCACCGCCAGCACGTCGTCGGCGATCTCCTGTGGCGTCTGCCGCGCCGGCTGCAGCGCGTCGCGCAGATAGGTCTCGATAGCCTCGCCGCGCGGCCAGCGCCGCAGCACCGTGGCAAAGCGCAGCGCCGACACGCTCAGCAGCGGTTCGACGCAGCTCTCCTTCGAGCGGAAATAACGCCACACCGTGCGTTTGGACAGGCCCGCGGCGGCCGCGATGTCGTCGCCGCTGGTGCCGGCCACGCCGCGTTCGACGAACAGTTCGACCGCCTTGCGCGAGACGGCCAGGCGTGCGTGCTCTCGTTCGTTGGCCATGCTGTGGCGGGCTCCATGCTGTGTCTCCGAGCCGTATCGTAGCGCAGCGGGTCGGCGCTACTTGATGATCGCCAGCGCTTGCTTCCAGGCCGGGTGGGTGGTCACGCGGATCCACTCGAACGCGACCATCTCGACCGTGACCGGCTCGGCGCCGGCACGGGCCAGCCGCTGATAGGCCGTGTCGCGATCGTGCGGCGCGCGCGACCCGCAGGCATCGGTGACGATGCAGACCCGGTAGTCCTGCTGCAGCAGGTCCATCGCGGTCTGCAGCAGGCACACGTGGGCTTCGCACCCGGCCAGCAGGATCGTGCGGCGCGTGCGCGTGCCGCCGCCCGCCGGCCTTTGCAGCCACGCGACGTTCGAATCCAGCAGGGGCGGACCGGCCAGCCCCAGCGCCAGCCGCTCGGCCAGCCCGGCCGGCACCGCGCTGAAACTGAGCTTTTCGATGCGCTCGTGGGCGAAGCCGGCCAGCGCCGCGTCGGTGCCGCCCAGCTTGTCGGGGCAATGCTCGGTCACGACCACCGGCACCTGCAACAGGCGCGCCAGCCGGGCCAGCCGGACCGCGTTGGCCAGTACCGCCGGCCCGTCGTGGATGGCCGGCATCAGCCGGGCCTGGAAGTCGACCAGCACCACTTGGGATTCGTCGGCGTCCAGCAATAAGCTAGGGTTCATCGGCAAGGCGCTCCGTGGTGGGGCCGGTCTCGCGTGGCGCGGGCAAGCCGCAACTGGCCACCCAACCCCGAAATTGCGTCAGCTCGCGCGACAGCCGCTTGGGCGGATCGCGCGGCACGACGAAGTAATAACTCTCGTCACCCAGATCGACGCTGAGCGCGAACGGCATCACCAGCCGGCCTTCGTCGAGCTCGCGCTGCACCATGGCCTTTTGCGAGATCGCCACGCCGTAGCCCTCGAGCGCCGCCTCGTAGGTCAGCGCCGACGATTCGTAATGCATGCCGCGGCCGGCGTCCATGGCCGGCACGCCGGCCGCCGTCAGCCACAGCTGCCAATAATCCGGGCGCGCCATCGTATGCAGCAGGATCTCGCCGGCCAGATCGGCCGGGCGCCGCAGACGGCGGCTTTTTTCCGGCGTGCAGACCGGCACCAGCTCGTTGGGCATGATCTTGTAGCTGAGCAGATGGCGCCACTGCCCCTTGCCCATCACGATGGCCGCGTCGATGTCCTCGCTGTCGAAATCGGGCGGCACCACCGAGGTGTTGAGCTTGACGTCGATGTCGGGAAACTTGTGATGAAAGCCCGACAGGCGCGGCAGCAGCCAGCGCATCGCCACGCTGTGCGGCGCCTTGATGTGGAAGACCTTGCGATGACTGCGCGCGGCCAGGTTGCCGGTGGCCCGCACGATGCCGGCGAACGACCGGGCGATCTCGGCGTGGAACTCGCGGCCCGCGTCGGTCAGCACGATGCGGCGGTGCTGCCGATGGAACAGCCGCAGGCCGAGGAAATCCTCGAGCAGGCGGATCTGCCGGCTGACTGCCGCCGACGTCACGCACAGTTCGGCGGCGGCGTCGGAGATGCTTTGCAGCCGGCCGGCGGCCTCGAAAGCCTTCAGTGCGTTGAGCGGCGGCAACCCGTCCATGGCCTGGTTTTTCACTTAAGTAAAAGTAAAGTGTGCCATAGATAAAGTCGATTGCAACTGGGGGCGCCCCGCCCCAACATGGCCTGGCCCGAGGTCGCCAACGACCCGGCGCAGACCTGCAAAACAAGGGGAAAAACAATGCACCGCAAGATTCGGACGACCTGGGTGTCGGCCTGCCTGACCGCGTCGCTGGCCTTGTCCGCCGCGACCGCCGTCCACGCGCAGACGGCGTTTCCGCAAAAACCCGTCAGCATCATCGTGCCGACCACGCCCGGCGGCACCGCCGACATCGTCGCGCGGCTGATCAGCCCCAAGCTGTCGCAGCAATGGGGCCAACCGGTCGTGGTCGAGAACAAGCCGGGCGCCGGCACCTTCATCGGCTCGGACTACGTCGCCCGCGCACCGGCCGACGGCCACACGCTGCTGCTGACCTTCAGCGAGCTGGCCTCGCTGCCGTCGATCAACAAGAACATCAAGCTGGACGTGGTCAAGGGTTTCACGCGCATCGGCCGCATCGGCGTACTGCCGGTCGCGCTGCTGAGCCATCCCTCGCTGCCGGCCAAGAACGCCGAGGAACTGCTGGCGCTGCTGCGCGCCTCACCGGGCAAGTACACCTATTCGTCCAACGGCCCGGGCTCGTCGCTGCAGCTGTACACCGAGATCTTCCGCCGCGAGGCCGACGTCGACATCATGCACGTGCCGTATCGCGGCGCGCTGGAAGCCTCGCTGGCGGCGATCGCCGGCGAGGTCGACCTGCTGGTGCAGTTCGCCAGCGGCAACGTCATCAACCACGTGCGGGCCGACAAGCTGCGCGCCTATGCGGTGGCCTCGCCCGAGCGCCTGCAGAAGCTGCCCGAGGTGCCGACCGCGGCCGAGGTCGGCCTGCCCGGCTTCCGGCTCGACGCCTGGTACGGCCTGCTCGGCCCGGCCGGCCTGCCCAACGAGATCGTCAACCAGATCAACCTGGACCTGCAACAGGCGCTCAGCCACGCCGACGTGCGCGAGCGGCTCGACGGCATCAACATCCTGGTGCAGACCGGCAGCCCGGCCGAATTCGACCGCTTTTTCGTGCAGGACCACGACCGCTGGGCGCGCGTGATCCGCGAATCCGGTATCCAGAGCAGTCAATGAAACCCGCCACCACGGAGCAAGCGTTGAGCTACGACCCCACGACCCACCAGGGCCTGACCTTTTTCGATGCGCGCGCGCGTTTCCTCGACGGCAGCGATACACCGCGCGATTACCTCGAACGTTGTCTGGCGACCATCGCCGCGCGCGAACCGGTGCTGCGCGGCTGGGTGACCTTGAACGAGGCCGGTGCGCGCGCCGCCGCCGATGCGTCGACCCAGCGCTACCGCGCCGGCCAGCCGCTGTCGCGGATCGATGGCATGCCGGTCGGCATCAAGGACCTGATCGAGACCCGCGACCTGCCCACGCAGATGGGTTGCGAGGCCTATCGCGGCAACTTTCCCAAGAACGACAGTGCCTCGGTGCGCGCGCTGCGCGATGCCGGCGCGCTGATCCTCGGCAAGACCGTCACCACCGCGCTGGGGTTCCTCGACCCCGGCCCCACCACCAACGCCTTCGACGCGACCCGCACGCCGGGTGGCTCGTCGAGCGGCTCGGCGGCGGTGGTCGGCGCCGACATGGTGCCGGTGGCGATCGGCTCGCAACTGGTGGGCTCGGTGCTGCGGCCGGCCAGCTACAACGGCAACTGGGCGCTCAAGCCGACCTTCGGCGCGATCAACCGGGGCGAGCGGCTGGGCTACAGCCAGTCGCACATCGGCATCCATGCCAACTCGGCGCAGGACCTGTGGGAGACCGCCATCGAGATCGCCACGCGCGCCGGTGGCGATCCCGGCCATCCGGGCCTGTACGGCACGCCGGACTTGCCCGCGGC
>JAEZBO010000071.1 GCA_023427085.1 Pseudomonadota bacterium
GCTTGACCAGGTAGTCGGCCAGATCGGTGGCGGTGGCAAAGCCCTGCAGGGCCGCGGCGCGCATGTTGTCGGCCTTGACCTTGATGCCGCCGGCCATGTCCGCGAAGATCGTGAGCGTGTCGCGCAGCGTGTCGGCCGTGTCGAACAGGCCTTCCTTGTCTTCCTGGTTGTCCTTGTTGTAGGCCAGCGGCTGGGCCTTCATCAGCGTCAGCAGCGCGACCAGGTGGCCGTTGACGCGGCCGGTCTTGCCGCGCGCCAGCTCGGGCACGTCGGGGTTCTTCTTTTGCGGCATGATCGAGCTGCCGGTGCAGAAGCGGTCGGCCAGGTCGATGAAGCCGACCCGCGGGCTCATCCAGATCACCAGCTCTTCGGACAGGCGCGAGATGTGCGTCATGATCAGCGCCGACGCGGCGCAGAATTCGATCGCGAAGTCGCGGTCGGACACCGCGTCCAGCGAATTGCGGCAGACGCCGTCGAACTGCAGCGTCGCGGCGACCCGCTCTCGGTCGATCGGGTAGCTGGTGCCGGCCAGCGCGGCGGCGCCCAGCGGCAGCTGGTTGACGCGCTTGCGGCAGTCGGCCAGGCGCTGCGCATCGCGGCCGAACATCTCGGCATAGGCCAGCAGGTGATGGCCGAAGGTGACCGGCTGGGCCACCTGCAGGTGCGTGAAGCCGGGCAGGATCACGTCGGCGTGGGCCAGCGCCACGGTGGCCAGCGCGTGGCGCAGCTGGCCCAGCAGACCGATCAGCACGTCGATCTCGGCGCGCAGCCACAGCCGGATGTCGGTGGCGACCTGGTCGTTGCGCGAGCGGCCGGTATGCAGGCGCTTGCCGGCATCGCCGACCAGCTCGACCAGGCGCTTCTCGATGTTCAGGTGCACGTCTTCGAGGTCGAGCAACCACTGGAACTCGCCGCGTTCGACCTCGCCGAGGATCTGCGCCATGCCACGCTCGATATCGGCGCGGTCCTGGGCGCTGATCACGCCGACCGCCGCCAGCATCTCGGCGTGGGCCAGCGAGCCCTGGATGTCGAAGGGAGCCAGGCGCTTGTCGAAATCCACCGAGGCGGTATAGCGCTTGACGAGATCGGAGACCGGTTCGTTGAACCGGGCGGACCAGGCTTGGGCCTTGTTGGCGAACTGGTCTTGCGGGGAGGTGGGGGTATTTGCCATGATGGCCGGATTATAGATGGACGATAATGGCGCGCCACGCCACCGGGATCGACCGCCATGCCAGACATCGAACAGCTCGTCGCCCAGCTCGACATGCACCTGCCCCAGCAGGCCTGGGCCCAGACCCTGCTGGGCGTGGCCGCGCTGCTGCTGGGCGCCTTGCTGATGCAATGGGTGGTGGCGCGCGCGGTGCTGTATCTGGCCCACCGGCTGCTGGTGCTGACCGGCCGCGACGACTGGGACCAGGCGCTGACGCGCCGGCGGGCCTATCACAACCTCTGGTACGCGGTGCCGTTCGCGGTGGTGGCCGGCGCGGTCGAACTGGTGCCGCACGCCCGTGAGGGGCTGGTGATCGGGGTCAGCCGGCTGTCCCAGTCGATCGCGTGGATTTTCGTGTTCCAGGCGCTGCGCAGCTTCCTGAGCGCGGCGCAGGACACCTACGCCTCGACCACGCGCGCCAAGACCCGTTCGATAAAGGGCTACATCCAGATCGGCAAGATCGCCTTGCTGGCGATCTGCGCGGTGCTGGTCATCTCGATCCTGGTCGACCGCTCGCCGCTGCTGATGATCTCCGGCCTGGGCGCGCTGTCGGCGATCCTGCTGCTGGTGTTCAAAGACACGCTGCTGTCGCTGGTGGCCAGCACCCAGCTCACGTCCAACGACATGCTGCGCATCGGCGACTGGATCGAGATGCCGCAGGCCGGCGCCGACGGCTTCGTCATCGACATCGCGCTGCACACCGTCAAGGTGCAGAACTGGGACAAGACCGTCACCACGGTGCCGACCTACAAGCTGTTCTCGGAAAGCTACCGCAACTGGCGCCAGATGTTCGAGTCGGGCGGGCGCCGCATCAAGCGCACCTTGCGGCTGGACGCGGCCAGCGTGCGCTTCCTGAGCGACGCCGAATGCGAGGACCTCAAGCGTTTCCGGCTGCTGCACGACTACCTGACCGACAAGCAGGAAGACATCAGCCAGGCCAATCAGGCGCTCGGCGAGGCGGCGCAGCTGCCCGGCAACCGCCGCCGGCTGACCAACATCGGCACCTTCCGCGCCTACGCGATGGCGTACCTGCAGGGCAATCCCGAGCTGCACCACGAGATGATGATGCTGGTGCGGATGATGGAGCCGGACGCCAACGGCATCCCGGTCGAGATCTACTGCTTCGCGCGCAAGACCGCCTGGGTCGAGTACGAGCGCATCCAGGGCGACATCTTCGATCACCTGCTGGCGGTGCTGCCCGAGCTGGGCCTGCGGCTGTACCAGGCCCCGTCGGGCTTCGATTTCACCGAAGGCATGGCGCAACGCATGCGCGAAGGCGGCGGCGCCGACACCTTGCTCGAGCCGGGCCGCACGCCCTGAAGCCCGGGCGCGCGGCGCGCTGGGGCGCGTGCACGCCTGCGGCCGGCCACGATGACGTCATGCCATAATCGAACGTCTCATTCCTGCTGAACCGGATACCCCATGAGTGCCGCAAGGGTCGCGATCGCCCAACTGAACCTCTGCGTCGGCGATCTAGCCGGCAACGCGCGCCGCATCGCCGAGGCCGCGCGCCACGCGCACGCGCAGGGCGCCGACGTGCTGGTCACGCCCGAGCTGGCGCTGATCGGTTATCCGCCCGAAGACCTGTTGCTGCGGCCGCGCTTCCTCGACGATGCCCAGGCCGCGTTCGAGGCCCTGCGGCAAGAGCTCGCCGGCCTGGCCGGCCTGCACGTCGTGCTGGGCCACGAGACGCGCCGCGGCGGCAAGCTCTACAACGCCGCTTCGGTGCTGTGCGAGGGCCGCGTGCTGGGCACCTATTGCAAGCGTGAGCTGCCCAATTACGCGGTGTTCGACGAGCAGCGTTATTTTGTCGCCGACACCACGCCGCTGGTGTTCGAGGTCAAGGGCGTGCGCTTCGGCGTCAACATCTGCGAGGACGTCTGGTTCGACGCCGCGCCCAAGGCCGCGGCCGAGCAGGGCGCCCAGGTATTGCTGGTGCCCAATGCGTCGCCCTTCAACGTGCGCAAGCAGCGCCTGCGCGCCGAGGTGGTCGGGCGCTGCGTGCGCGAGACCGGTTGCGCGGTGGTCTACGCCAACCTGGTCGGCGGCCAGGACGAACTGGTGTTCGACGGCGCCAGCTTCGGACTGAATGCCGACAAGACGCTGGCCTTCCAGATGAGCCAGTTCGAGGAAGCGCTGGCTGTCACCACCTGGAGACGCGGAGCCGAGGGGTGGGAATGCCACGAAGGGCCGATGTCGCGCATTCCTGAAACGGAAGAGGCGGACTACCGCGCCTGCATGCTCGGCTTCCGCGACTACGTGAACAAGAACGGCTTCAAGAATGTCGTTCTCGGCCTGTCCGGTGGCATCGATTCCGCCATCTGCGCGGCGATCGCCGTCGATGCGCTGGGCGAGGAGCGCGTGCGCTGCGTGATGCTGCCCTATCGCTACACCTCGCACGAATCGCTGAAGGATGCGGCCGACTGCGCCAAGGCGCTCGGGTGTCGCTACGACATCGTGCCGATCGCCGAACCGGTCGAGGGCTTTACGGCAGCGCTCGCCGATCTCTTCGAGGGAACGGACGAGGGCATTACCGAGGAAAACCTCCAAAGCCGCGCCCGCGGCACGATCCTGATGGCGATTTCCAACAAGTTCGGCTCGATGGTGGTGACGACCGGCAACAAGTCGGAAATGTCGGTCGGCTATGCGACGCTCTACGGCGACATGAACGGCGGCTTCAATCCGATCAAGGACCTCTACAAGATGCAGGTCTA
>JAEZBO010000076.1 GCA_023427085.1 Pseudomonadota bacterium
GCATCGTGCTCGGCCCGCTGCACGGCGTGCCGGTCGCCATCAAGGACAGCCTGCAATGGCGCGGCGTGCCCGCCAGCCTCGGCTCGCGGGCGCGCCGCGCCGGCAGTGACGAGCCGACCAGCGCGGCGGTGCAGCGCCTGGTCGCGCACGGCATGCCGATCCTGGGCAAGACCCGCATGACCGAATTCGCGTTCGGCCTGTCGGGCCAGAACCCGACCCAGGGCACCGCCCGCAATCCCTGGGATGCCGTGACGGCGCGCGCCCCGGGCGGTTCGTCGAGCGGCTCGGGGGTCGCGGTCGCGGCCGGCCTGGCGCCGCTGGCGGTCGGTGGCGACACCGGCGGCTCGGTGCGTGCCCCGGCCGCGCTCAACGGCCTGGTCGGCTACAAGCCCTCGTCCGGACTCGTCAGCCGCGCCGGCTGCCTGCCCTTGTCCGATACGCTCGACGTGCTGGGTCCGATCGCCCGCACGGTGGCCGACGCACGGCTGCTGACGCAGGTGCTGGCCGGGCCGGATGGCGATGACGCGATCACGCTGGCGATGGCGCCGGCCGTGCAGGCGGCGCTGCGCCGGCCGCGGCCCTATGCCCCGGCGCGCGTGGCCTGGCTGCAGCCGCGTGACTGGCCGTGCCCGCTGAGCGCCGCCGCGCAGGCCGACTGGGACCAGACCCTGGCCCGGCTGGCGCGCGCCGGCTGGCAGGCCGAGGCGTGGCAGGCGCCGGCCGGCCTGTCGTTCGCGCAACTGGCCGACGACAACTCGCTGGTGCTGGCCTACGAGGCCTGGCGCCACTACGGCGCGCTGGCCGAGGATCCGCAACAGCCGCTGTGGCAGGTGGTGCGCGGGCGCATCCTGGCCGGGCGTGACATCGATACGGCCGACTACGACGCCGCGCTGGCACGCCGCCACGCCGCGCAGCATGCCTTCGAGCAAGCGCTGCCAGCCGGCGTGATGCTATTGATGCCGGCGGCCGACCAGGGCGCGCGGGCGCTGGACGACGCCGACCTGCGCCATGCCGGACTCGGGCGGCTGCAACGGCCGGCCAACTTCCTCGATGCGCCCGCGATCGTGCTGCCCAGCGGCCTCGATGACGAGGGCATGCCGCTGTCGCTGCAGGCATTGGCGCCGCGCGGCCACGACGCCACGCTGCTCGATGCCGCGCAGGCGCTGGCGCCCCTGCTGGCGCCGGGGCTGCGGCCCGATCTATCGGCCTGGCAGTTGTAGGCGCAGGCACCAAACAGAACGGGCGGCCATCACTGGCCGCCCGTTCTGTTTCATTGCCGATCGCGCGGATCAGCGGCCCTTCTTGAGCGCCTCGACCTTGTCGGTGTGCTCCCACGTGAATTCGGGTTCGGCACGACCGAAGTGGCCGTAGGCCGCCGTCTTCGCGTAGATCGGACGCAGCAGATCGAGCATGTTGATGATGCCCTTGGGACGCAGGTCGAAGTGCTCGCGCACCAGCTTGGCGATCTCGTCATCAGGGATCACGCCGGTGCCTTCGGTGTAGACCGTGATGTTGATCGGCTCGGCCACGCCGATGGCGTAGCTGACCTGCACCTGGCACTGGCGCGCCAGGCCGGCCGCCACGACGTTCTTGGCGACGTAGCGCGCGGCGTAGGCGGCCGAGCGGTCGACCTTGGACGGATCCTTGCCCGAGAACGCGCCGCCACCGTGCGGGCACGCGCCGCCGTAGGTGTCGACGATGATCTTGCGGCCGGTCAGGCCGGCATCGCCTTGCGGGCCGCCGATGACGAAGCGGCCGGTCGGGTTGACCAGGAAGCGCGTCTTGGCGGTGACCAGGCCTTCGGGGAAGCTCGGGCGGATGATGTGCTCGATGACGGCGTCCTTGATCTCTTCCTGCGAGATCTCGGGCGCGTGCTGGGTCGACAGCACCACCGTGTCGACTTCGACCGGCTTGCCGTCGACGTAGCGGAAGGTCACCTGCGACTTGGCGTCCGGACGCAGCCACGGCAGGCGGCCGTCCTTGCGCAGTTCGCTCTGGCGCTGCACCAGGCGGTGCGAGTACCAGATCGGCGCGGGCATCAGGTCGGGGGTTTCGTCGCAGGCGTAGCCGAACATCAGGCCCTGGTCACCGGCGCCCTGGTTCAGGTAGTCCTCGGACGTGCGATCGACGCCCTGGGCGATGTCGGGCGACTGCTTGTCGTAGGCGACCAGCACCGCGCAGCCCTTGTAGTCGATGCCGTAGTCGGTGTTGTCGTAGCCGATGCGGCGGATGGTGTCGCGGGCGACCTGGATGTAGTCGACGTTGGCCGTGGTGGTGATTTCACCGGCCAGCACGACCAGGCCCGTGTTGCACAGGGTTTCGGCGGCGACGCGGGCGTTGGGGTCTTGGGTGAAGATCGCGTCCAGCACGGCATCGGAGATCTGGTCGGCGACCTTGTCCGGATGGCCTTCGGAGACGGATTCGGAAGTGAAGAGAAAATCGTTTTGGGCCACGGTGAACGTCCTGTTGAGTCCGGCTGCCGGCCAGGGCCGCACGGACAGGGTTGACGGGGCGCGTTGCCCCGGATGCAACCTCGACTGCAAGGACGTTGATCTGGGCGCGACGCTTTAGCGGTCAGGTCGGCGGCCAGGCCCGAAGGCCCCTGCTGCCGGTGTCGCCCCGCAAGTTGTCGGTTAACTCGGCGACTGGGGGGATTTTAAGCGAAAATATCACGTTGTCTCTCACCTCGTTGATCGGCGCGCGCCGCGCGCGCCTGGCAGCCGGCCCGGCCGCGCCAGCGTAGATCCCCGCGTGAGCGCGACCCATCCACCCGTTATCCGGATCGCCCCTCGATGCTGTTGTCGCTGTTTCGCCTGCTGGCCTGCCTGCCCTTGCCCATGCTGCAAGGATTGGGCCGTGGCCTGGGCAGGCTGCTTTATCTGCTTCCGGGCAAGTACCGCGAGCGCCTGCGCGCCAACGCCGCGCAGGCCGGTTACGACTCGCCGGCGTTCGCGCGCCGCGCCGCGGGCGAGACCGGCGCGATGATCTTCGAACTGGCGCGCGTGTGGTTCCGCAGCGATGCCAGCCTGGCGCAGGTGCATAGCGACGACGAGGCCATGGTCCAGGCGGTGCGCGACGAGGGCCGCGGCGTGATCTATCTGACGCCGCACCTGGGCTGCTTCGAGATCACCGCCCGCTACATGGCGCGCATCGCCCCGCTGACCGTGATGTTCCGCCCGCCGCGCAAGGCCGCGCTGACGCCGGTGATGCAGGTCGCGCGCCAGGCCGAAGGCCTGCAGGTCGTGCCGGCCAACCAGTCCGGCGTGCGCGCCTTCGTGCGCGCGCTGCGCGGCGGCCGGGCCATCGGCATGCTGCCCGACCAGGCCCCCGGCGTCGGCGAAGGCGTCTGGGCACCGTTCTTCGGCCGCATGGCCTATTCGGTCACGCTGCCCGGCAAGCTGGCCAGCCAGACCGGCGTGCCGATCATGCTGGTCGCCGGCGAGCGCCTGCCGCGGGGCCGCGGCTGGCGCATGCACTACGTGCGCGTGCCCGAGCCGCTGCCGGCCTCGGCGGCCGAGCAGGCGGCGCTGATCAACCAGACCATGGAAACGCTGATCCGCCGGTTTCCCGAGCAATACCTGTGGGGCTACCACCGCTACAAGACACCCAAGGGCGCGCCGGCGGCACCGGCGGCGGACGGCGATGCGGCGCGCCAGCGCGACGGAGATCCGGCATGAACGCGCCGCCGAAACCCGCTGGCGGTCCGGGCGACGGTTCGCCGGGCGACGGTTCGCCGGGCGCCGCCGCACCCCGCCGCAGCCTCAAGTACCGTGCGCTGCGCGGCCTGTTCATGTGGTTCGGCCGCATCCGGCCGGCCACGCGGCTGTGGCTGGGCCGCTGGCTCGGCGCGCTGGCTTACCGCCTGGTCCAGCCGCGCGTCAAGGTCGCGCGCCGCAATCTCGAACTCTGTTTTCCGGGGCTGTCCGAGCCCGAGCGCGAAACGCTGCTGCGTCGGCACTTCCATGCGCTGGCGCAGTCGGTGGTCGATCGGGGCGTGCTCTGGTACGCCCCGCCCGAGCGGGTGCGCGAGATGGTGCAGCTGTCGGGCTACGAGCACCTGCAGGCGCAGCTCGACGCCGGCCGTTCGTGCATCCTGCTGGCGCCGCACTTCATCGGCCTGGACGCGGCCGCCTCGCGGCTGACCATGGAGACGCCCAGCGGCGCGACGATGTATGCGCCCCAGAGCGACGCCGACGTCGATGCGATCGTGCGCGAAGGCCGCACCCGCTTCAACGACGTGCATCTGGTCAGCCGCCGCGACGGCGTGCGCACGCTGCTGCGCCACATCCGTGCGGCCCGGCCGATCTATTACCTGCCCGACATGGACCTGGGCCGCAAGGGCGCGGTGTTCGTGCCGTTCTTCGGCGTGCCGGCGGCCACCATGCCGTCGACCGCGCAGCTGGCCCGCAACTTCGACCTGCCGGTGCTGCCCATCCTGAGCCACTGGGACGAACACAGCGGCCGCTACCTGATCGAGGTGCTGCCGCCGATCGCCGACTTCCCCGGCGACGCCACGCCCGAGGACGCCACCGCGCGGCTCAACCAGCTGCTCGAAGGCTGGGTGCGGCGCATGCCCGAGCAGTACTACTGGGTGCACCGCCGCTTCAAGACCCGGCCGCCGGGCGAAGACAAACTCTATTGAACGCGCCTGCCGGCCCGGCAAGTAGGCGATAATCCTCCGATGACCTGGACCTTCACCAAAATGCATGGCGCGGGCAACGACTTCGTCGTGCTCGACGGCGTGCGTGCATCGATCGAGATGACGCCGGCCCGCGCGCGCGCGCTGGCCGACCGGCACATGGGCGTGGGCGCCGACCAGATCCTGCTGGTCGAGGCCGCCACGCGGGCCGACGCCGACTTCCGCTACCGCATCTTCAATGCCGATGGCAGCGAGGTCGAGCATTGCGGCAACGGCGCGCGCTGCTTCGTGCGCTTCGTGCACGAACAGGGCCTGTCCGAACGCAACCCGCTGCGCGCCGAGATCGCCACCGGCGTGATCGTACTGGATGAAACCGCCGACGGCTGCGTCACGGTCGACATGGGCCAGACCCGCTTCGATCCCGCCGCGCTGCCCTTCGACACGCAGGGCCTGGCCTCGCGCGCCGACCATGACGACACGCTGTGGCAGCTGCCGCTCGACGGCGCCGCGGCCCAGACCGGCCCGGCGCCGTGGCTGTCGCTGGTGGCGATCTCCAATCCCCACGCCGTGCAGGTGGTCGACGACGTCGAGCGCGCGCCGGTGGCGGTGCAGGGCCCTTTCATCGAATCGCACCCGCGCTTCGCGCGCCGCGTCAACGCCGGCTTCATGCAGGTGCTCGATCGCCACACCATCCGGCTGCGCGTCTACGAACGCGGCGCCGGCGAGACGCTGGCCTGTGGCACCGGCGCCTGTGCGGCCGTGGCCGCCGGCATCCGCCGTGGCCTGCTCGACTCGCCGGTGGCCGTGCACACGCGCGGCGGCCGCCTGGACATCGCCTGGGACGGCCAGCAACTGCGCATGACCGGCCCGGCCACCACGGTCTTTTCGGGCACGCTGGATATCGACGCGCTGGTCGCCAGCCTGCCCCAGCCCTAGATTCAACCGGCCCCGCAAGGCCAGCACAAGGACTCGCCACGATGACCACCGACGCGTTGACCGCCGAGAGCGTCGCCCGCTTTCTGCAGGCGCACCCCAGCTTCCTGCAAGAGCACGCCGACGTGTTCGCCACGCTCGAAGTGCCACACCCGCACCAGACCCGCGCGATCTCGCTGGGCGAACGCCAGATCGTCACGCTGCGCGACCGCCAGCGCGAGCTCGAACTGCGCCTGAACGCGCTGGTGCACAACGCCAGCATCAACGCCACCACCGGCCAGCGCCTGCACCAATGGAGCCTGCGGCTGCTGGCCGAGACCGACGCGCAGCGCCTGCCGGCCGCCATCACGCTGGGCCTGGCCGATATCTACGGTCTGCAGGACGTTGCGCTGCGGGTCTGGGCGCCGCTGCGCACGGCCGACGCCGATCCGGCCGGCCAGGCCGTCTCGGAAGACTGCCGCGCCTTCGCCGACACGCTGAAAAAACCCTATTGCGGACCGGACACCGGCTTCGAGGCGGCCCGCTGGCTGTCGGCCAAGCCGGCCTCGCTGGCGATCATCGCGCTGCGCGCGGACGGGGACGTGCCGGGCGCCGCTGCGCCGGGCGCCGCTGCGTCGGGCGCCGACGCGCCGGCCTTCGGGCTGCTGGTGCTGGCCTCGGATGACGCCGACCGTTTCGTCGCCGACATGGGCACCGACTTCCTCGACCAGATCGGCGAGCTCGCCAGCGCGGCGCTGCGCCGGCTGCACGAGGCCGCGTAACGATCATGGCCAGCCTGCCCGACAGCATGACGCGCTGGCTGGCCTATCTGTCGACCACGCTGCGTTACGCCGAGCACACCCAGCAAAGCTACCGGCGCGATCTGGCCAAGCTGGCCGAGTTCGCCGGCGACCTGCCGCCCGAGCGGCTCGGCCCCGCGCAGCTGCGCCAGTACCTGGGCCGGCTGCACGCGCAGGGCATGAGCCCGCGCAGCCTGGCGCGCACGCTGTCGGCCTGGCGCGGCTTCTACAAATGGTGGGCGCCGCAGGCCGGCATGAACGCCAATCCGGCCTCCGGGCTGCGCGCGCCCAAGGCGCCGCGTTCGCTGCCCAAGGCGCTGTCGGTCGAGCAGACCGTCGGCCTGCTCGAGCACGCCGGCGCGCGCGAAGGCCACGACCCGATCGCGCGGCGCGATCACGCCATGTTCGAACTGTTCTATTCCAGCGGCTTGCGGCTGTCCGAGCTGACCGGCCTGGATGCCGCCTACCAGCGCAGCGCCGCTTATGAATCGCGCGGCTGGATCAAGCTGGACGAAGCCGAGGTGCTGGTGCTGGGCAAGGGCGGCAAGCGCCGCAGCGTGCCGGTCGGCCGCGCCGCGCTCGAGGCGCTGCAACGCTGGCTGGCCGAGCGGCCCCGGCTGCTGGCCGCCGACGCCAGCGAGGACGACCGCGCGGCGCTGTTCCTGGGCGCGCGCGGTAAACGTATTTCACCCCGCGTGGTGCAGGCCCAGCTGGCCAGGCTGGCGATCGCCGCCGGCCTGCCCGCGCATGTGCATCCGCACGTGCTGCGGCACAGCTTCGCCAGCCATGTGCTGCAGTCGGCGCAAGACCTGCGCGCGGTGCAGGACATGCTGGGCCACGCCAACATCTCGACCACGCAGATCTATACCCGGCTCGATTTCCAGCATCTGGCCAAGGCCTACGACCAGGCCCACCCGCGCGCGCAGCGCAAGCGCTGACGCGGGCGGGCGGCCCGCGCGCGGCTAGACCTTGGCGGTCTTGCGCGGCCGGCCGACCGGCCGCCGCACCACCGGTGCCGGCGAAGTCTGCGCCAGGATCCTCGCTTCGATCACCGGCAGCAGGTCGAAGATCTTTTCGCGCGCGGTGTTGATGTCGTCCTCGACCGCCTTGCGCAGCGGACCCGGCTTGCCCGTATGCATGGCCTGCAGGATGCGCGCATGCCGCGGGCTGCGGCCACTGGCCAGGGCCGGATACATCAGGTTCATGCTCGGCCCGATCAGCAACCAGAGCTTTTCGACCAGTTGCAGCGAGATGTCCTGCCCGGCGGCGCGGTACAGCGCGAAGTGGAAGGCGACATTCAGCTTCAGGCCCAGCTTGAAATCACGCGCCTCCATCGCCCGGTCGAACTGATCCTGGATGCGGACCTGGTCGGCCAGCAGCGCCGGGGTCAGCCGTGGCGCCGCCCGCTCGGCCAGATCGCCCTCGAGCATCAGGCGCAGGCGGAATATCTCTTCGAAATTGGCGCTGTCGACCAGCGGCACCTCGATGGCCCGGCTGCCATTGCGCAGCACGCCCTCCGAGATCAGCCGCGTCAGCGCCTCGCGCACCGGCGTCTGGCTCACGCCCATGGCCTCGGCCAGCGCCCGCATGTTCACGCGCTGGCCTGGTGAGTACTGGCCTTCGAGCAGGCCGGCGGCCAGTTGCCGGTAGACCTGGTCCGCCAACGACTCGCCGCGATTCGCTACGGAGAAAAAATCGTTCATCTGTGCGCTTCTGTTGCCGACGCCGGATGATAACCCTTTTCGAATTAAAAAATTACGTTGTATGATATATCGCATATCGTAATTTTCTACCGACCAAGGAATGTCATGAATCAGGCCGCTCGCCAGTGGAAGGGTGTGTTCACGCCCGTGGTAACCCCGTTCGCCCCGAACGGCGACATCGACAAACAAGCGTGGCGCCGCCTGCTCGAGCTGCTGATCGACGAAGGCGTCGCCGGCATCATCGTGGCGGGCTCGACCGGCGAGTTCTATTCGATGGACGCCGAGGAAAAAGCCGACGCCTACGCCTTCGTGTCCGAGGTGGTGGCCCAGCGCGTGACCGTGCTGGCGGGCACCTCGTGCATTGGCACCCGCGACACCCTGCGCCTGACCGAACAGGCGCTCGCCAGCGGCATCGACGGCGCGCTGGTGCTGCCGCCGGCCTTCTGCATGCCGACGCCGCGCGAGATCGCCGCCTACTACCGGGCGGTGGCCGAGGTCGGCCTGCCGATCATGGCCTACAACAACCCGGCCCGCACCGGCGTGAACCTGGGACCGGCGCTGGCCGCCGAACTGGCCGGCATCGAGCAGGTCGTGGCCTTCAAGGAAACCCAGAAGGACATCTACGCGTTCTCGGAAACCTTCCGTCTGCTGGCCGGCTCGGTCAGCCTGTTCGCCGGCCTCGAACCCTACGCCACGGCGCAGTTCTCGCGCGGCGCGGTGGGGCTGGTCTCGACGATCTCGAACGTCTGCGCGACCGACGTGGTGGCGCTCAACGATGCGCTCACGCGCGGCGACTACCAAGGCGCGCAGGCGGCCCAGCATCGCATCGACAAGCTCTATCTGCTGATGGCGAAATCGGGCATGTCGAACTTCGCCTACGTCAAGACCGCCATGCAGATCCTCGATCGTCCCGGCGGCCAGCCGCGCCTGCCGCACCTGCCGGCCGACGCCAGCGCCCTGGCCACCATCGAGGCCGGCCTGCGCGACATCTATCCCCAACGTTTCGCGTGACCGCCATGAACACACTTCCCCACGACCTGGCGCTGGCCCCGTTCATCGACGGCGAGCACGTCACCACGCCGATCGACCAGACCGTCGCCACGCTCGATCCGGCCACCGGCGCCGTGCTGGCGCAGGTGCCGGTGGCCGACGCGGCGCTGGTCGACCGCGCGGTGCAAGCAGCCCGCGCGGCACTGCGCGGCCCCTGGGCAGCGGTGTTGCCGGCCGAGCGCAGCCGCATCCTGTTTCGCACCGCGGCACTGATACGCGAACAGGCGCAAACCCTGTCGGTGGTCGAATCGCTGGATTCGGGCAAGCCGCTGCGCGAAGCCAAGGGCGACATCGAGACGTCGGCCCGCTACTTCGAATACTACGCAGGCATCGCCGACAAGCTGCAGGGCGTGACGATCCCGCTCGGGCCGGACTTTCTGTCGATGACGGTCCAGCAGCCGATCGGTGTGACTGCGCACATCATCCCGTGGAACTTTCCGCTGGTGACCACCGCGCGCGGCATCGCACCATGCCTGGCGGCCGGCGCCACGGCGGTGGTCAAGCCGGCCGAGCAAACGCCGCTGACCGCCCTGATGCTGGGCAAGATCCTCAAGCAGGCCGGCCTGCCCGACGGCGTCTACAACGTGGTCTGCGGGCCCGGCGAATCGACCGGCGCGCAACTGGTGGCCCATCCCGACATCGCCCACGTCACCTTCACCGGATCGACCGAGACCGGCAAGCGCGTGATGCAGGCCGCGGCGCAGCACACCGCGGCCGTGACGCTGGAACTGGGCGGCAAGTCGCCGGTCGTGGTCCTGGCGGACGCCGATCTCGACAAGGCACTCGAAGGCGTGCTCAAGGGCATCTTCACCAATGCCGGGCAGGTCTGCTCGGCGGCCGCCCGCCTGATCGTCGAACGGCCGGTCGCGCAGGCCTTCATCGACAGGCTGGTCGCGGCGACCCAGGCACTGCAGCCCGGCAAGGGCTTGCAGGACCCAGGCGTCGGGCCGGTCATTTCGGCCGAGCAGCTCGCCAGGATCGCCCGGCTGGTCGAGCAGGCCGCCGCGCGCGGCGCCCGGGTGCTGACCGGCGGCCAGGTGCTCAGGCCCGCAGGCCTGGAGCAAGGCAATTTCTATGCGCCGACGCTGATCCTCGCAGACGACGCGAGCGATCCGATCGTGCAGGAAGAGATCTTCGGACCGGTGCTGGTGATCCAGATCGCCGACGATGTCGATCACGCGGTGCGCCTGGCCAACGGCACGCGCTTCGGGCTGGTCGCCGGCATCTACACCCGCGACATCACGGCGGCCAACCGGTATGCGATGCAGGTCGAGGCCGGCCAGGTCTACATCAACCAGTACTTCGCCGGCGGCGTCGAAACGCCGTTCGGCGGGACCAAGGCCAGCGGCTTCGGCCGTGAAAAGGGCCTGGAGGGCCTGCGCGCGTATCTGCAGGTCAAGACCATCACGACACGCATCTGAGTCGCCGGGGCGGCGGGCCTGATGGCCCGTCGTCCGCCATCATTCCGTCCGCAGCACCATACTCATACCAACAAGGGGCTTTACCATGATCACGATCCTTCGCCACCTCCTGCTTGCCGCCGCGCTGGCCGCCAGTTCGGCCGGCGCCCAGTCCTCCTATCCCTCGCAACCCATCAAGCTGGTGGTCGGCTTCGCGCCGGGCGGCTCCACCGACCAGATCGCCCGGGTCGTGGCCGAGGGCATGTCCAAGCGGATGAACCAGTCGGTCGTGGTCGAGAACCGCCCCGGCGCCAGCGGCAACATTGCCGCCGGCCAGGTCGCGCGCGCCGCCGGCGATGGCTACACCCTGCTGCTGACCGCCGTGGGCCTGGCGACGACCGCTGCCTTCAATCCCTCCATCCTGCAGGCGCACCCCAGCAAGGACCTCGCCTCGATCGCGCTGCTGGCCTACACCCCCAACGTGCTGCTGGCCAGCCCCTCGACCGGCTTCAGCTCGGTGGCCGACGCGGTGGCATACGGCAAGAAGAATCCCGGCCTGCTCAGCTTCGGCCATTCCGGCTATGGCGGCGGCCTGCACCTGAGCGGCGAGGTGTTCGCGCTGAAGTCGGGCGTCAAGATGACCCAGGTGCCCTACAAAGGCGCCGCGCCGATGATGGCCGACCTGCTGGCAGGCCATATCCAGCTGGGCTGGGACAACGCATCGACGGCGCTGCCGATGATCCGCAGCGGCAAGGTGCGCGCCCTGGCGATCGCGGCCGCCGAACGGTCGCCCGAGCTGCCCGACGTGCCGACCTTCAAGGAGCTCGGCATGCGGGACATGGAATTCGGCGCGTGGTTCGGCCTGAGCGGCCCGGCCTCGCTGCCGCCCGAACTGGCGCAGGAGATCGCGGCACACGTCGATGCGGTGCTCGACGATCCGGCCGTGCAGGAACGGGTCAAGGCGGTCGGCATTTCGACGCTCAAGAGCCAGTCGCCGGCCGAGTTCGCGGCCTACGTCGAGGCCGACATCGAACGCTGGACCACGATCGTCAAGCAGGCCAACGTCAAGCCGGAAAAATGATCCGGCCGGCCGCGCCCGCCTGACGGCGCGCGGCCTGACCGGCATGGCGCCGCCCACGCGGCCCATGCAGCCCGCGCTCAGAACGTCGTGCGGATCCCCAGCATCACGCTGCGGCCCGGCAAGGGCGCCTGCCGCGAGATGAACGAGGTGTGGTTGTAGGCCAGCCTGTCCAGCAGGTTGGTGCCGCGCAGATAGACCTGCGCCTGCGCGCCGCTGACTTCCATCGAATAGGTCAGCAGTGCGTTGACGAGGTTGTAGCCGCCGGTCTCCTGTTCGTACGAGGCGATCTTCGATTGCCTGAAGACCCGCATGAACTCGAGACCGGCGCCCCACTGGGCCCAGTCGGCGTCGAGCCGCACGCCGGCGCGCATGGCCGGGATGCGCGGCAGGTTGCCGTCGTCGTTCTTGAACTTGCCGCGCACGTAGTCACCGAACACCGCGGCCGAATAGACCGGCGTGAAGCGATGGCGCACCTCGCCCTCGACGCCGGTGAACTGCGCATCGCGCTGCGCGTATTCGATCAGCCGGAAGTCCTCGTAGCGGTCCAGCGTCTGCGCGTAGATGTAGTTCTTGACGTTGTTGTGGAAGGCGCTGACGCTGAAGGTGGTCGCGCCTTCGGTCTTGCGCAGCGTCAGGTCGATGTTGCGCGAGGTTTCGCGGTCCAGGTCGGCATCGCCGATCTCGTAGGTGTTGGTGGCCAGGTGGATGCCGTCGGCATAGAGCTCCTGCGCCGACGGCATGCGCTGCGAGCGCGACAGCGACAGCGCGACCGAGTACTGCGGCGCGAACTCCCAGACCGCCGCGGCCGACAGCGAGGTGGCGTTGTGGCTGCGCGCGTCGCGCTGGTCGGGCGTGATGCGCTGCCAGTCCTGGCGTGCGCCGGCCTCGAAGCGCCAGTCGCCCAGCCGGTATTCCTCGAGCAGGAACACGCCGGTGCTGCGGGTGCGGCTTTCCGGCAGGAAACCCTCGGTTCCGTCGGCGCCGAACTTGCTGCTGGCGCCCTGCACGCCGACCACGCCGCGCCAGCCGAACAGCGGCTTGTGCGTGAGCTCGACGCGGCCGTCGTAGCCGCGGTTGGTGAAGCGCGTGCCGACCTCGCCGTCCTCGATCTCGTCGTGGCGGTAGCTGGTCAGGCCGGCGCGAAAGCGGATCTTCTCGAAGCCGGCGAACGGGTCGACGTACTCGCCGCGCAGATCGCCGCGGTTGCTGCGCAGCTTCACATACGGCACGCCGTGCTCGTGGGCATGATCGTGGTCGTGCTCGTCGTGGCCGCCGCCGTGGTCATGGTCGTGATCGTGGCCGCCGCAATGCAGGTGGTCGCCGTGCGGATGGCAGCTTTCGTAGTCGTGGCTGTGGCCGGGCAGGCCGTAGCGCGAATCCTGGTAGGTGTAGGCGATGCCGGTGTAACCGCGCGGCGTGACCCACGACAGGCCGACGCTGCCCGAGCCGCTGCGGCTGAACGAGCCGTCGACGCGGCGGCTGCTCCAGTCGGGCACGCGGTAGTCGTCCGATTCGCGCTTCATGCCTTCGATGCGCACCGCCAGGTTGCCGCTGCCGCCGGTGATGCCGACCGCGCCGGCACGCTCGCCGGTACCGGTCGCCCCGCGCAGTTCGACCTCGCCCTCGACGCCGCGCTCGGGCACCGCGGTCGGGATCTTCTTGTCCAGCACGTTGACCACGCCACCGATCGCACCGCCGCCATACAGCAGCGTCGAGGGCCCGCGCAGCACCTCGATGCCCTGCGTCAGCATCGGCTCGACGGTGATCGCATGGTCGGGCGAGACCCCCGAGGCGTCCATCAGCTCGGAGCCATCGGACAGCACTCGCACGCGCGGCGCGGTCTGGCCGCGGATCACCGGCCGGCTGGCGCCGCCGCCGAAGGTGTCCGAATGAATGCCGGGCTGGCCGTCCAGCGTGTCGCCCAGCGTCGGCTGGCGGCGCGTGACCAGCGCCTCGCCGTCCAGCTTGGCGGCCGGCGTGGCGGTGCTTTCAAGTTCGGTGTTGAGCGGGCTGGCCGAGATCGTCACCGGGGCCAGTTGCACCGGCGCGCCGCGCGGCACGGCCGGATCGGGCGTCTGCGCCGTCGCCGGCAAGGAAAAGACCGCTGCGGTCAGCGCAGCGGCCAGCGGGTCGTGAAGGCGGCGCATGGACATCCTCGAAGATCAAAAAGTAAAACGTTATAACATAACGTTTTAGGATTGAATCCCGAAGATGTCGTTGCGACAGCCTGGCGGCGCGGTGCTCCGCGTATCAGGCCGGCATGCGGCCGAAATGCTGCTTGAGCGCGTCAAAGCCGCCCTGGAACACGCCCTCGCCGATCAATTCGCGCAGCGCCGACACGCGCTCGGGCGCGCAGTCGAAATCGGCGCTCCACTCGCCAAAGCAGCGCCCGCCGTCGGTGACCGGCGTGAGTTTGAGCGTGGCGACGTAGCCGCTCACGCCCATCGGGCTCTCGAGGATGCTGTAGACGAAGGTGTAGTCGTAGTCCGACAGCGCCAGCAGCCGCTCGCGGATCAGGCCGCCGTCGCGGGTATGGAAATGCCGCACGCAGCCGATCCGGTCCGACGGCAGGCCGTCCTCGATGCGCGAGTCGGCGATCAGCGGATGCCAGCCGGGCATGCCGTTGAAGTCACGCACGCGCTGCCAGACCTGCTCGGCCGGCGCATCGATCACGCTCGAGACATAGACGCTGATCATGGCTTGCCCCGCTCGCCGTCAGCCTGACCGCTCAGCCCCTTGAGCGTCGAGGCGTCCAGCCCGATTTCCTTGAGCAGGTGATCGACGACCGGCGCCTGGGCACGGAAACGCAGCGCGGAATTGACCACCGAATCCGAGAAACCCGGCGCGCCGTCGCCGCCGCTGCCGACACCGGGCGCACCGCCCAGGCCATCGACGTGCAGGATGCGGATGCCCTCGATGCGTTCGAGCGGCCGCACCGATTCGCGGATGATGCCCTCGGCCTTCTCGACCACCTTCAGGCGCAGCGCCGACGCCCGCGCTTCTTCGCTCAGCGTGTTGGCGGCCTCGTTCATCAGGCGCAAGCCCTGCGCCTCGACCTCGTGGCGCGCGCGCGCCGCCTCCAGCCGGATCTGCTCGGCCTGGGCGTCGGCCTGCGCCTGTGCCCGGATCGCCGCGCCGCGGTCCTCGCTGGCCTGGCGTTCGGCCTGCGCGGCGATGCGCAGGCGCACCGCCTCGCGCTCGGCCTCCTGCGTCGCACCGATCAGCTCGATCTGCTTCTTGCGCTCGGCCATCTCGATCTCGCGCGCCGTGAAGACCTTTTCCTCGGCCGCCACCGCGCGCGCGCGGGCCTCCTCGGCCATGGCCTGCGCCTCGGATTGCGCGCGCGAACGTTCGGCGATCGCGATGACCCGCTGCTGCTCGGCCAGCTCGATGGCCTGGCGGCGCTGGATCTCGGCGGCCTGCACGTCGCGGTCGCGGGCGATGCGCTCGGTCTCGACGCTCTGCTCGGCCTTGATGCGGGCCTGTTCGACCGCCTCGCGCGCCAGGATCTGCGCGCGCTCGGATTCCTGCTCGCGCTCGGCCTGCTCGCGGGTCAGCGCCGAGCGCTGTTCGGCGCGCATGATCTCCAGCCCGCGCAGCTGCACCAGCCTGGCGGTCTCGGCATCGCGGTCGATGTCCAGCGACAGCTTTTCGGCCTCGAGGTTCTTGTTGCGGATCGCAATCAGCGTGTCCTGCTCGATGTCGTTGCGCTGCTTCTTGCGCCGCTCGATCTGCTCGGTCAGCCGCGTCAGGCCCTCGGCGTCGAAGGCATTGCTGGGATTGAAGAATTCCATCGAGGTCTGGTCCAGCTGCGTCAACGAGGCCGACTCGAGCTCCAGGCCGTTCTTGGTCAGGTTCTCGGCCACCGCCGCGCGCACCCGCTGCACGTATTCGCCGCGCTTCTCGTGCAGTTCTTCCATCGTCATCTCGGCCGCCACGGTGCGCAGCGCGTCGACGAACTTGCCCTCCAGCAGTTCCTTGAGCTGCTCGGGCGCCATGGTGCGCAGGCCCAACGTCTGCGCGGCGTCGGCGACCGCCTCGGCCGAGGCCTGGACCCGCACGTAGAACTCGGCAGTGACGTCCACGCGCATGCGGTCCTTGGCGATCAGCGCCTTTTCGCGGCCGCGCGAAACCTCCAGCCGCAAGGTGTTCATGTTGACCGGGATCACGTCGTGCACGATCGGCAGCACCAGCGCGCCGCCATCGAGCACCACGCGCTGGCCGCCCAGGCCGGTGCGCACGAAGGCCCGCTCTTTCGAGGCGCGCAGGTAGAGCCAGTGCAGCAGCCCGACGATGATGGCCGCGACGATGGCGACCGAGATGAAGCCTAGCAAGAACGTTCCAAACTGAGCGCCTGTCATGATCGGCTCCCCTTATCTGGTGATTTGTTTGAACTGGCGAGTGGTGTCGGTCAGCGCCGTCTCGGCCGGCAGGCGCTCCATGCTGGACGCGCCGAAAAAGCCGTTGCAGTCGGCGCAGTGCCGCAGGATGTAGCGCGCGTCGTCCGGCGTGGCGATCGGGCCGCCGTGGCACAGCACGATGACGTCGGGATTGACCCGCCGCGCCGCCTGGGCCCACGCGTTGATGGGCTCGACGCAGCCGGCCAGGTCCAGCGCGGTGTGCGCGCCGATGGCGCCGCCGGTGGTCAGGCCCAGGTGGCAGACCACCACGTCGGCGCCGGCGCGCGCCATGTCGGCGGCCTCGTCCTCGCCGAACACATAGGGCGTGGTCAGCAGGTCCAGCTCGCTGGCCGCGCGCACCATGTCGACCTCCTGGCCGTAGCTCATGCCGGTTTCTTCGAGATTGGCGCGGAACACGCCGTCGATCAGCCCGACCGTCGGGAAGTTCTGCACCCCCGAGAAGCCCAGCTCGATCAGGCGCCGCAGGAAATCATCACGGATCAGGAAGGGATCGGTGCCGTTGACGCCGGCGATCACCGGCGTGTGCTGGACCACCGGCAGCACCTCGCGCGCCATCTCGAGCACGATCTCGTTGGCGTTGCCGTAGGACAGCAGGCCGGCCAGCGAGCCGCGTCCGGCCATGCGATAACGGCCCGAGTTGTAGATCACGATCAGGTCGATGCCGCCAGCCTCCTCGCACTTGGCCGACAGGCCGGTGCCGGCGCCGCCGCCGATGATGGGCCGGCCCTGCTCGATCAGGTCGCGGAAGGTCTGCAGTATCCGACTGCGGCTTATGCGGGGCATTTATCTCATCTCCAGAAGGGTGGCGGGGCGGACGGCGGCGGGTCGCGTGATCTCGTGCAAGGCGGCCACCAGCGCGTCGGCGAACTCGGGGTCGTTGATGTGCAGGTCCAGCTTGACCAGCTTGCGCTGCGGGCCGGGACGGAAATCGGTTTCGATCGCGGCGAACAGCGCCTGGTCGGCGGCCGGATCCCAGAACGGGCCGCCGACGACGTCGATCGACGACACGCCGCGCAGCGGCAGCAGGAAGCGCAGCGGGCCTTTCATGCGGTTGAGCTTGGCGGCGATGTAGCGGCCGATGGCGGCGCTCTCCTGCGCGGTGGTGCGCATCAGCGTGACGTTGTCGTTGTGCTGGTAGAACAGCCGGCCGCGCAGCTTTTCGGGCACCGTGTCGCGGGCGCCGAAGTTGACCATGTCGAGCGCGCCGCAAGAGCCCACGTAGGGGATTGCCTGCTCGGCGTAGACATCCATGCGCCGCGGCCCGGCCGTGAAGATGCCGCCGCCGATCTCGTCGGCGATCTCGGTGGTCGAGATGTCCAGCACCGCGGCCAGCATGCCCGACTGCGCCAGCTTCTCCATCGACTGGCCGCCGGTGCCGGTGGCGTGGAACACCAGGCAGTCGTAGTCGTCCGACAGCGCGCGCGTGACCGCCTGCACACAGGGCGTGGTGACGCCGAACATGCTCAGCCCCACCGCCGCCTTGCCCTGCGCGTCCGGCACGTGGCGATTGGCGACCATGCCGGCCAGCGCGTGCGCGGCGTTGGACAACACCTGCGCGCTGATGCGGTTGATGCCCGAGACGTCGGCGACCGAGTACATCATGCAGATGTCGCTGGGGCCGACGTAGGGGCGCACGTCGCCCGACGCCACCGTCGACACCAGCACCTTGGGCACGCCGATCGGCAGGGCCCGCATCGCCGCGCTGCTCATCTGCGTGCCGCCCGAGCCGCCCGCGCCGATGATGCCGCCCAGGTCGCGGCGGCTGACGATGAAGTGCGTCAGCGCCTCGGTCATGCCGGCCACCGCGCTGCCGCGGTCGCCGGTGAACACCGCCGCCTCGCCGCCCGGATGATGGCGCGCGACCTCGCGGGCATGCACGTTGGCCGGCGAGGGCTTGGACGAGGTCGAAATGTCGACCGTCACGGTGCGCAGGCCCAGCCGCTCCATGCAGTGGCGCAGGAAGAACAGTTCGCTGGCCTTGGTATCGAAGGTGCCGACGATGTAGGCGGCCCGTTCGGCCGACTGCGCCACCGGCAGCGCGTAGGCGCGGCCCTGGTCGGCCGGCGTGGCCTTGCCGGCCCCGGGCGGCGC
>JAEZBO010000160.1 GCA_023427085.1 Pseudomonadota bacterium
GCGATGCTGGGCGCGCCTGCGGCAGGCGCCGCGGCCGCGGCGGGGGCGGCAGCCGAGCCGGCCGCCGGGCTAGCCTGAGCCAACGTTGCCTGCAGCAAACGGTAGGCGTCGAGCGCGATATTGGACATTTCAGTTCCTCATGACGAAATCGTACGGGAGATCGGCCATGGCCGGATACGGTATCCCGTTTTCTGTATAGGGTTTGAAGCGGGTCTTGCGGGCGGCCGCCAGCGCTGACTCATCGAGCCGGTCGAAGCCCGACGAGCGCTGGATCGACGCCTTGTCGACGGTGCCCTGCGTATTGATCAGCACGCGGATGACGACCCGGCCTTCTTCGCGGCGCAGCTTGGAAGCGCGCGAGTATTCGGGCATCACGCGGTCGCCGGCGAAGTCGACCCGGCCGATCATGCGCGGCTGGTCAGGCGGCAAGCCTTGCTGCGGGCCTTGCGGCTTGTCGGCACCCTGCGTGGTGCCGCTGGGCGGCGGCTGCTCGACCGGCGGCTTGGCGACAGGCTTGGGATCGGGCTTGGGCTGCGGTTTGGGTTGCGGCTTGGGCTCGGGGGGCTTGGGCTTGGGTTTCGGCTTGGGCTTGGGCGGTGCCTCGGGCACCGGGGGCGGCTCGATTTCGGGTTCGGGCTCGGGCTCCGGTTCGGGCTCAGGCTCGATTTCGGGTTCAGGCTCGATTTCGGGTTCAGGCTCGGGCTCGGGCTCGACGACGGGCTCGGGCTCGGGTTCGGGCTCGACCACCGGCGCGGGCGGCTCGGGGGTCGGCGGCGCCAGCGCTTCTTGGGGCTCGGGGCTGATCTCGACGAAGCGGACCATCACCGCTTCGGGTTCTTCCAGCGCGAGAGGCTCGTTGGGCGCCAGGAACATGGCGCCCACGACGGCGGCGTGCAGGGCGACGACGGTGGTCATGGCGCCGATACGCAGCGCCGGAGACGACTGCGCCGAGGCCCAGGCTTTACGGGAATGAGGCATGCAAGCGGATGATGTGTGCGGCATCGGGCATCGGTCGGGCGCCACTTGACTGTCGAACTAGACTGTCAAACCTGATTGTCGAATCTGATTGTCGAATCAGACTGTCGAACCTGGTTGTCGAATCTGGTTGTCGGGTCAAGCCTGTACGTTGCGCCTTCAAGCCGCCGGCCGGTGAGTCCAGCCAAGCATAGTAATTTAAATACGAATTATTCGCAAACAGTTCCGCAAAAACGTTTACGTAGTCCGAGCCCTGCCCGCGCTACGCGCGCGCGGCGGCGGCGACTGCCACGGAATCAGCCAGCAGGACGGCGGCATGGCAGGCACCGCTGCCGCCAGCTGGCGCAGGGCAATGGCGACGGACGAAAAAAAACGGCCCGCCGGGGAGCCGTTCTTGAGCCGTGGCCGTCAGCCACGACTTGATCGTATTCGGTGGTGCCCAGGAGAGGACTCGAACCTCCACACCTTGCGGCACATGGACCTGAACCATGCGCGTCTACCAATTCCGCCACCTGGGCTCTAAAGCTGGGTTCCCGACCTGAAACCTGACATCGGCTTCAGATCAGCCGGCCTTGGGGGCCGACCCATCGGAAATCTCGCACCTGATTTACGCATCTGACTTGCCACCCTGCTAACCTACTGCCTGTCAGCACAGTACGACGCGGTCAATCTCGCGCTAAACTTCCGAAGCTGCGCATTATATAAGAGAACTTTCAATTTTGGCAAATCGAGCGAACAAAGACGTCAACAAAAACAGAAGCGCCCCGGTCGTGCCCGATCCCCCCCCCGATTTCGACCCCGATGTGCCCAGCCGCGAAGCCTTGCTGGCGGCACTGCGCGATGCCGGCTCTCCGCTCGAGCCGGCCGAACTGGCGGCGCGCCTGAACCTCACCCGCCCCGAAACCCTCAAGGGTTTCGATCGCCGGCTGGCGGCCATGGAGCGCGACGGCCAACTGCTGCCCAACCGCAAGGGCGTGCTGCTGCTGGCCACCAAGCTGGACTTCGTCGCCGGCCGGGTACAGGGGCATCGTGACGGCTTCGGTTTCCTGATCCGCGACGACGGCGGCCCGGACATCTTCCTGTCGCCGCGCGAAATGCAGAAAGTGCTGCACGGCGACCGCGTGCTGGTCAAACCCACCGGTGAATACCGCGGCAAGCCCGACGGCACCATCGTCGAGGTCATCGAGCGGCGCACCAACAAGCTGGTCGGCCGTTTCCTGAACGAGCGCGGCCTGTCGATCGTGGTGCCCGAAGACCAGCGCATCAAGCACGACATCCTGATCCCGCCGGGCGAGACCGGCGATGCGCAGCATGGCCAGGTGGTCGCCGTCGAGATCATCGAGCAGCCCAGCCGCCACAGCCAGCCGCTGGGCCGGGTCGCCGAGGTGCTGGGCGAGATCGACGATCCCGGCATGGAAATCGAGATCGCGGTGCGCAAGTTCGACGTGCCGGTCGAATTCTCCGACGGCGCGCACAAGCAGGCCGACCGCCTGCCCGACGCGGTTCGCAAGACCGACCTGAAAGGCCGCATCGATCTGCGCGACGTGCCGTTCATCACCATCGACGGCGAGGACGCGCGCGACTTCGACGACGCGGTCTATTGTGAAGAAGTGAACCTGGGCACCGGCACGCGCAAGCGCCCGGGCTGGCGCCTGCTGGTGGCGATCGCCGACGTCAGCCACTACGTGCGGCCCGGCGACGCGCTGGACGACGACGCGGTCGAACGCGGCACCAGCGTGTATTTCCCGCGCCGCGTGATCCCGATGCTGCCCGAGAAGCTGTCCAACGGCCTGTGCTCGCTGAATCCCGAAGTCGACCGGCTGGTGCTGGTCTGCGACATGGTGATCGCGGGATCGGGCGCCAAGGCCGGCGTGGTCACCGCCTACCAGTTCTACAACGCGGTCATCCATTCGCACGCACGCACCACCTACACCCAGGTGTGGGAATCGCTGCAGCAGCCCGAAGGCCCCGCCGCGCGCTCGCTGTCGCAGGTGCTGCCGCACGTGCAGGACTTGTACTCGTTGTACCAGCTGCTGGCGCAATCGCGCCGCACGCGCGGCGCCATCGATTTCGACACGGTCGAGACCCGCATCGTCTGCAACGAGCTGGGCCGCATCGAACAGATCGCGCCCTACGTGCGCAACGACGCCCACAAGCTGATCGAAGAATGCATGCTGGCGGCCAACACCTGCGCGGCCGATTTCATGGCGCGCAGCAAGCATCCCGGCCTGTACCGCATCCACGAAGGCCCGAGCGCCGAACGGCTGCAGGCGCTGCGCGAGTTTCTCAAGACCTCCGGCCTGTCGCTGGGCGGTGGCGAGGACCCGAGCGCCAAGGACTATCTGCAATTGCTGGACTCGGCGCGCGCGCGGCCCGATTACGCGCTGCTGCAGACCATGTGCCTGCGCTCGATGCAGCAGGCCATGTACAGCCCCGACAACGTCGGCCACTTCGGCCTGGCTTACGAGGCCTACACGCACTTCACGTCGCCGATCCGGCGCTACCCCGACCTGCTCACGCACCGCGTGATCAAGTCGCTGCTGGACGGCAAGCGCTACGTGCCGCAGCTCGAGCAACAGGTGGTGGCGGTCGGCATGAGCGCGCGCGAGCAAGAGCACGCGATCTGGGAGAAGCTCGGCCTGATGCTGTCGTCGACCGAGCGGCGCGCCGACGAGGCCTCGCGCGACGTCGAGGCCTGGCTCAAGTGCTGGTTCGTCAAGGAGCGCGTCGGCGAAAGCTTCAGCGGCCGGGTCTCGGGCGTGGCCAGCTTCGGTATCTTCGTGACGCTCGAGACGCTGCACGTCGAAGGCCTGGTGCATGTGTCCGAACTGGGCGGCGAGTACTTCCAGTTCAACGAGGCGCTGCACGAGCTGCGCGGCGAACGCACCGGCATGCGCTACCGCCTGACCGACACCGTGCAGGTGCAGGTCTCGCGCGTCGATCTCGAAGCCCGGCGCATCGAGTTCCGCCTGGTCAAGGGCACCAGCTACGAGTCGCTCAAGCGTGCCGCCTCGCGGCCCGACGAGCCGCCCGCGCGGCGCGCCAAGAAGGCCGCGCCGACCAAGCCGGCGGCGTTGCGCGGCACGACCGCCAAGGAGCGCCGCGCGCAAGCCAAGAAAAGCGCGCAGCAGGCTGCGCGCCCGGCCTCCAGCGCAGGCAAGAAGACCGCCCGCAAGCGTCACTCCTAGCGTCAGGCGGTCACGCGTGGCGGCGGCGCCACGCGCGCCGCGCGCCGCTCTCCGACCCGCAGCCGCGCCGCGCTCGCCGCCCGCGGCTGTGTATCATTCCCGACAAGGCCGGCGCCCCCGCCGGCCTTCGTGCCTTGTCCGCCCCGTGGCGACGAGGCGCACATCCGTATCGAGCAAGAGGTCTCTTTCATGCCGGCATCCCAGGTACTGGCTGGATTCCACGCCGTCGTCGCGCGACTGCGCCACGCGCCGGAATCGGTCAAGGATATTTATTACGACGGCCAACGCCGTGACAAACGCATGCTCGCGCTGGTCGAGCAGGCCCAACGCGCCGGCCGCTCGGTGCACGCGGTCGACACGGCGCGGCTCGAAGGCCTGGCGCGCGGCACCCGCCACCAGGGCGTGGTCGCGCTGGCCGACGCACGCAGCCTGGCGCTCGACGTCGACGAAGTGCTCGACACCGTGCAGGGGCCGGCGCTGTTGCTGGTGCTCGACGGCGTCACCGATCCGCACAACCTGGGCGCCTGCCTGCGTACCGCCGACGCCGCCGGTGTGCATGCGGTGATCGCGCCGCGCGACCGCGCGGTCGGCCTGAACAGCACCGTGGCCCGCGTGGCCTGCGGCGCGGCCGACACCGTGCCCTACCTGATGGTCACCAATCTGGCGCGCACGCTGCGCGAACTCAAGGACCGCGGGGTCTGGCTGGTCGGCACCGACGACCAGGCCGACGGCACCATCCACGACGTCGACGGCACGCTGCCGACCGCCTGGGTCATGGGCGCCGAAGGCGAAGGCATGCGCCGCCTGACGCGCGAGACCTGCGATACGTTGGTGCAGATCCCGATGCTGGGCGCGGTCGAAAGCCTCAACGTCAGCGTCGCCAGCGCCGTCTGCCTGTACGAAACCGTACGCCAGCGCAGCGGCGTCAAGGCACGGGAATGACCATGGATAAAAAAGACGGTTTCACCACCACCATCCTGCATTCGGACCGGCGCCAGCACGCCGAGCACGGCGCGGTGCACAAGCCCATGCATCCGTCCTCCGAATACGCCTACGCGCAGTCACGCGAGCTGACCGCGGTGTTCCAGGGCAAGGCCGGCTTCACCTATGCGCGCCAGGGCACGCCGACCACCACGGCGCTCGAGGCCAAGATCACCGCGATGGAAAATGGCGTCGCGTCGGTCAGCTTCGCGACCGGCATGGCGGCCCTGGCGGCGATCTTCACGACCTTGCTGCGCCGCGGCGACCATCTGGTGTCCAGCCAGTACATCTTCGGCAACACCAACAGCCTGCTCAGCACCTTGCAGGAACTGGGCGTCGAAGTGACGCTGGTCGACGCCACCGACACGCAGAACGTGCGCGATGCGCTGCGGCCCAACACCCGCATGGTGTTCGCCGAGACCATCGCCAACCCCGGCACGCAGGTGGCCGACCTGATGGGCATCGGCGAACTGTGCCGGCAGCAGGGCCTGGTCTACGTCATCGACAACACGCTGACGTCGCCGTGGCTGTTCAAGGGCCGCGACGCCGGCGCCGCGCTGGTGATGAATTCGCTGTCCAAGTACATCGGCGGGCACGGCCATGCGCTGGGCGGCTCGGTGACCGACACCGGGCTGTACGACTGGCAGGACCATCCCAACATCTTCGAGTCGTACCGCAAGGGCCCCTCGACGTCATGGGGGCTGACGCAGGTCAAGAAGAAAGGCCTGCGCGACATGGGCGGCACGCTGGCAGCCGAGCCCGCGCACCGCATCGCGGTGGGCGCCGAGACGCTGGCGCTGCGCATGGACCGTGCGTGCGCCAATGCGATGGCGCTGGCGCAACACCTGTCGCAACATCCGAGCATCGCCCGCGTGCACTATCCGGGCCTGCCGGCCCATGCGCAGCACGAGCGCGCCGGTGCCTTGTTTCGCGGCCGCTACGGCGCGCTGATGGGCGTGGAGCTGGCCGACGGCATCGATTGCTTCGATTTCCTGGACAGCTTATCGGTGGTGGTGCTGGCCACGCATTTGGGAGATACCCGAACCCTGGCGCTGCCGGCCGCCCATACCATCTACTACGAAATGGGTCCGGCGCGACGCGCGCAGATGGGCATTGCCGACAGCCTGATCCGCATCTCGATCGGCATCGAAGACCAGCAAGACCTGATCGCCGATTTTGATGCGGCCTTGTCGGCCTGCCACAAATGAGCTCGGAACCGGTGGTTATCAAGAGATTGGATTGCAGCGCACATCTGCCCGCAGAGCCAGCAATCATGCGGGTCGTGCAGAGTTTTTTGCTTGACAGCCGCTAGTAGCCGGGGCCTAATACGCAACTGCGCCGACGGCTGATTTTGCGCGTTATCGCCGCGGCGCAGCGTGTTTCGGTGTTTTGCTTGGCAGCGACGAAAGCTGCCTGCCCGCCTGTATTGCCAGCATCGCTGGGCGGAATCCAGGCCAGCAACGCTAAACGACAAACCTTTCCTTACCTTGAGGGGTAATTCTTCATGAATAAAACCGAACTTATCGACCATATCGCCAGCAAATCGGACATCTCCAAAGCTGCCGCGGGTCGTGCCCTGGACGCGCTGATCGGCGCAGTCAAGACCACCCTCAAGAAGGGCGGCACCGTGACCCTGGTGGGTTTCGGCACGTTCGCAGTGACCGCTCGCGCCGCTCGCACCGGCCGCAATCCCCGCACCGGCGAAACCATCAAGATCAAGAAAGCCAAGGTGCCGAAGTTCCGTCCGGGCAAGGCCCTCAAGGACGCCGTCAACTAATCGACGCGCAGCAACGCGAACCCCTGCGTTCGCGGTTTGCCTGAAAGAGCGCGGTCCGCTAGAATGCGGACCGCGCTTTGCTTTCAGGGCAGGCGTTGGCCTTGGCACGCCGCAGCAAGTCAAGGCAGCAGTACATCAAGGCAGTACTTCAAATCCCGCAGGGGTGCTTAGCTCAGTTGGTAGAGCGGCGCCCTTACAAGGCGTAGGTCACAGGTTCGACCCCTGTAGCACCCACCACCCTGCCGGCACCCTCCCCCTCATTGCTCGACCCACGGCGCCTCTTTCCACAAGGCCCGGAACTCCTGCTCGCCCTGCGCCAGCTCGCGCGCGTGCGCGTCGGGCGCCAGATAACGCAGCGGCGCGAACAGGTCCTTGGCCTTGGCCTGGAACTCGGGATCCTCGGCGGTGCGCTTGACCGCATCGACCAGCTTGGCGCGCACGTCGTCGGGCAAGCCCTTGGGCGCGGCCAGGCCGCGCAGCGACGACAGCGTGAAGTCGAAACCCGCTTCCTTGAAGGTCGGCACATCGGCCAGCGCCGGCGTCCGCTCGGCCGACATCTGGCCGAGGAAATGCAGCGGCGTGCCGCCCTTGCGGTATTGCAGCGCCTCGCCGACGTTGATCGCGCCGATCGTGATCTCGCCGCTGGCGACCGCGCCACGCACCTCGCCAGCACCCTTGTACGGCACGTGTGTCAGCTCGACCTTGGCGGCGCGCTGGAAACGCAACATCGCCAGGTGATCGTCCGAGCCGGTGCCAGTGGTGCCGACGGTGACCTTGCCCGGGTTGGCGCGCGCGGACTCGACCAGATCCTGCAGCGTCTTGATCGGGTTGCTCTGCAGCACCGTGAACGAACCGGGATCGTCGATCAGATTGCCCAGCAGATCGTAGCTCTGCCACGTGAACGCCGACTTGCGCTCGATCGGGATGGTCAGCATGTTGGGCGTGTTGACGAAGCCGATCGTGTAGCCGTCGGGCTTGGCGCGCGCCAGCTCGGCGAAACCGATGGCACCGCCGGCGCCGGGACGGTTCAGCACGATGATGCGGCTGTCATTGCCCAGGTATTTCTGCAGGTACGGCGCCATCATGCGCGCGACCAGGTCGGTGCCGCCGCCCGGGCCATAGGACACGATGAACTCGATCGGACGTTCGGGGTAGTCGGCCAGCGCCGCGGTCGGCGCGGCCATCACGCCGAGCGTGACGGCGAACAGGCCGGCCAGGCGTTTGAATGGCAGGCTCGGGGATCGTTGCAACATGACAGTCTCCTTCGGATTCGCAGCGTGCTTGCGCTGGCGTTGTTGGCCGCGCGCCAGCCGCCGCGCCGTGACGGACACGGCGGCGGTGCGCGGGTAAATAGGATTGTTGCGGGTACCGCGGCGGCCGGCGGCACGAGGCCGGCCGCACTGCGCGGTGTCACCGGCGCGCCGCCGGCGCCCCCTCGCGGTTCGGTGCTACGTGGCGTGCGCGCGCAGGCGTTCGAGCACGCGCGGCCAGACCTCGGGATTGCGCAATTGCGGCGGCCGCTGGCCGCGCAGCACGGCCAGGATCTGCTCGGCCGACGACCGCGCGACGTTGCGCCGCCCTTCGTGCGTGACGCCGCCGGTATGGAACGAAGCGACCACGTTGGGCAAGGCCAGCAGCGGATGCGACGCGGCAGGTGGCTCTTGCACCCAGACGTCCAGGCCGGCGCCGGCCAGGTGGCCCGACTCGAGCGCGGCCAGCAGCGCCGACTCGTCGTGGATGCCGCCGCGTGCCGTCGAGATGAAGACCGCGCCCGGCTTCATCGCGGCAAAGGCCGACGCGTCGATCAGATTGCGCGTGCCGGCGTCCAGCGGACAATGCAGCGATACGACGTCGGAGCGCGCCAGCAGCTCGGACAGCGTGACCGGCTCGGCGCCCAGTGCGCGCACGGCCGCGTCATCGAGCTGCGGATCGTGCGCCAGCACCGTCAAACCGAAACCGCGCGCGATGCGGGCGACCCGCTTGCCGATCTGGCCGATGCCGACCAGGCCCAGCACCAGGCCGTGGATCTCGCGGCCCATCAGGCTTTCGCGGCTGTCGGCGCGGCCTTGCTGCAAGGCTTGATGGGACTCGACCACGCGGCGCTTGACGGCCAGCAGCAAGGCGAAGGTCTGTTCGGCCACCGACTCGGCGTTTCCGCCGGCCTGGTTCACCACCGCGATGCCGGCGGCGGTGCAGGCCGCCGCATCGATGGTGTCGTAACCGGCGCCGCTCGAGGACACCACCAGCAGTTGCGGACATTGCGCGATCAGCTCGGCCGAGACGAACCACGGCCTGGGCAGTTCGTCCTTGGCCGCCGACACATGGTAGGCATGCGACTGCCGCAAGCCGGCCAGCGTGGCTTGGGGGTCGCCTTGCGCCGGCAGGACCTGCAGCGTGATGCCCGGCTGCTCGCCCAGCACGCGTTCGAAGATCGGATCGGTCCAGAGATCGAGCCGCGTGACCGTGGCGCGCAAGGGACTGGCAGTGCTCAGCGCGCCGCTCGCGGTGTCGTCGATGATCTGCATATCGTTGGTCTCCGTGCCGGCGTGATCAGATCACGCCCTTGCTCTTGAGCACGGTGTCGACCCACGCGCGATCCAGCGTCTCCTGCGCGATCTGTTCGAGGATGCGCGCTTCGGCGCTCTCGATCGCCCGCACCTTGTCGGCCAGCGCCTCGGCTTCGTCGGGGCGGATGGCCAGTACGCCATCGCCATCGCCGACCAGCAGATCGCCCGGCAGCACCACCATGCCGTCGATAACGACCGGCACGTTGAGCTCGCCAGGACCATCCTTGTAGGGCCCGCGATGCGCGAAACCGCGCGCGAAGACCGGCAACGCACCGGCGGCCAGCGTGTCGCTGTCGCGCACCGCGCCGTCGATCACGAAGCCGCCCAGCTGCCGCCGGGCGGCCCAGCCGGCCATGATCTCGCCGATGATGGCGTTACGCATCTCGCCGCCGGCATCGACCACGATGACGTCGCCGGGCTGCGCCATGTCGATGGCCTTGTGCACCATCAGGTTGTCGCCCGGGCGGGTCCGCACCGTGAACGCACGCCCGACCAGCCGATGCGCCGGGCCGACCCGGCGCAATGCCGAGGTGCCGGTGGTGCGGCTCATGCAGTCGCTGATGTTGGCGACCGCGAACGCTGCGTAGGCGGCCAGCATGGCCGGGCTGGGACCGGCGGGGCATTCGTTGATGCGAAAACCGAAATCGGGCATGGGGCTAGTCTCCTGAAACTTGTTGGACCGTCAACGACGGACTCTACGCCGGCGAGATGCAGACTTAAAGCGAATAATTTTCGCTGCCTGCAGAGAATTTTTTCGAACGAAACCCCTCCGCCCTACAGCATGCTGCGCGGCGCGTGGAATTCGATATTGCGCGCCGCCAGTTCGCGCATGTGACCCAGCAAGGGGCGGGTGTCGTCGCGCCGCCACTGGAACGAATAACGCAGCGGCGCCAGCGGCGGGAAGGTTTCGAGCAGCACCAGCTGGCCGCGATCGACCAGGATCCGCGCCCACTCGGTTGGCAGAAAACCGACGCCCAGGCCCTGCAGCAGCAGGCCGGCGATCGCGCCCCAGCTGTTGCAGTTGAGCGTGCGGCCCGGCGACACGGCGTGCTGCGTCAACCACTCGTCGAGCATGCGCACGGTGCCCGAGCTGTGCGGCAAGGTGATCAGCGTCAGGTCGGGCAGGTCGTCGGGCCACAGCGTCGCCGGCAGCGGCGAGAACCGCGCGGCGCAGACCCAGACGAACTCGGCCTGGCCGATCATGCTCGAGGCGATGAAGGGCCGCGACGACGGACCGGCGATGATGGCGAAATCCAGTTCGCCTTCGATCAGGCTGAGTTCGACGACTTCGCCGACGCCCACGAACGGTTCGATCGACAGTTTGGGATGGGCGGCCTGGATGTCTTCGATCAGCTTGGGCATCCACGTCAACGAGGTCAGCTCGCCGACCCCGAAGCGGCAGCGGCCGGTCAGCGCGCGGCTGTTGCTGGCGCGGTTGATGAACTGGTCGGCGCTGCGCAGCAGATCCTTGGCATGCGGAATCAGCTGTTCGCCCAGCGGCGTCAGCGTGGCGCTGCGTGCGTCGCGGCTGAACAGCGCCGAGCCGATCGACGCCTCGAGCTCGGCGATGCGCTTGGACAGCGACGACACCGAAATGCTGAGCCGGTTGGCGGCCACCGCAAAGCTGCGACAGGTCGCGGCCCAGTAGAAGGCTTCGAGTTGTTTGAGCGTCATGGCATCGGAAAAGCGAACGGAACAGTATCGATAAAGTCGCTTTATTCTAACGGTGACTGATCCTATAGTGCACAGGCCACGGTCGACACCGAGACCGATCCGGCATGTCCCGCCCGGCGTCCTCGCCTCGTCCGAAAAGAGCCCATCGTGTCCCAGTCCCTGCGTTCGATCCTCAGCCTGCATGACTTCGAAGCCGCCGCGCGCCGGCTGCTGCCCGCGCCGATCTATGCCTACGTCTCCGGCGCCGTCGAGGACGGCCTGTCGGAGCGGGCCAACCGCGAGGCCTACGCCCGGCTGGGCTTCGCGCCCAACACGCTGGTCAACGTGGCGCAGCGCAGTACGGCGGTCACGCTGTTCGGCGTCACCTATCGGGCCCCCGTCGGCATCGCGCCGATGGGCATCAGCGCGCTGTCGAGCTACCGCGGCGACGTGGTGCTGGCGCGCGCCGCGGCCGAGGCCGGCGTGCCCGCCATCATGAGCGGCTCGTCGCTGATCCGGCTCGAGGAGGTGATGCAGGCGGCGCCGCAGACCTGGTTCCAGGCCTACCTGCCGGGCGAGCAGGGCCAGATCGATGCGCTGACCGGGCGGGTGCAGGCCGCCGGCGTGCAGACGCTGGTGCTGACGGTGGACACGCCGGTGGCGGCCAATCGCGAGAACAACGTGCGGGCCGGCTTCTCGACCCCGCTGCGGCCCAGCCTGTCGCTGTGCCGCGAGGGCCTGACGCATCCGCGCTGGCTGCTGGGTACCTTCCTGCGCACGCTGTGGCGCCACGGCATGCCGCACTTCGAGAACAACTACGCGCATCGCGGCGCGCCGATCCTGTCGGCCAACGTGCTGCGCGACTTTTCCGATCGTGGCCATCTGGACTGGACCCACGTCGCGGCGATCCGCAAGCGCTGGCAGGGACCGCTGGTACTCAAGGGCATCCTCAATGCCCGCGACGCGGCGCTGGCGCGCCGGCAGGGCATCGACGGCATCATCGTGTCGAACCACGGAGGGCGCCAGCTCGATGGCAGCATCGCGCCGCTGACCGCGCTGCCCGCCATCGTCGAGGCCGCGGCGGGGCTGGAGATCATGATCGACAGCGGCGTGCGGCGCGGCACCGACGTGCTCAAGGCGATCGGGCTGGGCGCGCGTTGCGCCTTTATCGGCCGGCCCTTCAACTATGCCGCGACGGTGGCCGGCCAGGCCGGCGTGGCGCACGCGATCAAGCTGATCGTCGACGAGGTGCATCGCGACATGGGGCTGCTGGGCGTGGCCAGCCTGGCCCAGATCGACCGCGAGTTGGTACGGCCGATGTTCTGAGCGTTGCCGCCGGCGGCTCAGTCGCCGGCCGACAGCTCGAGCACCATTTCGCGATGGGCGATGCCGGCTTCCATAAAAGGCTCGCCATGCGCGACGAAGCCATGGCGCTGATAGAACCCCAGCGCCTGGATCTGTGCATTGAGCACCAGCCTCGGGTAGCGCAGCGCGCGCGCGCGCTCGATCAAGGCCTGCAGAATCAGGCTGCCGACCTGGCGGCCGCGCGCTTGTGCAAGCACCGCCATGCGGCCGATGTGGCCATCGGGCAACAGCCGGCCGGTGCCCAGCGCCACCCCGGCTTGCGCGTAGGCGACCGCGTGGATCGAGCGCGCGTCCATGTCGTCCATCTCGAGCTCGGGCGGCACCGCCTGCTCGTGCACGAAGACCTCGACCCGCACGGCGCTGGCATGCTCGCGCAGCGCGCCTTGCCATGGGCCCAACCTGATCTCGATGCCTGTCTGTGTCGCCATTGCCGCTCCTGCGTGAATCCTTGCGTGATCGCAATTATCCCGCAGCGACGGCTCAAAGCCAGCGCTCGAACAGCCGTGAGAAGCCTTCCATGAAACGGTCGCCCAGGCCACGCGCGCGCCACTCCTCCAAGGTCACGGCTTCGGAGGCCTGCACATCGCGTTCGAACACCGCCTCCATCTGGCCGCCGAAATCCGAACCGAGGATGACTGCGTTGATCTCGTGATTGAGCGCGAAGCTGCGCCAGTCCAGATTGCTGGAGCCGACCGTCGACCACACGCCGTCCACCACCAGCGTCTTGGCATGCAGCAGTGCGTCGCGCCGCTCGTGGATCTTCACGCCAGCCTCGAGCAGGCTGGTGTAATGCGAACGGCCGGCATGCAGCACCAGCTTCGAATCGGTGAAGCCGGGCAGCACCATCACCACGTCCACGCCGCGTTGCGCGGCTTCCTGCAAGGCCTGGATGAACGCGGGGTCGGGCGCAAAATACGCCATCGTGATGTAGATGGACTTCTGCGCGCTCTGGATCGCCGACATCAGCGTCAGATAGACCGAATAGCCGTCCTTGTCGCCTGGCCGGTTGGCGATGATGCGCACATGCAAAGGCCCGGGCTTGGAAATCTGGTCCAGGTTGCGCCGCTCGGCCAAGGCCGGCCCGCCCTGCTCGGCCCAGCCCTGCACGAAGACCTCGTCGATGCGCGCGACCGCCGGTCCGCGGATCTCGATATGGGTGTCGCGCCACGGCGCATCATCGCCGCCGCCCTGTTGCTCGGCCTGCTCGGCGCCCGAGCGACGGCCGCTCGACAACAGGGCCGACGAGGCGTAGACACCGCTGACGTTGATGCCACCGACGAACCCGACGTCGCCATCGGCGACCAGGATCTTGCGATGGCTGCGCTCGTTGAGCGACCAGCCGGCCTTGGCGGCCAGCGGATTGACCGGGTTGAACACCACCACCGAGATGCCGGCATCACGCATGCGCGCGAACATTTCTTCGCTGACCGTCAGCGTGCCAATCGCATCGACCATCACCGCGACGTCCAGACCGGCCTGCGCGCGCTCGATCAACAGATCGGCGAACAGGTTGCCGACCTCGTCGTCGTCGAAGATGTAGGTTTCCATGCGCACGTAGTCGCGCGCCTGCTGGATGGCGCGCTGCATGGCGCGGTAAGTGGCCGGACCGTCGGTCAGCAGCCGGACCTGGTTGCCCGACGATAGCGGCTCCTGGCTGACGGCCTCTTCGACGTCCAGGTGATAACGCAAAAAATCGCTTTTATGCGCGTCACCCGTCCGCTCGATGATTTTCCTGCTTTCGCGATACCCCTGGTCCCCCGATTGCTGGGCACTGCGCACCTGGGCGCGCTGCTCGGCCAGCTCACTGGGATTGGGGACGCTGGCACAGTGGGTCAGGACCACACAGGACAGGATCGCCCCGGCCCACCGGCCGCGGGTCATGTCCTGGCCACCACGATACGGTTGTCGATGCCCGACAGCCCGGCGCATCCGGCCACGGCAGCCTCGATCGACGCGCGCGTGTCGGCCTCGTCGACTTCGCCCGACAGGGTCACCACGCCGTCATGAACCTGCACGCCCAGATCGCGGGCGTCCAGATAGGGCCCGCCGTCCGCCAGGCTGGCGCGCACCGCCTCGATCAGCGCGGCGTCGCTGGCCTTGGCGCCGGCGTCTTCAGGGCTTTTTTTTTCCTGCGCCAGCGGATGCTGCTCGAACTTGTCTTCGTCGTAGCCGCCCTGGTATCCGCCCTGGTCGCCACGTTGGTAGCCGCCATGCTGCAGATCGCCCGGGGTGCCCTCTTCCTTGAACTCCTGCTGGAAGGTATTGGGTCCTTCGTTTTCCTTGCGTTGCAGGTCTTCGTCTTTTTGCTCGGGGGTGTTCTTCAAGGTGCTCATGGCTGGCTCCTGCATCAACGGGCGGCCCCCGGGGGCCGCCCGGCCAAACCCAGCAGGT
>JAEZBO010000192.1 GCA_023427085.1 Pseudomonadota bacterium
GGCCTGCCGCTGCCACCCGCGGCCGGCAAGCGGCGGCTGGTGCTGCGGGTACACGAAGACTGGGTCGCCCGCCGCACGCCGGCGCTCGACCTGGCCGCCGCCGCCAGTGCCGCGCCGCCCGCGTGGCAGCCCGGACTGGCCGCGCTTGCGGCGTTGGCCGATAACCGCGGCGTGCCCTTGCGGGTGTACGGCTCCCTGGCCTGGCAGTCTTTGACCGGCCTGGCCTATCTGCATGCGGCGTCCGATCTCGACCTGTTGTGGGACGCTGGCGACGCCGCCCGGCGCGATGTCTTTTGCGTCGAGCTGGCCGGCTGGAGCGCGCACAGCGGCATCGCGCTGGACGGCGAAATGTTGCTGGCGCCTGACTGCGCGGTGTCCTGGCGCGAGTGGCAGCGCGCCAGCGCCGCCGCGCCGTACAGCATTGCCGCCCAGGTGCTGGTCAAACGATTGCGCGGCGCCCGGCTGATCGATCGAGCCGCCGCGGCGTGCGCCGCAGACATGCAGGTGTTGGCATGCTGAAGATCGCGCTGCCGCTGCCTGCAGATGCGACCGATCCGGTCTTGCCCGATCGCGCGGTGGCGGCGATGCTGGCGCGTCATGCGGTGCGCAGCCTGCATGCCGAACTGGTGCTCCATCCCAAGCCCGGCCTGGTCAGCCTGCACGACAACGGCAGCCACCACGACATGGATGCGTCGACCTTCGTGCGCAGCCTGTTTTCGCTGCGTCGTTATTACGGCGACATCGCGCTGGCCGGCATGCAGCAGGCCGGCTTCGCGCGGCTGCGCGAGCTCGGCATCGATGCCGAGCGCCGCATGCTCGCGGCCACCTCGCAGGTCAACACGCACCGCGGCGCCATCTTTGCACTGGGCCTGCTGGCCGCGGCCGCCGGCCATCTGTGGCAGCAGCGCCAGCCCGCCAGCGATGGCGCCTGGCGCCAGGTGTTGACCGAGCGCTGGGCGCGCGCCTTGCTGGTGATGCCGGCCGCCGCGGTGCCGACGCACGGCATGCAGGCGGCCGCCCGCTTTCGCGCCGGCGGCGCGCGGCAGCAGGCCGCCCAAGGTTTCCCCGCCGTCTTCGAACTGGCGCTGCCGGCGCTGCGCGACGCGCAGGCACGCGGTGCCGCGGTGCAACACGCGCGGCTGCACGCGTTCTTCTGCATCCTGGCCGAACTCGAGGACACCAATCTGCTGCATCGTGGCGGTGCCGACGGGCTGGTCTGGATGCGGGCGCAGGCGCGCGGCTTTCTCGACGCCGGCAGCATCTGGGCGGCGGACTGGCAGGCCCACGCGCAGGCGCTGCATCACGCCACCTGCGCGCGGCGGCTGTCGCCCGGCGGCAGCGCCGACCTGCTGGCGGCAGCGTGTCTGGTGCACGCGTGGCAGACCGATCGCGAGGCGGGCTTGCGATGACGCTGGCCGTCCTGTGTCCGGGCCAAGGCGGGCAGCACGCCGGGATGTTCACGCGGCTACGCGGCCACGCGGCGGCCGAGCAGGTGCTCGAGTGCCTGGCCGACGTGTTGGGCGCGGGCTGGGCCGAGCTGCCCAATGATCCGCAGGCCTTGTTCCTGAACCGTCATGCGCAACCCTTGTTGTGCGTGGCGCAGTACGCCTGCTGGCAGGCGCTGGGTGATGTGTTGCACGAAGCCGTCGCGGTCGCCGGCTACAGCGCCGGCGAAGTGACGGCGCATGCCTGCGCCGGTCTGCTGGATGCGCCGGCGCTGGCTTCGGTCGCGCACGGCAGGGCGGCCTTGATGGACCGGCTGGCCCGGCCGGGCGGGCTGCTGGCGGTGCGCGGCCTGCGCCGCGGCGACATCGAACAGGCCTGCGCGCGGCATGGCGCCAGCGTGGCGATCGTCAACGGCGAGGATGCGTTCGTGGTCGGTGCGGCGTTGCCGGCGCTGCACGCACTCGCCGATCAGGTGCAGCAGGCCGGCGCGCAAGTCACGCCGTTGAAGGTCGGCGTACCCTCGCATACCCCCTTGCTGCGCGACGCCGTCGCGCCTTTCGCCGAATTGCTGCACGGCACACTGCGCGGCGCGTTGCAAAAAACCGTCATCGCCGGCATCGATGCCGATCGCGTCGCCAACACCGCGGCAGCGATCGAAACCTTGTCGCGACAGCTGGCGCAAACGATCGAATGGGCCCGTTGCATGGACACCCTCTACGAGCGTGGATGCCGCGTATTCATTGAGCTTGGGCCCGGCAGCGCCTTGTCGCGTCTGATCGTCGCGCGCCATGCCGACGTGCGCGCACGATCGATCGACGACTTCCAGACATTGGCCGGTGCGCGTGCCTGGTTGGCGCGCGAGGTCGACGCGCTGCGTTGAAATTCGTCGTGTCGATGCGTGTGAATGCAGCGTGCATGCGTAATGATCTCTACAATTGCGATTGAATAACTCGTTATCAATTGCCCAAGGAGGTCTCCGGATGGCTACGACTGCAAAGCAACCCGCTGTTAAGAAAGCGCCCGCAACCAAGGTTGCTGCCAAGAAGGCACCGGCCAAGGCCGCAAAAGCGCCTGCCAAGAAAACCACTGCAGTGAAGGCACCGGCCAAGAAAGCCACCGCCAGCAAGCCTGCAGCCAAGAAGGTTGTCGTGAAAAAGGCGGCTGCCAAGCCCGCGGCCAAGAAGGCGGTTGCCAAAAAAGTCGTAGCGAAGAAAGCCGTCGCCAAGAAGGCCACGGTTGCCAAGACCCCCGTGAAGAAAGCCGCGGTCAAGAAGGCTGCCGCCAAGCCGGCCGCCAAGAAGGCCGTCGTCAAGAAAGCCGCTGCCAAGCCGGCCGCCAAGAAGGCCGTGAGCAAGAAAGCCGCCGTCAAGCCGGCCGCCAAGAAAGCCGTGAGCAAGAAAGCCGCCGTCAAGCCGGCCGCCAAGAAAGCCGTGGTCAAGAAGGCTGCTGCCAAGCCGGCCGCCAAGAAGGCAGTGGTCAAGAAGGCCGCCGCCAAGCCCGCCGCCAAGAAGGCCGTGGTCAAGAAGGCCGCCGCCAAGCCGGCCGCCAAGAAGGCCGTGGTCAAGAAGGCTGCCGCCAAGCCCGCCGCCAAGAAGGCCGTGAGCAAGACCGCCGCCGCCAAGCCTGCCGCCAAGAAGGCCGTGGCCAAGAAGGCGGCCGCCCCCGCTGCTGCGCCGGCCGCCGCCAAGCCGGCCAAGAAGGCGACCAAGCCGGCCGCCAAGAAAGCCGCCAGCCTGCCGCCCGCGCCGGTCGACAAGCCCGCCGTCCAGGCCCCGGCTGCCGACGCCGCCCAACCCAAGGCCAAGGCCAAGCGCGCACCGCGCAAGTCGAACCGCCTGCCGGTCGCCGAGGCCGTGCGTCAGGCTGCCGAAGCCGTCAAGCAGGCACGCGAAGAGACCGCCGCCGTCACCGCCTACACCGGCGTGCCGTTTGGTTCGGCCCAGCAAGCGTCGACCGACGGCCATGCGGCGCAGGACCAGGCTGCCGAGGCCGCCCGCGTCGCCGAGCTCGAACGCCACCAGCAGGCACCGCAGAGCATCGAAGCCACGGCTACGCACCGCAACCTGGCGCGCGGTGACCAGACCAAGCGCCCGGGCAATCAATAAGGCGCAAGCCAGCCCGGCAGTACCGTCAATAAAAAACCCCTGGCCGCGAGGCCAGGGGTTTTTTATTGGGCGGCGAACGACGGCACCGGCCGTCGTCGACGGCCAGGCGCGATCAGCTGATCATCGGCACGGTGGCATGCCAGCCGGTCTGGTTGCCTTCGATCGCCCAGCCGTAGCGGCTGGCGATGCTGCGGGCTTCCTGCTCGGTCACCACCGACAGCCGCGCGTCGACCGGCGAAGGCTGCGCCGAGGCGTCCTCGCGCACGGTGGCGGTCAGGCGGCCCGATTCGTCGTAATCCAGCAGCAGCGTCGCGCCCTGGCGCATGTCCTGCAAGGTGTACAGCAGCCAGGCCAGCAGCACGTAGCGCGACGGCTGCACCTTGACGATGCGGCGCGTGTCGGTCTCTTCGGGCAGCTCGATCTTCTTGCCGCTCAGCAGCAAGTGCGTGAACAGCAGCTTGCGGCATTCGTACAGCAGGTTGTGCAGGTCTTCGAGGCTGCCGGTATCGGTGAACCAGTCGCCCAGGCTGCGGATCGCGTCCACACCGTCATCGAGCAACTGGTCGATGTCGTTCATCAATTGCGGCGCGCGCTCGGTCGGACCGGTGGGCGCGCTCATCGAGCGCGACAGCATCGCCGAGGCCAGCTTGGCGCTCGAGATCGGCTTGACGGCATCGTGGCGCAGCACCGGGAACACGTGCTCGAGCACCTTGAACTGCACGGCTTGCACACCGCCATCCGGCGTCTGGGATACCGAAGACATTACAAGTTCCTTTTGTTCATCGCGTCGGCCAGGATGGCTTCCAGTACGTTGAGATCGACGGGTTTTTCCAACCACGAATCGAAGATATCGGTTTGTTGGCGCTGCATGCTCTTGGGCAGGCCGCTGAGCGCCATGATCATGGGTTTTTCACCCAGTTGCGCGCGCAGCCGCGTGGCGAGCTCGTAGCCATCGATATCCGGCAGGATGATGTCCACGATGATCACGTCGGGCTGCTCTTGCGCGGCCTTGGCCAGCGCTTGTGCGCCATCGCCAGCGACGCTGACTTCATGGCCCAGGATGCCGACGAACTCGGACAGCAGTTCGGAGGCGAGATCGTTGTCATCGACGATCAGGACCCGCATGGGAGAAGGAGCATTCATGGCTGTTTTTCGCCGTTGGAACTGAAAGAAATGGGCGTCGCGCTGCCCGTGAGCGGCAGCCTGACCTCGAATCGTACCTTGCCTTCGCCCGATCGCACCGAAATCGACCCGGCGTGGCCCTTGATGACCTGGTCGGCGATGTACAGCCCCAGCCCCAGTCCGCTGCGGTTGCGGTCGCGTCCAAGCGATTCCGGCTTGAACGGCGAGAACAGATGGTCCATCAACTCGGCGGGGATCGGCGCGCTTTCGTTGCTGACCGCCACGACGATCGCGCTCTCGTCGCGCCAGGCCGACAGCTCGATCGGCGAGCCAGGGTGGCCGTGCTTGCGCGCGTTGCTCAGCAGATTGGCGAACACCTGCGCCAGCCGGTCCGGATCGGCGTGCAGCAGCAGCGCCGGCTCGATCTCGGCGTGCAGCGGCGCGCCCGGGTTGGCGACCTGCGACTCTTCGGCCAGGTCACCGAGGATGCGCGACAGGTCGCACTCCTGCGGTTGCATGCCCAGCCCCAGGCCGCCCTGCAGCCGGGACAGGTCGAGCACCTGCGAGATCAGCCTTTGCATGCGGCCGCTGGACGAGCGGATGCGCTCGCCCATCTTGGCGCCCTTGGCGTCGGTGCGGGTCAGCAGCGTCGCCGCCATCGAGATCGAATGCAGCGGATCGCGCAGGTCGTGGCCCAGCATCGCCAGCAGCGCGGTGCGCGCGCGGTCCAGTTCGGCGGTGCGCGACTCGGCGATCTGCGCCAGTTCATCGCGTACCGTCTGTGCCGCTTCGATCTCCTCGAGCAGCCATGTCGACGCCGTGTCGCGCACGTCTTCGCGCCAGGCATCGAACGAGCCGCGCGGCGTCAGGCGCGGGCCCAGCGGTCCGACGGCGTACTGTTTTTCGGGCTTGCCGCCCCACACCACCGTCTCGATCTGTTCCTTGCGCAGCCAGATCAGCCAGCCGTTGTTCAGGCTGTCGAACTTGCAGGCCAGAAAGCCGCAATACGGCACCAGTTCGCTGCGCAGTTCGGGATGGTCGTACTTGAGGCTGTTGCACGACACCGTGCGCTGCCCGGTCGCATTGAGCGCGGTGATGATGCGCTGCACGTCGCCGCGCGGCGCGATGCCGCTGCACACCGCGATGCTGCCGCCCCATACGCACAGCATTGCATCGCAGGGCAGCAGTTCGGCCGGCGTGGGCGCCTGGCTCGCCACCGCGGCCAGCAGATCCTCGGATTCGGTCGCCCGCAAGACGATGCGATTGACGATCGCCGCGACGTTCACCGCGCGTTGCGCACGCGCCTTGCTCTCGAAGCTGCCGATGCTGCTCGACAGCACCTGGGCCATCACCTCGCAGGCCATCCGCACCCCGTAGGCAACCTGCGCCGGCGCCATGTGGTGGCACGCGATCATGCCCCACAGGCGGCCGTCGAGCACGATCGAGATGCTCATCGAGGCATGCACGCCCATGTTGTGCAGGTATTCGACGTGGATCGGCGAGACGCTGCGCAGCACGCAGCCGCTCATGTCCAGCGGTAGCGCATGCCGGCTCGACGCTGCCTGCACCGGCACCGGCACGTAGGTGGCATCGGCGATCAGCCGCAGCGTGTTGCGGATATACAGCCGCCGGGCCTGGGCCGGGATGTCGCTGGCGGGGTAGCGCCGGCCGACCCAGTCGTCCAGGTCCTCGCGGCGGCTTTCACGAACGATCTCGCCGCTGTCGTCGGGCCGGAAGCGATAGGCCATCACGCGGTCGAAACCGGTGATCGCGCGAACCTCTTCGACCGCGATGCCGAGCAGCGCGTCGATCGAACGCTGGCGGCGCAGCTTTTCGATCACCCGGTAGGCCCGGCTGATCGAGGCCGACAACGATTCAGGCGCTTCGTGGCGCAGTTCGAATTCGACGATGGTGTAGTCGTCGTCGTTGCGATGGCCGACGACGTCGTAGGGCCGCCCCTGCAGCGAGATGTCGAAAGGTTCGAATTCGGGTTCGGCCTGGTCGAGCCACGGCAGCAGGTCGGCCTGCAATGCGGCGGGCAGGCCCAGCGCCGGCAGGCGCGCGCCCAGCCCGGCGCGCAGGCCAAGCAGATCGCCCGCGGTCTCGCTGGCGTACAGCAGCTCGCGGTCGGCGCCAAAGGCCAGCAGACAGCCCAAAGGTTGGATCGCACCCGGCACGTGGATGGGCTCGTTTTCGCAGTTTTCCAGCGTGACGGCTTGGGATGCGAGGGGCGGGCGGATCATCTGGACGATATCGGTCTTGGACTAAAAATGGACGGCGCCAGGCGCCGTCGGTGTCTCCATGCAAGCTCGCATTGTGCCTTAAATGCCAAACTGGTTTTCCATCTGCGCGACATTGTTACTTCGGCGTAGCATCCCAAGGCGTTCTATAGGGGTACATTTCGGTCCATCCCGAATTCAGTCCCTTTGTTCGCCATGTTCACCACCGCCCCGAGTCTGACCGTCGAGCAGTTCCGCTGGATGAAGTTGTTGTCGGTCCAGCGCACCTTGCGCAGCGAAGAGCTGCCCGAGTCGGTGGCGCGCAGCCTGCTGGCCAGCGACTGGGTTCGGCAACAGGAAGGGGTCGCGACCATCACGCCGGCGGGCAAGGCAGTCTTGTCTTCGTATACCGGTCCGGTCTTTTGAGACGACGAGCCTGCAGCCCCAGACCATGAACGAGCAGTCACACAGCGCGGCCCCGCATGCCGCGCCGCACATAACAAGCTGGAACCCCGCCATGACCGACAAACACGACAGCGCTGCGTTGCACGCGCTCGACAACGACCCCAAGGCCATCACGTCGATGTTCGCCCGCATCGTCGCCCGACAGGCTTCCGAGTCCGACTACGCGCTGTACATGAGCCAGTGGGACCGCCGCGCGGCGATCCACCGCGCCGCGCGCCGCGGCGCCGCCTGAAGTAAACACTACAGCCCACCCGTCAGGCGGGCTGCCTGCCCCTGTTCAATCCATTCGTCAGGCGGGTTGCCGCGGCGCGACCTGCGTGCGATGGCGGCCATTGCGCTTGGCATCGTAGAGTGCGGCGTCGGCCTGCTTGAACAGATCGTCGGTACGCGCCGACGTCTCCGGATAATGCGCCAGGCCGATCGACAAGGTGATCGGCTCGCCGGTCGGGCTGGGTGTCGCGGCCAGCAGATCGTGCAGCCGCTGCGCGGCCGACAAGGCGTCGTGCAGCGAGGTCTGCGGCAGGATCATCACGAACTCTTCGCCGCCGACCCGGCAGGGCAGGTCGGTATCGCGGCAGCTCTGGCGCATCAGCGTCGCCACGTGCTGCAACACCTTGTCGCCGACGTCGTGCCCATAGGTATCGTTGACCTTCTTGAAGTGGTCGATGTCCAGCGCCAGCACCGCATAGCTGCCCTGGTCGTTCAGGTAGGCCTGCATCGACGAGCTCAGGCCGCGCCGGTTGGTCAGGCCCGTCAGTGGATCGGTCGCGCTTTCGCGCCGCAGGTTCTGCAGCGTGTTCTGCACCGCGGCCAGGCCGGCCGCCAACGCGATCTTCAGGTGCGAGGCTTCGTAATACCAGGACTTCACCAGGCCGATACGTTCGGTCGAGCCACGCTGTTCCATGTCCTGCGCGATGCTGGCCAATTGCCACAATGGCCGCGCGATCAGCTTGGACATCCACCAGATCGACGCCAGCAGCAACAGCAGCAGCGGCACGGTGTTGCGCGCGATGCTCCAGATCAGCTCGTCCATGCGCGACAGCGTGCTGGCGGTGGGGCGCTGCGCCACCACGCCCCAGTTGGCGCTGTTGACCCACGCAAAGCCGGCCAGCATGTCGCGACCGTCGGCGTCCCGGGCCTGTTTTTCGCCTTCGACGCCGCTGGCCGCGGTGTGGGCAATCATGTCGGCGTCCATCGACTGGCCGATGCGCTGCGGGTCGGGGTGGTACAGCACCACGCCGGTACGATCGACCACATATAGATGCGAGCCGTCGCGGTAGTAATGCTGGCCCAGCAGCCGATACAGCACGTTGCGCTCGTGCAGGAAGATGCTGCCGACCACGGCGCCCTGGAACACGTCGTTGTCGTCGAAGATCGGATAGGACAGCGCGACCAGCCAGCGGCCGGTGGCGCCCTTGAACGGCTGGCTGATGTGCGGGCGCTGGGCGGTCAGCACTTCCTTGGTGTAGGGCGTATTGAGCTCGCGATTGGCCAGCTCGACATTGGGCGGCGATACCGCCAGCACGCGGCTGGACGGGCTCAGAAACAGCACCGAATCGAAATGCTGGCTTTGTTGCTGCAGCCGGGTGGCCTCGGCGGTCAGCAATGCCACGTCGTCGGTGCGGCCCTGCAGCGACTCGGCGCTGAAGGCCAGCAGATGCTGCGCGTCGTTGAGCAGGTTGTTGGTGACCGAGGCCAGCTTGGCGGCGTAGACGCGGTTCGATTCGAGCGTGTTGCGCAGCAGCACCTCGCGCTGCACCAGGTAGCTGGCGTAGAAGCTGTTGGCCAGCGCCAGCAGCACCGACAGCGTGCACAGCCAGAGAATCAGGCGTCGCAGGTCGATGCGCAGCAGAGGGAGTCCAGGGGGCATGTCGCGTCGGGTCCTATGGCGATAGAACGGCGGCTCGGTCGGGCTCGGCCGCGCAAGATTGCGGTCTGGTCGCGCAGGAGCCGCAGGGCGAGGTTGTTTTTTTGCCAGTGTACCTGGGGGCTTATGTCGCCGGGCAAAAAACGTGTATACTCGCTGTCTTCGCTTTTGCGGTTGTCGTTTTGCCGCCATCGTTTGCAGCCACAGTCGGGTTGCCAGCGGCGGACACAGGCAGGATGACGGGGTTCTTCCAGAGCCCAGCGCAATCCGAGCGGGCTGTTAGCTCAGTTGGTAGAGCAGCGGACTCTTAATCCGTAGGTCGAGTGTTCGAGCCACTCACAGCCCACCAGAATTCTCTATTAGTACCAAGCGCTTAGCCCACCGGAAACGGTGGGCTTTTTGCTTTCCGGGACTGTTGACCGCGTTTTGAGCGCACGACGGTCTTCGTGGTGACGAAGGTCGCAGCCTCGCGACGCCGTTATCCGGTCATGGAGACCGCCGGTTTCCTGCCGCCAAGAACAAACCGAGCTAATGTGGAACAATGGCAAGCTTCACCAACTAGCGAGATTTCCATGGGCAACAAAATCGTTACCGAAGCCGATCGCAAGCGCACTCCCCCTCCCGCCGCTCCCAAGGGCGCGACCCTTGCCAGACAAGGCCGCGGCCAACGTGTGAGCCAGGAGCGTGGCGCGCATACCCACCACAAGAAAAATCCCGGCAAGCGCCCGCACTCGGGTTGATTGCTGGGGGCAGTTCGCCGCGGATTCGCTCCCGATAACGTCCGCGTCGTCACGCTTGGGCGGATCAGGCGACGGGATGGGGCGGGTCCTGCGCCACTGCCCGCGCACGGGTATCGGGCTCTCACGCGACCGGGCTTCGGGTGGGAGCCTTCGCCGGACCTGGCGATCACGGCATCGTCGACGCGGCACGCAGGATAACCAGCGCGAGAACCCTGTGCTACCACGTATCAACCGGTGGAATTGTCGATATTCATATGGCCGGCAGCAGGGCAGGCACGTAGCACCCGGCCCGGTATTTCATTGGCGTACACCGCCGCGACGTTGTTGAGAAACGCCGGAAAGTCGATCGCTGCGCTGTCCTGCGCGGTATCGGAGATGACACGCAGCACCGCCAAGGGAACGTCCATCTCGTGGCAGACCTGCGCGACTGCGGCGCCTTCCATCTCCACGCATAGCGCATCCGGCAAGTCGGCCTGCAAGGCCTCCGCGGCGGATCGGCTCTGAATGAATTGATCGCCGGTCGCGACCAGCCCATGGTGCACGGTCGGAACGTGGGGCAGTTTGGTGGCCAGATCGGCGGCCGCGTCCCGCAGAAACTGTTGTGCGTGAATCGACAGCAGTTGGCTCAAACCAGGATCTGTCGGAAACCGCGAGCGGCCCAGCAGCGGCACTTCGTGCTTCGGGAACAGCGGGTACGCAGTCAGATCATGCTGAATCAGTTCGGTAGCGACCACGACGTCGCCTACGTTCAGTTCGGCCGACAGGCCTCCGGCCAGGCCGACGAACAGGATCCGCTGGGCGCCGAATTCCTGGACCAGCAGCGTGGCGGTGGTGGCTGCCGCGACCTTGCCGATTCGTGAGCGCACCACTGTGCAAGGCACACCGTCCAGTAAGCCGACGTGAAAATCGCGTTGGGCGATACGCCGAGGCGGTTCGCTGGGCACCAAGCGGGTGAGCAGGTCGCCCAGCTCTTGGTCCAGCGCCGACAGAATCCCGAACATGAATAGCTCTCCTTCTTTTTGTGCGTGGCGGCTGACGTGATCGCCATGCGCTGGGTGGCCGCTATCGTAGCCTCGAACGTGGTGTATCCGGTGGCTCACCCGGCCAGGAGACTGCCACTGCGACGGAATGGAACACTCGGTAAAAGCGCGAGCCGTCCACCGGGGCCTGCGTTAGGCTGATTCATGTCTCTTAACGTATGCGGGAGTCCCCAATATGGCTATAGATCCCATTTTGTTGATGGGCGGTACCGGCGCCATCGGCAGCCTCAGCGCACGTGCGATTCGTGCCGTGCATCCCGACGTTCCCTTGTTGATCGGCGGCCGCGACCTCGACAAGAGCCGCGCCGCGGCCAGCGAACTTGGCAATGCGGAGGGCGTGGTCATCGACCCGCGCGCCGCGGACCTGGGCCTGGGCGACCGGCCGATCGCCGCGGTGGCGGTGTTCTATTCGGACGAACGCCTGGCTGGTTTGCATTTCGCGCTGGAACGCAGGATCCCGCATTTGGGCATTTCGTCCGGCATCTACGAGATCGCTCCCGAGGTCGCGGCACATATGTTGCGGCCGGATGCCGCGGCGGTGGTGCTGGGCTACGAGTGGCTGGTAGGCGCCACCACGGTCGCCGCGCTCGAATGCGCCCAGGACTATTCCCAGGTGCAGGCCATCCGCATCGGCGCGCTGGTCGACGAGCAGGATCAGGGCGGGCCGGCGGTGGCCGAGGATTTCGAGCGGCTGGGCCGGATGATGCCGGCCGCCTTGACCCGGCGTGACGGCGCCCACATCTGGCGCAGCGACGAGGACGCCAAGGCCAGCTTCCGCGCCATCGACGGCACCGAGGTCGCAGGCAGCGGCTTTTCTTCCATCGACGTGGCCGGCCTCGCGGCGGCGACCGGCGCCACCGACGTGCAGTTCGATATCGCCACCGCCGTCAGCTCGTCGCGCCGCCGCGGCGAACCCAAGTCGACCGAGATCATCATCGAGTTGTCGGGCAAGGGCCAGGACGGGCAGCCGCTGCAAAGCCGTCACGCCGTGTTCCACCCGGGCGGCGCCGCGCCGCTGACGGCGCTGGGTGTCAGCATGATCCTCGAGCGGCTGGTCGGGCTCGACGGCCAGGCGCCGACGTCGGCCGGGCTGTATTTCCCGTTCCAGGTGCTGGACCACGCCGGCTATCTGGCGCGCCTGCAGTCGGACGGTGGCCGCATCATCGCGCTCGAGGACGACTAATCCTGCTCATAGATCGCCCACGCCCTGTCGAAGCGCCCGGCCTTCAGGTCGTCTTCATGCAGCAGGAAGTTGATCGCCCCCGGCATGTCTTCGGCCGCGGCCGGGTCTGGCCCGAACTGGAACAGCAGGTGCCACTTGCCCGCCTCGGTCCAGATTTCCTTGGCTCGCTTGCCACGTGACAGATCGACCTCGCCGGCGTCGATGCCATGGGACGCCATCTGCGCGGTCGAGAACATCGTGGCCTGCACCGCGCGCGGCCAGCCGCCGATCTGGTGGCGCTGGCTGTCGGGTTCGCCGGGCCAGCCGACCTGGTCGAGCAGCCATTCGTCGTAGCGCGTGGTCTGGGCCGGGCTCAACTTGATGGCGCGGCTCTTGAGCAGTTCGATCGGTGCGCTGGTGGTCACCGGGCTGGCTGCGACGGCCGCCGATGGCACGATGGCCTGGTCGGTGTCCTGCATCCGGGCCAGCGGCGGCGGCGGTGCATGGCGCGCCAGCGTATCGCGCGGCGAGTCGTCATGGATGACGCGAAAGCTGGGGCGCGATGCGGGATCGAAACCGGGCGGATCGCCCAGCAGGTCGTAGAAAAAATACAGGCGGCCGCTGCGGGGCCAGCCCTCGTTGTCCGCCACGAGGCCCGGCAGCGCCGCAAGATCGATCTGCGCGAGGAAGGCCAGCGGAAATTCCGAGCGCATCATCTCGATCGATTCGACGGCGTTGCGATGCGCGGTGGCGGCCTCTTCGGCGGTCGGTGCCGGAATCGGCGCGAAGTCTTCGACGCTGCCCTGCAGCATCGACCGGTACAGCGCCTTGTCCTCGTCCGAATACTTCTTGCTGGCCTCGAAGCGTTGCCATTCGCGCCGGCCCTCTTCGGCCAGCTTGGCCAGCGCCTGGTTCTGCTTGTCGTGGTCGCGGCGGCTCTTGACGATGAGCTTTTCGGCCTGCGCGGGGGGCAGCCATGGCGGGGTGACGCCGGCCGTGGCCATGATGATGGCGGTGTGTTCGAGCAATTGCTGCGCGGCTTCGTCGGCGTCGGGATAGGCAGGCCGGAGCGGCCAGACGAAGTCGGGCGGCACATCCGGCATGCCGCCGATCTTGCTGGCGCCCACGTCTATGGTTTGGTCGGCCGCGGCCCGGGTGGCCAGCATGACCGCGGGCCGGGCCTGCTCGAGCAACTGCGCGCTGGCCGCATCGGGCAGCTTGATCGAGGCCAGGCTGGCCTGCAATGCAGCGGGCGAAATCGGCCAGCCGGCCTTGGCGGGGGTGTCCATGCGGGTCATCGTCCCTGGTTGCGGCGAGCGCGGGTCGCGCCGGTTACGTGCCTATCCAGAGAATATCCGCAAACGCGGGCACCCCAACGCCCGCATCACGCAACGATGAGCTTGACGTCGATGTTGCCACGCGTGGCGTTCGAGTACGGGCAGACATGGTGGGCCTTGTCGACCAGCTCCTGCACCTGTTCGCGCGGCAGGCCGGGCGCCGAGATGGTCAGCTCGGCCTCGATGCCGAAGCCGCCGGGGATCTGGCCGATGCCGACCTTGCCGGTGATCTGGGTGTCGGCCGGCAACGCGACCTTGGCTTGGCCGGCGACGAACTTGAGCGCGCCCAGGAAGCAGGCGCTGTAGCCGGCGGCGAACAGTTGTTCGGGGTTGGTGCCGGGGCCGCCGGCGCCGCCCAGTTCACGCGGCGTCGACAGCTGGACGTCCAGCACCTGGTCCGACGAGATGGAGCGGCCTTCGCGGCCGCCGGTGGAAGTGGCCTGGGCGGTGTACAGCACTTTTTCGATCGACATGATGATTTCCTTGGTGGTTTGGTCTGGCGCTGTCGTCAGCGCATGGTTGTCACTGTAGCGGGCTTGGTGATACTTTTGATGGCATAAAGTCCTTAAAACTTTACCCAGAGTATTTTCATGAGCGATCGACTTCAGGCCTTGCTGAGCCAGTACAGCGTCAGCACACAGGTGTTCCACACCGGTGCGCTGTGCGGCGTCAACGACGTGCCGATGCAGAACGAGTCAGGCCAGTTGCACCTGATCCGCGAGGGCGCGGTGCAGGTCTTTCATGGCGAACAATTGGCCCAGCGCATCGACGAGCCCAGCCTGCTGCTGTATCCCGGGCCCGTGCCGCATCGTTTCGTGACCGACCCGCAGCGGGGCGCCGACATGGCCTGCGCGCACCTGCGCTTCGAGGATGCAGCGACCCATCCGGTGGCGGCCGCGCTGCCGGCCCATGTCTGCGTGCCGCTAAGCGTCATCGACGGCGCGGCGCCGGTGCTGGGGCTGCTGTTCGAAGAGGCCTTCGAGCGCCGCTGCGGCCGGCAGGCCTTGCTCGATCGGCTGTTCGAGGTGGTGTTGATCCAGCTGCTGCGCCACCTGATGGAAAGCGGCGCGGTGCAGGTCGGCATGCTGGCCGGCATGGCGCATCCGCGGCTGCGCCATGCGGTGGTCGCGATGCACGAGCAGCCTGCGCGCGCCTGGACGCTGGCCGAACTGGCCGCGGTCGCCGGCATGTCGCGCAGCGTGTTCGCCCAGGCGTTTCGCACGGCGCTGGGCTGCACGCCGGGCAGCTATCTGCAGGCCTGGCGGCTGGGCTTGGCGCGCCAGGCCTTGCGCCGGGGCCAACCGCTCAAGCTGATCGCGGCCGAGGTCGGCTATGGCAGCGAGGCGGCGCTGTCGCGGGCCTTCAAGGCGCATGGTGGCGTCGGGCCGCGGCAATGGCGACAGGCGCAGGCCTGAACGAACCCAGGCGAACCAAGCCTGAGCGAACCCATCGCGAGCGAACAAACCGATACCAAGTCGTATTGCAAAAATGTTGCGGCACCGGCGGGCTCCTTTATGCTTGTGCGCAGCATCGAATTTTGCCCGGAGGCTAGCCGCAAGATGGCCGCACCCCTCGAATTGCCTGATCGCAACCAAGTCCACGGCCCGGTCACCCGGGCGCTGTTCCGATTGTCGGAATTCCTGCAAAAACATATCGCGCGTGCGTCGCTGGTGGGTGACCGGCCGATTTTCGACAACGCGGCGTTTCCGTGGATCGGCGAGGTCGAGCAGGCCACCCCGGCGATACAGCAAGAGTTGCAGGAGCTTCTGGAAGACCGCCAGCGGCTGCCGGCCTTCCACGAACTGTCGCCCGAGGTCGGCACCATCACCCGCGACGACCAATGGAAGACCTTCGTCTTTCTGGCCTACGGCATGCGTTCGCAGCGCAATATCGATCGATGTCCCGCGACCATGCGGGCCCTGGCGTCGATACCGGGCCTGCGAACCGCGTTCTTTTCGATCCTCGAGCCGGGCAAGCGGATTCCGCTGCACCGCGGGCCGTACAACGGCGTGCTGCGCCTGCACCTGGGCCTGGTGGTGCCCGAACCGCGCGAGCAGTGCTGGATCGAGGTGGGCGGCCAGCGCTACGTCTGGCGCGAAGGCGAGGCCGTGGTGTTCGACGACCTCTATCCCCATCAGGTGCACAACGATACCGATGGCGTGCGGGTGGTGTTGTTCGTGGACTTCGACCGGCCCTGCAAGGCGCCGATGCGCTGGGTCAACCAGGCCGTGCTGGCGCTGGCGCCGTATACCGGCGAACTGCGGCGCGGCAAGGCCAATTACGAGGCCTGGGAAAAACGCTACTACGGCGATGCGCCGGATCGAGCGGCAAAATAGCCACGCTTGGCGCCCGCCGACGAGGTCTGGCGCTAAGCAAGTCTTGGCAGGGATACGAATTCAAATGATAATATTTATCATTTGATAACAACTCCGCCTATCTGACGTTTTCGGCACCGGCGGAACATAACGAGAGCGTTCCGTGAAAGAGGGTTTCCGGCAGTCGATGGCGTGGCTGCACACCTGGACCGGCCTGGTGGTCGGCTGGGTGCTGTTCTTTGTATTCGTCACGGGCACCGCGGGCTATTTCGACGACGAAATCACCCGCTGGATGAAGCCCGAGCTGCCGCTGGCCAGCAAGCCCGAGCCCTACGACAGCCAGAAGCTGATCGCGCTGGGCATGGGGCGCCTGCAACAGGTCGCCGACGGCGCCAAGCAGTGGCAGATCACCTTGCCCCACCACAGCACCCGCGTGCGCGAGTACAAGGGCCTCGAGATCTCGTGGGAAGACATGCCGCGCGACGGCCACGACTTCGGCCGGCGCGGCAGCGAAAAGCTCGATCGCCAGACCGGCCAGTTCGTGCACGACGTCGAGGCGCGCGACACCGGCGGCGGCCGCACGCTGTACGTGATGCACTACATCCTGCACTACATGCCGTACAACGTCGGCATCCTGATCGTCGGCGTCTGCACGATGCTGATGCTGCTGGCGGTGGTGACCGGCGTCATCACGCACAAAAAGATCTTCAAGGACTTCTTCACGTTCCGGCCCGGCAAGGGCCAGCGCTCGTGGCTCGATGCGCACAACGTGGTCAGCGTGATGTCGCTGCCGTTCTTCCTGATGATCACCTACACCGGCCTGTTGTTCTTCGCCTTCGACTACATGCCGGCGGCGCGTGACGTGGTCTATGGCACCGGCCAGGTCGAACAGAAGCCGATGTACGACGAGCTCTATCGCCGCTTCAACGACCCGCACGACCCGATGAAGCCGCCGGCGGCGGACCTGCAGGCGATGATCCGGCAGGCCGAGGCGCAATGGGGCGCCGGCCAGGTGGCGACGCTGCGCATCGCACGTCCGCAGGGCGCCGCGCCGCTGGTCGACGTGGGCCGCGTGCCGGGTGCCCGGGTCGATGTCTACGAGGCCGAGACGCTGCGCTTCGACGCCGACAATGGCCAGCCCTTGCCGCCCGAGTCGCGCGGCCGCAGCGGCGCGCGCACGTCGCAGGCCACGCTGCTGAGCCTGCACGAAGGCAATTTCGCCGACACGTGGCTGCGCTGGCTGTATTTTGTGTCCGGCCTGATGGGCTGCGCGGTGATCGGCACCGGCCTGGTGCTGTGGACCGTCAAGCGCCGTGGCAAGCACAAGGGCCAGAACACCGCAACGCGTATCGATCACTATGGCCTGAAGCTGGTCGAGACCCTCAACGTCGGCACGCTGATCGGCCTGCCGCTGGGCGTGGCGGTGTATTTCTGGGCCAACCGGCTGCTGCCGCTGGGCATGGCCGATCGTGCCGAATGGGAAATGCACGCCTTGTTCCTGACCTGGGGCTGGGCCTTGCTGTATGGCTCGTTGCGGCCGATCAAGCGCGCCTGGTACGAGCTGTCGTGGCTGACGGTGGCCGCCTATGGCCTGTTGCCGCTGCTCAATGCGCTGACGACCGATCGCCATCTGGGCGTGACGCTGGCTTACGGCGACTGGGTGCTGGCCGGCTTCGACCTGACCATGCTGGCCCTGGCGCTGGTGTTTGTCTACATCGCCCGCAAGATCCGCCGCAAGTGGCTGGGCAGCGCGCCCGCCGCCGCGCGCAGCGCTGCCGGCAAGCCCGCGGGCGCCGCGGGGTCGGCTGCCGCGGGCCCGGCATCGGCGTCGGCATCGGCATCGACCGCCACGTCGCGTGTCACGTCGTCCGGAGTCACCTCGTCATGAGCCAACATGCCTTGAGTGCTGCCTATCGCTGGCAGGTGGCGTCGCGTGTGCTCGCCGCGGCGCTGGGCGGTTATGCCGCCGCGGCAGCCGCCACCGTGCTGCTGGCGCTGGTCTGGCCGCTGCCGCCGGCCCACGCGGTGCTGGCCTCGACGATGCTCAGCTTCGTCTGGTACACGCTGGCCGTGATCTGGGTCTTCAGCGTGCGCACCGCCACGCGCGGCTGGTTCGGCGTGCTCGGCGCCGCCGCCGTGATGGCGTCGCTCAGCGTGCTGATCAAGTGGGGAAGCTGATGCTGACGCAAAACTTGTTGTTGGGCCTGGTCTGCCTGGCCAGCCTGGTCGGGCTGGCGCTGCATAACGAACGCCAGGGCGAGCTGCTGCTGCGCCGTGTGCCGACCGAAGGGCTGCGCCGCTGGGGCTGCATCGCCGGCTGGGCGCTGATCGCCGCCGCGCTCGCCTGGGGCTTGTTTCGATGGGGCCCCAGCATCGGCGGCGTCGCGGCGATGGGCTGGTTCAGCGTGATCGCCGCGGCGCTGGTGTTCAACCTGCACAAATGGCCCGAAGAGGGCGGCCGCAAGGGGGCCACGCGTATCGTCACGCCGGACCCGGGCGTGGTGGTCAAGGCGATGCCGCTGCGCCGGCTGATCCTGGCCGCGCTGATCGTGTTGCCGCTCGGTTTTGTCGTGCTGGTGCAAAGCGTCGCGGTCAAGCCGGTGATGCGCGAGGACGCGGTGCAAGGCAAGGTCGGTCCCTGGACGTTCCGGCTGGCCGAAGTCGATCAGGCGCCGCCCAAGCTGATGGCCATGGGCATCCCGATGAAGGCGTACCAATTGCGTTTCTGCCAGTCCTGCGACGCCGACATCCGCAGCGCCTACCTGAAGGTGCACAAGCCGCGCTCGCTGCGCGGCGCCGGGCTGGTCTTCAACGGCAACCGTCACGACCGCTCGGTCGAGATCCAGCTGCCGTCGAACATGCGCGACGACGCCGAGCTGTGGCTGACCGTCGAAGGCAAGGACGGCCAGGTCCACTACGCGTCGTGGCCGGTCAGCCAGCTGTCGCCGTCGACCGCCAAATGGTTCGCCAGCCGCTGAGGCAGCTCGTCACAGCCAGGCCAGCCCCACCAGGATGAACAGCGCGGTGGCGATGCCGTTCAGGATCATCGCCAGCGCCGCGAACGCGCCGGCGGTCTCGCTGGTCTGCAAGGCGCGGGCGGTGCCGATCGCATGGGCGACCAGTCCCAGCGCAAACCCTTCGGTCATCTCGCGCTGCTTGGCGGCCTCGTCGTCTTCGGCGGCTTGCGCCGGCGGGGCCAGCCACCGCATGACCCATGGCGATGCGATCGCGCCGCTGATGCCGGTGATCGCGGTGGCCAGCGCCGTCAGCGCGGCCAGGCCGCCGGTCTGTTCCGACACCGCCATGCCGATCGGCATGGTCGATGACTTGGGCGCCAGCGACCACAGCGTCTGCCAGGTCGCGCCCAGGCTCCAGCCTATCAAGATCGCCGACGCGATCGCGGTGACCGAACCGGCCAGCAGCGCGACCGTGACCGGCAGCCAGACGCTGCGCAGCCGCTTGAGCTGGCCATACAGCGGCACCGCCAGCAGCACGATGGCCGGCCCGATCAGGAAGTGGATCGGCCGGGTGTGCTGGTAATAGTCGGCGTAGTCGGTGCCGGTCAGCAGCAGCGCGGCGACGATCAGCGCGCTGCCGGTCAGCGCCGGCAGCAGAAACGGCGAGTTGCCGGCGCGGCGGTAGATTTCCCAGGTGAACAGGTAGGCCAGCACGGTCAGCGCCAGCCAAGCAGTGGGGGCGGCGCCGAGCCAGGCGCCTGACGTTGCGACGTCCATGTCAGCGGGCCGCGGCGGCGCCGCGGCGGCGCATCATGAAGCGCAGGGTCCAGGCGGTGACGACGAAGGTCAGCAGCGCGCCCAGCGCACACGAGGCCAGGAACGGCAGCCAGTCGCGCGCCAGCAGCGGATAGTGCACGGCGATCCCGGCGACGGCCGGCATCAGCAGCAGCATCATGTGGCGCAGCAGCCCCTGCGTCAGTTGCTGCAGGCTGTCGGGCACGCGGCGCAGGCACAGCAGCAGCACGAACAGCAGCCCCATGCCGACCAGCGCGCCGGGCGCCGGCAGCCCCAGCGCGCGGACCAGAAGTTCGCCTGCCCATTGCAGGCTGAGGATGAGTGCGATCGCGGCAAGCATGTCTGTCTCGCTATGGAAGGCAGCCGTCCTGCGGGTGGGCCGGCGTGGGGCGATGGTACCGCAAGCCCGCGGGCCTTGCCCCGGCGGGGCCATCGGTCGCACTCGACGTCGCCGCCGGCGGCAGCCTCCCATCGCCGCACCCTCTGCCGACCCTGTCGCCGGCAGCCATTCGCCGGCCTCGACCGCCGACCCGACCGCCGACCCGACCGCCGGCCTCGACCGCCGACCCTGCTGCTCCGATCAATGCCAGGTCAGCGCCGGGATGTAGCTCATCGCCGCCAGTACCAGCAGCGCCACCAGATAGAAGGGCAGCAACTCGCGCACGGTACTGCCGATGCCCGCGCGCGAGATCATGCTGCCGATCACCAGCGTCGCCCCCGCTGGCGGCGTGTACAGGCCGATCGCCAGGTTGACCACCATGATGATGCCCAGCTGCACCAGGTCGATGCCGTAGGCCTGCGCCAAGGGCACGAACAGCGGCCCGAGCAGCAGGATCGCGGCCGGCAGGTCGATGAACATGCCGGTCACCAGCATCACGATGTTCATCAGCATCAGGATCGAGAAGTGGCTGTCGAAGCTGCCTTGCGCCCATTCCAGGAACAGGTCGGGCACCTGCTCGAGCGTGAGGATCCAGCCAACCGAGGTCGAGGCCATGATCAGCAGCATGACCACGCCGGTGGCCATGCCGGCCTTGTACAGCGCGGTGGTGACGCGCCGCACGCTCAGGTCGCGGTAGATCAGCCCCGACGCCAGCAGCGCGTAGACCACCGCGCTGGTGCTGATCTCGGTGGGCGTGGCGACGCCGAAGCGCAGGCCGATCAACACGAACACCGGCATCAGCAGGGCCGGCAGCGCATAGAAGCCGCGCCGCGCCATGATGCGCCAGGCCAGCGGCTGGCGCTCGTACGGAAAGCCGCGCCAGCGCGCGCTCAGGTTGCAGACCGCCAGGAAGCCGATCGCCAGCAGCAGCCCCGGCAGGATGCCGGCGACGAACAGCGCGCCGATCGAGGCGTTGGACACCAGCGCGAACAGGATCAGCGGGATCGACGGCGGGATCAGGATGTCGATGGTCGAGGCCGCCGCGATGGTGGCGCCGCAGAACGCACGCGGATAACCGAGCCGCACCTGCCACGGGATCAGCACGCCGCCCAGCGCCGTGGCGTCGGCCACCGCCGAACCCGAGACGCCGCCGAACAAGGTCGAACCCAGCACGCTGACCTGCGCGTGGCCGCCACGAAAGCGGCCGACCAGGTCGGTGGCGAAGTCGATCAGGTAACGTCCCAGCTTGCCGCTCATCATCAGTTCGCCGGCCATGACGAACATCGGGATCGCGATCAGCGGGAAGCTCTGGGTCGGCAGGAACAGCTGCTGGATCACGCCGGCCGGCGTCAGATAATCGGACGTCAGCACGCCCAGCGTGGCGCCGATCACCAGCGCGTGGGCGACCGGAAACGACAGCGCCAGCAGCATCGCGAAGACCACGCTCATCACCAGGCTCATGATGCGTGCTCCGCGCCGTCCAGCTGCGCGCGCTGCAGCGGGTCCTGGCCGGCCGCGATGCGGCAGGCCGTCGTGACGCCACACAGCGCCACCAGCAGCAGCCCCAGCGCCAGGCAGCCGTAACCGACGCTGAACGGAATGCCCAGCACCGGCGTGTGCTGATCGTGCGCGATGCGGGCGTTGAGCAGCGCGTACCAGGCCAGCAGCAGGTAGGTCGCGGCGGTCAGCAGCGCGATCGCCAGGCCCAGCGTGCGCCGCGCGCGGCCCTGCAGCGCCGCCAGCGTCAGTTGCGTGGCGACATGCGCGCCGTGGCGGGCGGCCAGCACGATGCCGGCCATGACGAAGATCGAGAACAGCAGCTCGGTCAGCTCGACGCTGGAGTTCAGGCCGCTTTCGAACAGGTAGCGCAGCACCACGGTGGCGGTCAGCATGGCCACCAGTCCGAGCCCGCTGACGACGATCAGCGCCTTGCAGAGGATCTCGATGGCGCGTTCCAGCCGCGCTGCCCAGCCGGCCGGCGGTTCAATGGGGATAGCCATGTCGTGGGTCTCCGTTCAGGCCCGGCTGGCGCGCAGGCGCTGGACAAAATCACCGAAGGGTTTCTGCTGCCATTGATCCCAGACCGGTTCGGTGGCCTGCCTGAACGGCGCCAGGTCGACCTCGTTCAGGCTCAGGTCCGGCATCTGCCTGAACAGCGCCAGGAATTTTTCGTCCGACTCGAACATGGCGCGGCGCTGGAAGGCGGTGGCTTCGTGCGCGGCCTCGCGCAGCAGCTCGCGGTCCTGCGGCTTGAGGCGGCCCCAGGTCGGCGCGCCGATCATCAGGCCGGTGGCCTCGTATTTGTGGTTGGTGAACGAGATGTACTTTTGCACCTCGTAGAGCTTGGCCGCGTGGATGTTGGCCAGCGGGTTCTCCTGGCCATCGACCACCTTCTGCTGCAAGGCCATGTAGACCTCGCCCCAGTTGATCTGCTGCGGGCTGGCGCCCAGCGCGGCGAAGGCGTCGACGGTGGTCGGGTCCAGCGGCGTGCGGATCTTCAGGCCGCGCAGGTCCTCGGGCCGCTGGATCGGCCGGCGGCTGTTGCTGGTCTGGCGGATGCCGTTGCACCACCAGCCCAGGAACACCAGGTTCTTGGCGTCCAGCTTGCCGGCCAGCTCCTTGCCGATCGGGCCGTCCAGCGCCTCCCACGCGGTCGGCATGCTCGAGTACAGGAAGGGCAGGCCCAGCGCGGCCACTTCGGGCACGATCGACAGCATCGCGCCCTGGCCCAGGCTGCCCATGTCCAGCGTGCCCATGCGCATGGCGCCCATCAGCGCGTTTTCGTTGCCCAGCTGTTCGGCCGGCGCGACCTTGACGGCGATGCGTCCGCCGCTTTTTTCCTGGACCAGTTCGGCAAAGCGCGTCGCGCCCATGCCCTTGGGGCTGGCCGGTGGCGAGTTGTGGCCGAGCGACAGGCGGATCTGCGCCTGTGCATGGGCACGCGGCAGGATCGTCGTCAGTCCGATGGCGGTGAGTGCGCCGTTGATGCGGCGTCTGGTGAGGTTCATGGCTGTCTCCGGGTGGTCGGGGGTTCAACAGGTCGATGGGGATGGCGCGGCCGGCGAGGTCGCCGCGGGCCGCGTTGCGAGGGCCGGCTCGGCGAGCCGGTATAGCCGTGCTGCGTTGTCGTGGAACAGGGCGGCGCGCTCGGCAGCCGAGTAGCGGCGGCAGGCGGCGGTGTAGGCGGTCCACAGCTCGTCGTAGCCGCGCATCAGGCCATCGACTGGAAAGTTGCTGCCGAACAGCGCGCGCTGCGGCCCGAAGATGTCGATGGCGCCATGGATCAGCGTCTCGATCGAAGCCTGGGTCCAGTGCCGATCGAACATGCCGAAGCCCGACAGCTTGATCGCCAGGTTCGGCGCCGTCGCCAGCCGCCGCAGCGCCGCGCGCCAGCGCCGCAGGCCGTCGCGGCTCTGGTCGTGGGGCTGGCCGCTGTGCACCAGCAGGCACTGCAGCGACGGATGACGTTGCAACAGCGCGCAGGCATCGTCGGCCTGTTCCGGAAAGATCTGCAGGTCGAACGACAGCCCGTGCCGCGCCAGCAGCCCGAGGTTGTCGCGCCACTGCGGATCGGCGAGCAGGTCGGGGTGGGGCGCCATGCCGGCGACCCGATGCTGGTGCGCCATCTGGCGGATGCCGCGCAGCTTGGCATGGCGGCCGTGCGCGGCCAGCTGTGCCTCGACCTGTGCGGGGGCGGCGCTCAGGTCGGCGTAGGCGACGATGGCCTGCGGCAGGCCCGGGTTGCGATCGGCCTGTTGCTGCAGCCAGCGGGTCTCGCGCTCGGGATCGGCGCTGTCGTGTTCGGCCTGCACGTGCACCGAGGCGACCACCGGCCAGCGGCCGATGTCGCGGCGCAAATCGTCGACCAGATAGTTGCGCCGGATCGCCGCGTAGTCGCCATACATGCGCGGCCCGACCCGGTCGCTGAGCCATGGGTAATGATTGGCCTGCAGATCCCACAGATGATGATGGGCATCGATGATGCGCGGCGCGGGCAACTCCATCGGACACTCCCTCGACGGGTTTGAAAGCGGTGCGTGGCGGAACAGTAAGCGCGCGTGGACAACGGCACGCGCTACCGTGCGAGCAAAGTATATCTTTAAATATATTAAATAAATTCAGGGTAAACGCCGAGTTGAACGAAAGCGGATCGCAAGCTGACTGCATGCTTACGATCCTCGGGTTTTCGCCGATGACAGCGGTCCCCCCCGGCGATAAGGTATGCGTGCTGCAGTCGCCGGAGGGTAGGGCTAGCAGGATCCGCGGGGCTGTGGAACGAAGATTCAACAAGTAGAACGAGAACTTCCCCCTGTCTGAGGAGACACCGAGATGAAAGCAAACCGCCGCACCTTCATGGCCGGCGCGGCCGCGTCTGCCGCCCTGGCGGCGCCGGCCATCGTTAAGGCCCAGTCCGTCACCACGCTGCGTTTCCAGAGCACGTGGCCCGCCACCGACATCTTCCACGAGTACGCGCAAGACTTCGCCAAGAAGGTCAACGAGATGTCCGAGGGCCGGCTGCGCATCGAGGTGCTGCCCGCCGGCGCGGTGGTGCGCGCCTTCGACCTGCTGGATGCGGTGTCCTCGGGCACGCTGGACGGCGGCCACGGCGTGGTGGCGTACTGGTACGGCAAGAACACCGCGGTGGCGCTGTGGGGCTCGGGCCCGTCGTTCGGCATGGACCCGAACATGGTCATGGCCTGGCACGAATACGGTGGCGGCAAGGAGATCCTCAAAGAGGTCCAGAAGGCCATGGGCGTGAACGTGACCTCGTTCATGTACGGCCCGATGCCGACGCAGGCGCTGGGCTGGTTCAAGAAGCCGGTCACGCGCGCCGAAGACTTCAAGGGCCTGAAGTTCCGTACCGTCGGCCTGGCCATCGACATGTTCAGCGCCATGGGCGCGGCCGTGAACGCGCTGCCCGGTGGTGAAATCGTGCCGGCCCTGGATCGGGGCCTGCTCGACGGCGCCGAGTTCAACAACGCCTCGTCCGACCGCACGCTGGGCTTTCCCGACGTCTCGAAGATCTGCATGCTGCAAAGCTTCCACCAGAGCGCCGAGCAGTTCGAGATCATGTTCAACACGGCCAAGTACGAAGCGCTGCCCAACGACCTGAAGGCCGTGATCCGCTACGCCACGCAGGCCGCCAGCGCCGACATGTCCTGGAAGGCCATCGACCGCTACTCGAAGGACTACATCGAACTGCAGAAGCAGGGCGTGAAGTTCTACAAGACGCCCGATGCGCTGCTGCAACAGCAGCTCAAGATCTGGGACGAGATGATCGAGAAGCGTGCCGCCGAGAACCCCCTGTTCAAGAAGGTGCTCGAGTCGCAACGCGCGTTCGCGCAACGCTGCGGCCGCTGGCAGAACGACACGCTGGTCGACTACCGCATGGCCTACAACCACTACTTCTCGCGCAGCGCCAAGCCCGCGGCCTGATCGCCCCGGGCAAGTCCCCGGCCTGTCGCAGCCAGGCCGGTCCCACCTTTCTGAGCCGTCCAGCCCGTCCGCGCGTGCGATCCGCGCGCGAGACGTGCCTGCGCGGCCGCTCCAAGCGCTGCCCGCCGTCTTCGTGCCGGCAGGCAGCGTGCCCATAAGGTGTACCGATGCTGAAATTCTTATTCTTTGTGGATCGAATCTCCACGTGGGTCGGCAAGGCGTTCGCCTGGCTCATCGTGCTGCTGACTCTCTCGATCGTCTGGGAGGTGGCCGCGCGCTACTTCTTCAGCAACCCCAGCGCCTGGGCCTTCGACATGCAGATGATGATGTACGGCACGCTGTTCATGATGGCGGGCGCCTACACGCTGGCCAAGAGCGGCCACGTGCGCGGCGACATCCTCTACGGCTTCTTCTCGCCGCGCACGCAGGCTGCGCTCGATCTGGTCCTGTACATCCTGTTCTTCTTCCCGGGCGTGATCGCCATGGTGTGGGCGGGCTGGATCTTTGCCAGCGAGTCGATCGCGATCCGCGAGCATTCGTCGCTGATGGCCAATGGGCCGCCCATCTATCCGTTCAAGGCGATCATTCCGTTTGCCGGCGCCGTCCTGTTGCTGCAAGGCTTCAGCGAAGTCGGCCGCTGCATCCTGTGCCTGCGCAACGGCGTATGGCCGCGTCGCGAGGGCGATGTCGAGGAAGTCGACGTCGAGAAGCTCAAGGAGATGGTCCACGTCAAGGACGAGGACATTAAAAAACTGGACCGCTACGTCACGCCGGAGAATCGATGATGTCGCAGACGCAGACTCAAGCACAGCCACCGAACAAGGCCATCTGGTTCGGGCTGTCGATCATGGCGATGGTGGTGCTCGCGGTGATCCTGTTGACGCCGTGGACGGCGCTGACCACCGGCCATATCGGCCTGATCATGCTCGCGCTGGTCGTGGTGTGCATCATGCTGGGCTTTCCGACCGCCTTCACGCTGATGGGCATGGGGGTGATCTTTTCGTTCCTCGCCTATTTCATGCAGGCCGGCAACCCGATGCGGGCCATCGAGCAGACCCTCAGCCTGATGGTGCAGCGCACCTATGCGACGATGGTCAACGACGCGTTGATCTCGATCCCGCTGTTCGTGTTCATGGGTTATCTGGTCGAACGCGCCAACCTGATCGAAAAGCTGTTCCGCTCCATGCATCTGGCGCTGGCGCGGGTGCCCGGCTCGCTGGGCGTGGCCACGCTGGCGACCTGCGCGATCTTCGCCACCGCCACCGGCATCGTCGGCGCGGTGGTGACGCTGATGGGCCTGTTGGCGATGCCGACCATGCTCAAGGCGGGCTATAGCGTGCGCATGACGGCCGGCGCCATCACGGCCGGCGGCTGTCTGGGCATCCTGCTGCCGCCGTCGGTGCTGCTGATCGTCTACGGCGCCACGGCCGGCGTGTCGGTGGTGCAGCTGTACGCGGGCGCGATCTTCCCGGGGCTGATGCTGGCCGGCATGTACATCCTGTACGTGATCCTGGTCGCCAAGTTCTTCCCGTCGATGGCGCCGCCGCTGCCCGAGTCCGAACGTACGCTGCCGCTGCCCGAGAACACCCGCAAGCTGGCCGCGGGCGGCCAGACCCGCGCGATGGCCGGGCTGCTCAGCAACATGTTCAAGGGCAATCGCAACCGCGACGTGCCGATGGGCTATCTGACGCGCAACCTGCTGATCCTGCTGGTGCCGCTGCTGTGCTTCATCGTCATCATGGGCGCGACGCACCGCATGTTGTCCGAGCCGCCGGTCGAGTACGAGATCCCCGAAGAGCTGCAGCTGGGCTTCTCGGGCGGCGCCTCGTACGGCGGTGGTGGCCTGGCCGAGCCGCCCTCCGAAGGCGGGCTGGCCGAACCGCCGGTCGAAGGCGGGCTGGCCGAGCCCCCTGGCGCGGGTGGTCTGGCCGAACCGCCCGGCGCCGTGCCGCCGACGCCGCAAGCGCCCGGCAACGCCGCGGCCGCGCAGCAGGCCCAGGCCCAGGCCGACACGGCTTCCGACCGCGTGCCGGTGCCGGCCGGCTACTGGATCGCGTTCTGGGTGATGGCGGCGCTGCTGGCGATCTTCTATGCGTTGATGACGTGGCAGCGTCTCGAGATCTTCAAGATGCTGATGGCCTCGTTCTTCCCGCTGGCGGTGATGATCTTCGCCGTGCTCGGCTCGATCGTCGCCGGCCTGGCCACGCCCAGCGAGGCGGCCGCCATGGGCGCGCTCGGCGGGGTGGTGCTGGCGGCGATGTATCGAAGGCTGAACATGCCGGTGCTGAAGGAATCGGTGTTCCTGACGGCCAAGACCAGCGCGATGGTGTGCTGGCTGTTCGTCGGCTCGTCGATCTTCTCGGCCGCCTTCGCGCTGCTGGGCGGACAGCAGATCATCGAGGAGTGGGTGCTGTCGATGGGCCTGTCGCCGGTCGAGTTCATGCTGCTGGCGCAGATCATCATCTTCCTGCTGGGCTGGCCGCTCGAGTGGACCGAGATCATCGTGATCTTCATGCCGATCTTCGTGCCGCTGCTGGCCAACTTCGGCATCGATCCGCTGTTCTTCGGCCTGCTGGTCGCGCTGAACCTGCAGACCGCGTTCCTGTCGCCGCCGGTGGCGATGTCGGCCTTCTACCTGAAGGGCGTCTCGCCGCCGCACGTCACGCTGAACCAGATCTTCCTGGGCATGCTGCCGTTCATGGGCATCCAGATCGTGGCGATCTTCATCCTGTACATGTTCCCCGGCGTGGGCATGTGGCTGCCGACGGTGCTGTACCGCTAGCTGTGACGGGCCGGCCTGGTTGGGCCGGCCCGCATGCACCGAGCTGGCAACAGGCCGCGCCCGTGGGCGCGGCCTTTTTTCTTTATCATGTGCTTCCTGCACGCAACGGCATTTCTTTTGGAGCGGCGATGCCTCTAGCATCGGATGCGGCTTACCGCGAAATCAAAGACTGGATACAGACCGGCAAGATCGCACCGGGCGGCCTGATCGACGAGGCCGACGCGATCGACAAGCTGGGCATGAGCCGCACGCCGGTGCGCGAAGCCCTGCTGCGGCTGCAGAGCGAAGGCTATCTCGAGATCCGCCGCCACAAGGGCATCCGGGTGCTGCCGCTGTCGAGCAGCGACATGCGCGAGATGTACCAGGTCATCTCGGCGCTCGAGACCATGGCGGTCAGCCTGATCGCCAAGCACCGCCCGGACGCCGAGGCCTTCCAGCCGGTCAACGACGCGCTGGCCGACATGCAGGATCACCTGGACGCCGGCGACATCGACAAGTGGGGCCTGGCCGACGAACGCTTCCATCGCGAACTGATGCGGCTGTCGGGCAACAAGAAGCTCTATCAGTCGGGCTGCCAGATGCGCGACCTGGCGCAGCGCGCGCACATGGTGGCGCTGCGGCTGCAGACCGATGCCTATCGCCAGCGCTCGACCCGCACCCACGTCAAGATGATCGAGACGCTGATGAGCAAGCGCGCCCCGCAGGCCGCCGTCGAACACCAGGCCCAGCGCGAGCGCGGCGAGGATGCGCTGGTGGGCATCGTCGAGAAGTTCCAGCTCACCAGCCTGTAACGAGTCCGGCCGGTCGCGCAGCAGGCCTGTCGCGCTTCAGCCTCTCACGCCGCAGCCTGCATGACCGCGCCGGGTCGCGGCGCGGGCCGCCGTCACTGTGCCAGATAGCCGCCGTCGACCGCCAGCGTGTGGCCGGTCACCATGGCCGCGGCCGGGCTGGCCAGGAACAGCATCGCGGTGGCGATCTCGACCGGCTTGGCCAGCCGTCCCATTGGCGTCAGCGCCTTGATGCGCGCCTCGATCTCGGGCTCGTTGAGCAGCGCCGCGACGAACTGGGTCTCGACGTAGGTCGGCGCCACCGCGTTGACGCGGATCTGCTGCGCGGCCCACTCGACCGCCAGCGCACGGGTCATGTTGATGATGGCGCCCTTGGTGGTCTGGTACGAGATGTTGGGGTAGACCCCGCCGCCCGACAGTCCCATGATCGAAGCGGTGTTGACGATCGCGCCCGGGCGACCGGTCGCCAGCATGTGGCGCGCCGCCGCGCGGGCGCACAGGAACATGCCGGTCATGTTGACGGTCACCACCGCGTTCCAGTCGGCCACGCTCAGCTCGGTGGCCGGCCGGCGGATCGCGATGCCGGCGTTGTTGATCAGCACGTCGACCGAACCGAATTCCTGCCGGACCGACTCGAAGCAGGCATCGACCTGCGCCTCGTCGCCGACGTCCAGCTGCCGGCCCGCCGCTTGCGGCACCGCCGCGAGCGCATCGGCCAGCGCGTCCTCGCTGCGGTCGGCCAGCACCACCTGCGCGCCGGCCTGGGCAAACAGCGCGCCGGTGGCCAGGCCGATGCCCTGCGCGCCGCCGGTGATGACGGCGACCGCGCCGTCCAGGCGAAAGCGGTCCATGAGGTCGGATGCAAAAGCAGGCACGTTGTCTCCTTGTGAGTGGCGCGGGCGCGGCCGGCGTTCAGCGCCGGGTCTTCTGGCTGGGGATGCCCGCCAGTTCGATGATACGGCCGAACTTGTCCAGCTCCTGCTGGCTCATGGCCTCGAACTGCGCCACGTCCAGCGGCTGGGCCGAGCCGCCCATCACCGCCAGCCGCTGCGCGAATTCAGGGTCGGCCAGCACTTCGTTGAAGACCGCGTTGATGCGCTGGCTCACCGCGGCCGGCACGCCGCCGGTGGTGTAGAGGCCATAGACCACCTGGATCTGCACGTCGGGATAGCCGGCTTCCTTCATGGTCGGCACGTCGGGCAGCTCGGCCAGGCGCTGTTCGCTGGTGACCGCCAGCGGCTTGAGCATGCCGGCCTTGATCTGGCCCATGGCGGCCGGCGTGGTGTCGAAGGTCATGTGGATGATGCCGCCGATGATGTCCATCTGCGTCTGTGACGCGCCCTTGTACGGCACGTGCAGCGCCTTGACGCCGGCGCTCAGGTTGAACTGCTCGGCCAGGATCACGTGCGGGCTGCCGTAGCCCGACGAGCCGTACGAGACCTTGCCAGGATGTGCCTTCATGTAGGCCACCAGGTCGGCGACCGAGTTCCAGCCCATGTCCTTGTTGGTCACCAGCACGGTCGGCACCTGCGTGATCAGCGCCACCGGCTGGATGTCCTCGAGCGGGTCGTAGTTCAGGTCGATCAGGTGCGGCGCGATGGTCTGCGAGGTGCTGGCGGCCACCAGCAGCGTGTAGCCGTCGGCATTGGCGCGGGCGGTGGCCTCGGCGGCCAGCGTGTTGGAGACGCCGGGGCGGTTCTCGACCACGAAGGTCTGGCCGGTCTTCTTGCCCAGCCGTTCGGCGATCAGCCTGGCCAGGTTGTCGCTGCCGCCGCCGGGGTTGGCGCCGACCAGGATGCGCACGGTCTTGGCCGGCCACTCCTGGGCCTGGGCGGCCAGCGGCGACAGGCACAGCGAGGTGGCGGCCAGCAAGACGGCGGATAGGGATCTGCGGAACATTTGTCATCCTCCTTTTAATATATTTATAAAAATACTAAATGGACGGGGCCGGGCTTGTAAAGGGTCGAAGTCGAGTCTCTCACTGGTGATGGATCAGGGAAAATACCAAGATGGTAGGACGATGGCAGGAATGCGTCGACCACGGTTTTAATGCATCCATAGATATATCTATTGATATATAAAATAGGTTCGTGATACGTTTGCCGCAGTGGGCGGGCGTCGGTCCCGCTTCGATTCATCCATCAGAGACGAGGCAGCACGACATGAAGAAATACGAGATCGCAGTCGTACACGGAGATGGCATCGGCCCCGAGGTCTGCCAGTCGGCGCTGGACGTGCTGAACGCGACCCCTGGCCTGGACGGCGTGTTCGATTACGTCGAATTCCAGGGCGGGGCAGGGCACTACCTGAAAAGCGGCACGGCCTTCCCCGACGAGACCCGCAAAGGCTGCCGCAAGGCGCACGCGGTGCTGCACGGCGCCACCGGCATTCCGGGCGTGACCTATCCGGACGGCACCGAGACCGGCATCGAGTTCGGGCTGCAGTTGCGTTTCGCGCTGGACATCTATGCCAACGTGCGGCCGATCAAGCTGCGTCCGGGCGTGACCTCGCGGCTGGCCAACCGCCGCGAAGGCGACATCGACTACGTCATCATGCGCGAGAACACCGAAGGCCTGTACGCCGCGCGGGGCGGCGGCGTGCTGCTGCGCGGCGAGACCGCGGTCGACACGCTGGTGATGACCCGCAAGGGCGTCGAGCGCATCTGCCGCGCCAGTTTCGAACTGGCGCGCAAGCGCAATGGCGCGCCCGGCGACGGCAAGAAACGCGTGACCGTGGTCGACAAGGCCAACGTGCTGCGCAGCTATGCCTTCTTCCGGCGCATCTTCGACGAAGTGGGCGAACAGTATCCGGACATCGAGCGCGACTACGCCTATGCCGACGCGATGACCTGCTACATGGTCGAACGTCCCGAGCACTTCGACGTGGTGGTCACCGAGAACATGTTCGGCGACATCATCACCGACCTGGGCGCGGCGACCGTCGGCAGCATGGGCATGTCGCCGTCGGCAGAGCTGGGCGATCACAACGGTTTCTTCCAGGCCGCGCACGGCTCGGCGCCGACCATCGCCGGCAAGAACATCGCCAATCCCTACGGCACCATCCTGTCGGCGGCGATGATGCTGCAGTGGCTCGGCGAGCGCCACGGCGACGCGCGGCTGTCGTCGGCCAGCGAGACTATCGAACGCTCGGTCAATCACGCTATGCTGCAAGCGTCGGGACTGACACGCGACCTGGGTGGCAAGGCCAGCACGACGGACATCACCCGCTTGGTCATCGATGGCCTGCAAGCGGCGGCAGTTCCGGCCTGACGACAACATCAAAGGAGACCTTGCATGGCCCGTGACCGACTCACGCCGGCGCAACTGCGCTCGCGCGCCTGGTTCGACAACCCCGACAATCCCGGCATGACCGCGCTGTACCTGGAGCGGCAACTGAACTTCGGGCTCACGCGCGAAGAGCTGCAGGGCGGCAAGCCCATCATCGGCATCGCGCAGACCGGCTCGGACATCTCGCCATGCAATCGTCACCACATCGATCTGGCCAAGCGCGTGCGCGACGGCATCATCGCGGCGGGCGGCGTGCCTTTCGAGTTTCCGGTGCATCCGATCCAGGAGACGCTCAAGCGCCCGACCGCGGCGCTCGACCGCAACCTGACCTACCTGTCGCTGGTCGAGGTGCTGTACGGCTATCCGCTCGACGGCGTGGTGCTGCTGGCCGGCTGCGACAAGACCACGCCGGCGCTGCTGATGGGCGCGGCCACCGTCAACATCCCGGCCATCGTGCTGTCGGGCGGGCCGATGCTCAATGGCTGGTGGAACAAGATGCGCGCCGGCTCCGGCACCGTGGTGTGGGAGGCCCGCAAGCAGCAGGCCGCCGGCCACATCGACTATGACGAGTTCATCGACATCGTCACCGACGCGGCGCCGTCGGTGGGCCACTGCAATTCGATGGGCACGGCCTCGACGATGAACGCGCTGGCCGAGGCGCTGGGCATGAGCCTGCCGGGCTGCGCGGCGATCCCGGCGCCGTACCGCCAGCGGCCGCAGATCGCCTACCAGACCGGCCAGCGCATCGTCGACATGGTGTGGGAAGACCTGCGGCCGTCCGACATCCTGACCCGCGAGGCCTTCGAGAACTGCATCGCCGCCAATTCGGCGATCGGCGGCTCGACCAATGCGCCGATCCACGTCAACGCGATCGCCCGCCACATCGGCGTGCCGCTGTGCGACACCGACTGGCAGACCCACGGCCACAAGATCCCGTTGCTGGTGAACATGCAGCCGGCTGGCTTCTATCTGGGCGAAGAGTACTTCCGCGCCGGCGGCCTGCCCGCGGTGATGAACGAGCTGCTCAAGGCCGGCAAGCTGCATGCCGACGCGCTGACGGTCAATGGCCGCAGCATCGGCGAGAACGTGCGCAACGCCCGCATCCTCGATGACGACGTGATCCGCTCGTACGACAATCCGCTGGTCAAGGACGCCGGCTTCATCGTGCTGCGCGGCAATCTGTTCGACTCGGCGATCATGAAGACCAGCGTGATCTCGCCGGCATTCCGCGAGCGCTACCTGTCCAATCCCGACGACCCCGAAGCCTTCGAAGGCCGCGCCATCGTGTTCGATGGCCCCGAGGACTACCACCATCGCATCGACGATCCGGCGCTGGGCATCGACGCCGACTGCCTGCTGTTCATCCGCGGCGCCGGGCCGATCGGCTATCCGGGCGCGGCCGAGGTCGTCAACATGCAGCCGCCCAGCGAGCTGATCAAGCGCGGCATCGATTCGCTGCCCTGTATCGGTGATGGCCGGCAGTCGGGCACCTCGGGTTCGCCGTCGATCCTGAACGCCTCGCCCGAGGCCGCGGCAGGCGGCGGCCTGGCCTTGCTGCGCACCGGCGACAGGGTTCGCATGGACCTGCGCCAGGGCCGTGTCGACGTGCTGATCGGCGACGACGCACTGCAACAGCGGCGCGCGGCGCTGGCCGCCGCCGGCGGGTTCGCGATGCCGGCCAGCCAGACGCCGTGGCAGGAGATCCAGCGTGGTCTGGTGGATCAGCTGTCCGACGGCATGGTGCTCAAGCCGGCCGTCGCGTACCAGCGCATCGCGCAGACACGCGGGCTGCCGCGCGACAACCACTAAGCAGTTCTTGAGCTTGAGCCGCCAGGCTTACAGCGGGGCGTAAGCGGGGGCATGGAAGAATAATAAGAACGCTTCTTCTTTGAGTCTGGGGCGTGACGCGCAAGCGGCACGCCCCCTTGTTTTCCATGCTCGTACCTTTTCTGATCATGCTGCGCGAAGGCATCGAGGCAGCGCTGATCGTCGGCATCGTGGCCGGCTATCTCAAGCAGACCGGCCGCGGCGGCTGGATGCCGGTGGTGTGGGTCGGCATCCTGCTGGCGCTGACCATGTCGCTGGCGGTCGGCGCGGCGCTGCAATGGCTCAGCGCCGAATTCCCGCAAAAAGCCCAAGAGCTGTTCGAGGCCGTGGTCGGCCTGGTGGCGGTCGTCATGCTGACCACGATGGTGCTGTGGATGCGCCGCGCGGCGCGTGGCCTGGCCGCGCAGCTGCGCGACGCGGTCGACGCGGCGCTGTCGTCGGCGGGCGGGCAGGCCTGGGCGCTGGTGCTGATGGTGTTCCTGGCGGTCGCGCGCGAAGGGCTCGAGTCGGTGTTCTTCCTGCTGGCGGCATTCCAGCAGGGCGGCTCGTCCGCCTTTGCCGGTGCGCTGCTGGGCGTGCTGGCGGCCGCGGTGCTGGGCTACGCCATCTATGTCGGCGGCGTGCGGCTGGATCTGCGGCGATTCTTCCGCTGGACCGGCCTGTTCATCCTGCTGGTGGCCGCCGGGCTGCTGGCCGGTGCCGTGCGGGCGCTGCACGAGGCGGGGCTGTGGAACCTCGGCCAGACGGTGTTGTTCGATCTGGGCCATGTGCTGCCGGCCGACGGCCCGCTGGGCACGGTGCTGGCCGGCGTGCTGGGTTACCACGAAGCGCCGGTGTTCAGCGAGGCGGTGGCCTATCTGGCCTACCTGGCCGTGACGCTGCCGTGGTTCCTGCGGCCGGTGGCGTACCCGCCCGTAGCCCGCGGCAGCGCGACATCTTTCGACCCGGCCGACCCCATCGCGGCGCCGCCGAAAGCGGAGCATCATCCATGACACAATCACCGCCACCGCCGAATTCCCGTTCATCGATGCCGTCGCGGCTGCTGGTGCGCATCGCGCTGGGCCTGTCGTCATTGCTGCTGCTGGCCGCTGCCGCGGCGTTCTACTGGGCGTCGCAGCAGGCCGGCCAGCCGCACGCCGACGACGAGCAGGTCGCCGTGGTGATCCGGGCGCAAGGCTGCGAGCCGGCGACCTTGACGGTGCCGGCGGGCCGCACGGTGTTTCGCATCGACAACCAGTCGCAGCGCGCCGTCGAGTGGGAGATCCTCGACGGCGTGATGGTGATGGAAGAGCGCGAGAACATCGCGCCGGGTTACTCCCAGACCCTGGCCGCGCGCCTGCCGCCCGGCGACTATGCAATGACCTGCGGCCTGCTCAGCAATCCGCGCGGCACGCTGCACGTCAGCGCCACCGACGCGTCGCGCGCGGCGCAGGCGGCACGCCCGGCGCTGGCCGAGACCGTCGGCGCGCTGGCCGAATACCGCGTCTACCTGGCCTTGCAGGCGCGGCGCCTGCGCGCTGACGTGCAGGCCTTGTTGGCCCTCATCGAACGCGGCGATCTCGCCGGCGCACGGGCCCGCTATGCGCCGGCGCGCCAGGCCTATCAACGCATCGAGGCCAGCGCCGACGCCTACAGCGATCTGGATGCCCGCATCGATGGCCAGGCCGATTACCTGGCCGAGCGCGAGCAAGACCCGGCATTCGCCGGCTTTCACCGGATCGAGCTGGGCCTGTTCGGTCCGTCGCCCGCCAGCGCGACAGATCTGCTGCCAGTCGCGCAGGCGCTGCTGGCCGACGTGGACCGCCTGACCCCGCGCCTGGGCAGCCTGACGGTCTCGCCCGAACGCATGCTGGCCGGCGCCGCCAAGCTGGCGCGCGAGATGGCCGACAACAAGCTGGGCGGACAGGATGATCGTTACGCGCACACCGAGCTGTGGACGCTGCAGGCCAATCTGGACGGGCTCGTCAAGATCGCCAGCCTGATGGCGCCGTTCCTGGCGCGTACCGATGCCGCGCTGGCAGACAGCCTCGCGGCGCACTACGCGCAGGCGCAGGCGGCGTTGGCCAGCCAGCGGCTGGCTGGCGCCGCGCCGCCCGCCGGCTTCCCGTCTTTCGATACGGTCGGCGCGCCGCAGCGCCTGGCCATGCAGCAGGCCTTTGCGGCGCTGGCCGTGGATCTCGGCCAGGCCCGCGACGCGTTGGCGCTGGAGTAGACCACCATGCAAGACTCTCACGATGCCACCGGCGGCTGCCCCATGTCGCCGTCACGGCGACGCTGGCTGGCGGGCGC
>JAEZBO010000059.1 GCA_023427085.1 Pseudomonadota bacterium
GGCCAGGACGATCGCCGCGCGGCACCGGCGCCGCTGGCCCCGCGCCAGGCGCCTGCCCGCCGGCCGGTTTTGCTGTCAAAATAAGCGCGACCCGGCTGGCCGGGCCGGGCCGACGGGCGTCGACGGGTTGATCCGGTCGGCCGATCCGCAAGGGATTGGCCCGGCCTGACCCCCGCGGCGCCCGCTTTCCTTCTTGCCCGAGTCCGACCATGAACCTCAGCACCTGGCTGGCTTTTTTCGCTGCCTCCTGGGCGATCTCGTTTTCGCCCGGCGCCGGCGCCATCTCGGCGATGTCCTGCGGACTGCGCTATGGCTTCGCGCGCGGCTACTGGAACACGCTGGGGCTGATCGCCGGCATCCTGACGCAGGTCGCCATCGTGGCGATCGGCCTGGGCGCGCTGCTGGCGACCTCCGAGATCGCGTTCGCGGTGGTCAAGTGGCTGGGCGTGGCTTACCTGATCTACCTGGGCATCAAGCAGTTCCGTTCGGACGCCGCGCCGGTCACCGAGGTCGACGCCGGCCAGCCGCCGCAGGCTTCGATCCGCGACCTGGTGATGCGCGGCTTCCTGATCAACGTCAGCAATCCCAAGGGCACGGTGTTCCTGCTGGCGGTGGTGCCGCAGTTCATCAATCCGGCCAACCCGGTCACCTCGCAATACCTCATCATCGCCGGCACGCTGGCCTTCACCGACTTGGTCGCGATGGCGGTCTACACGGTGCTGGCGGCCAAGGTGCTGCGGCTGCTGCGCGATCCGGTGCACATCCGCTGGATGAACCGCGGCTTCGGTTCGCTGTTCATCGCCGCGGGCGCGTTCCTGGCGACCTTCAAGCGCACGGGCTGAACGCGCCTGGCCGCCGATGGCCGGCGGTAGCTGACGGGCCGCAACCCGCGGACCGCGCCCCGCCCGCCATAGCTGGCCCGCCGCACCTGGCCCGCCGCACCTGGCCGGCCGCACCTGCTTTCATTTGTATGCCGTTGCGACGCCCGCCCCGCGCGGGCGAGGCGGTAAAATCCCCCAGCCATGAATATTCCTCACGAAGTCGCCCGGCGGCGCACGTTCGCCATCATCTCCCACCCCGACGCGGGCAAGACCACCCTGACCGAAAAGCTGCTGCTGTTCGCAGGCGCGATCCAGATCGCCGGCAGCGTCAAGGCGCGCAAGGCGTCGCGCCACGCCTCGTCCGACTGGATGGAGATCGAAAAGCAGCGCGGCATCTCGGTGGCCTCGTCGGTCATGCAGATCGAATACCGCAACTGTGTGATCAACCTGCTCGACACGCCGGGCCACCAGGACTTCTCCGAAGACACCTACCGCGTGCTGACGGCGGTGGACGCCGCGCTGATGGTGATCGACGCGGCCAACGGCGTCGAGCCGCAGACCATCCGCCTGCTGCAGGTCTGCCGCGCCCGCAACACGCCGATCATCACCTTCATCAACAAGCTCGACCGTGAAGTGCGCGAGCCGCTCGAGCTGCTGTCCGAAATCGAAGCCCATCTGGGCATGGACGCGGTGCCGTTCTCGTGGCCGGTCGGCATGGGCCGGCAGTTCGGCGGGGTGTTCGACATCTCGCGCGACCGCATGCGGGTGTTTCGCGCCGGCCAGGAACGCCGCGGCGACGACGACGACATCATCGACGGGCTGGCCAACCCCGAGATCGCCGAACGCTTCGGCGACACCTTCGAGAAGGCCGCCGGCGAGATCGAGCTGATCCAGGAAGCCGCGCCGGCCTTCGACCAGGCCGAGTTCCTGGCTGGCCGCCAGACCCCGGTGTTCTTCGGCTCGGCGATCAACAACTTCGGCGTCCAGGAGGTGCTGGACGCGCTGGTCGAGCACGCCCCCGCGCCCGGCCCGCGCAAGGCGCTCGAGCGCGACGTGCTGCCCGAGGAGCCCAAGTTCACCGGCGTGGTGTTCAAGGTGCAGGCCAATATGGACCCGGCCCACCGCGACCGCGTGGCCTTCGTGCGGGTCAGCTCGGGCCGCTTCGAACGCGGCATGCGCCTGAAGGTCTGCCGCACCAACAAGGAAATGCGGCCCAACAACGTGGTGTCGTTCCTGTCGCAGCGGCGCGAACTGCTGGACGAGGCCTATGCCGGCGACGTGATCGGCATCCCCAACCACGGCGTGCTGCAACTGGGCGACGTGCTGACCGAGGGCGAAGCGCTGCGCTTCACCGGCCTGCCGTTTTTCGCCCCCGAGCTGTTCCAGCAGGTCGAGGTCAAGGATCCGCTGCGAACCAAGCAGTTGCGTACCGGTCTGACCCAATTGGGCGAAGAAGGCGCGATCCAGGTGTTCCGGCCGGTCGCCTCGAGCGGCACGCAATTGCTCGGCGCGGTCGGCCAGCTGCAGTTCGAGGTGGTCGCGCACCGGCTCAAGACCGAATACGGCGTCGAGGCGCGCATGCTGCCGTCACGCTATACGATGGCCCGCTGGATCACGTCGGAAGACCCCAAGGCGCTGCGCAAGTTCATGGATGCGAACGCTGCCCATATCGCCTATGATGTGGTCGAGGCTCCGGCCTTCCTGGTCACGTCTGGGGCACAATTGCGCGTTGCCGAAGACCTGTACCCGGACGTACGGTTTCACGCCATGCGCGAGCACGGCGGCCATGTGTTCGGTACCAAAACCTGACACACGAAACCTGTAGCGAGTAACAGAAATCATGTCCTGGCGACTACTCTTCCTGACCTTGCTGATCGCCGTGGGAGCCTCCGCGCTGGCCGGCATGCAGTTGGGCGACTGGCTGGTGCAGCGGGCGCCGGTTGCGGTCCCTGCGCCCGGCGAAGACGACCCCGATCCCGAAGACACCGTCCTCGACGCCAATGGCCGGCCGTATATGCAGCAGCCGCCGCAGCCGCTGGTCAACGGCACGCTGGGCGTGCCCGAGCAACCGACCGCCGATGCCAACTGGCAGATCTCGACGGTGTCGCTGTTCGAGACCACCAGCGATCCCAACGTCCTGATCTCACGCAACCGCCTCGGTGCGGGCGAAGCGCAGCGGCTGGCGCAGGCGGCCGGCGACCGGCTGCAAGGCCCGCAGGACGTCCTGACGGTCGAGGCCGCGCGGCCCGGCGAAGGCAGCAATCCGTCGCCGATCCCCGGCCAGGCGCCGCTGACCTACGCCGATCCGGCCATGCAGGGCCAGACGCAGAACCCGTCCGCGGCGGCGACGCAACCGGGCTGGCACCAGGCCTTCCAGGCCGAGATGGCCAAGTGCAGCCAGGCCGGCTTCTTCGACCGGCCGACCTGCGCCTGGAATGCCCGCAATCGTTATTGCGCGCCCAACAATGCCTGGGGCAAGGTCGACGGCTGTCCGCGCCGGTCGTTCTAGCACGCGGCAGCGCGTCCGCTGCCGACCTCGCCATAAAAAACGCCCGGCATCACCGGGCGTTTTTTTGGGCGCGTGAACCGCGCCGCGTCGGCGGCAGGCGCCGGTCTGACGGCGCGGCGCCGGCGTGGCCTCAGCCTTCGACTTCCATCTGGCTTTGCAGGTAGTTCTGCAGGCCGACCTGATCGATCAGGCCCAGCTGGGTTTCCAGATAGTCGATGTGCTCTTCGGTGTCGTCCAGAATCATCTGGAACAGATCACGCGAGACGTAGTCGCGCACCGACTCGCAATGGGCGATGGCTTCCTTGACGGTCGCCTGGGCGCCTTGCTCGACCTTCAGGTCACAGGCCAGCAGCTCGGGCACGTTCTCGCCGATCAGCAGCTTGTGCAGGTCTTGCAGGTTGGGCAGCCCGTCGAGCATGAAGATGCGTTCGATGAGCTTGTCGGCGTGCTTCATCTCGCCGATCGACTCTTCGTATTCGTGCTTGCCCAGGCGCTTGAAACCCCAGTGATTGAGCATCCGCGCATGCAGGAAATACTGGTTGATCGCGGTCAGCTCGTTGGTCAGCTGCTTGTTGAGAAACTGGATGACGGTTTTATCGCCTTTCATGGCAAAGCTCCTGGTGCATGACGGGTCGGCGGCACACGTCGAGCAGGCCTTCAATCGAAGACCAGCAAGCTCGCCGCGCCGGGTAACGCACGCAGACTAACACCGCCCTTCGGCCACTGCCTACCCGCGCGGCCCAAGTCGTGAAAAGGGCTGCTACTGCGAGCGGTAAGGGACAAAAGAATGAGAATGAGTATGGGTTTTTAACGTTACGCGCCCGGCTCGACGCCACGTATGGCTCGCGGGACCGCGGCCGGGCCGGATCGGGCGCGCAAAAGCCATCGCCCGGCCGCATTTTGCCGCGGTGGCGGGGCCGCGCAGGCGGCTGGAATAGCGCGGTAAAAAACGTTGCCAGTTAGCAACGAAACATGAGCGCGGGGGATGGGCTCAGGCAGCTTGGCGAATACGCACCAGCGGCACGACCGGATAGCTGTTGGCGGCGGCCGTGCCGGCCGGCGCCAGGAAATGATCGATATGGGCCGGTTCGCACAGGCCGGGGCAGGCGCCCTGCTGGGCACATTGCGGACCGCCCGGCAGATACTGCGCAGCCGTGTCGGCGCAGCAGCCACAGCAGGTGGCCACACCGAGATCGAATTGGAGATCCGCCAGGGTCGCCGAGCCTTGTTCCACGCTGGCGTGGATCTGGCGTTCGGTGACGGCGTTGCAGATACAAACGTACATGAGAATAATTATCGAGAATATCCTCATCGATTGCAAGCGGCATAGCTGAAGCTATACGTCCCTGATTTATCAGGGGAAACTCAGCGCAGCGAAGCCTGGGCCTTGCGCACCGAAGCCGGCGCAATACGCAAGGCTTCGCGGTACTTGGCGACAGTTCGGCGGGCGATGACGATGCCCTGGTCGGACAGCATCTGCATCAGCTGATTGTCCGACAGCGGATTGCTGGCCGGCTCGTCGGCGACCAGCCGGCGGATCTGCTCTTGCACCGCCGTGGCCGAGGCCGCGCCGCCCGCCTCGGTCGCCACGCCGGCGCCGAAAAAGCGCTTGAGCTCCATGGTGCCGAACGGCGTGAGCATGAATTTCTGCGTGGTTGCGCGTGAGATCGTCGATTCGTGCAGGCCGAGTTCGCTGGCGATGTCCTTGAGGATCAAGGGCCGCATGGCACCCAGGCCTTGCGTGAAGAAATCGGTCTGTTGATCGATGATGGCCTGCGATACGCGCAGGATGGTGTCGAAACGCTGCTCGACGTTGCGCACCATCCAGCGCGCCTGCTGCAGCTGCGCCTGCATGGCCGGATTGCCGGCGCCGCTGCGGGCATTGCCCAGCACCTGCGCATAGACCGAATTGATGCGCAGCCGCGGCATCACGGCGTTGTTGAGCACCGCCTTCCAGCCACGCCGGGTGCGATGCACGATGACGTCGGGCACCGCGTAATCGGCCGCCGCCACGGTCCAGGCCCGGCCCGGCCGCGGGTCGAGCTTGAGGATCAACGTGCGCGCGGCGCGCAGGACCTCGTCGCTGCAGCCGGCCGCCTCGCGCAGCTTGGCCGGGCTGCCGGCCGCCAGCAGCGCCAGGTGCTCGGCACACAGCTTGCGCGCGACGGCCAGCACCTGCGGATCGGCGGCTTCGGGCATGCGGGCCAGGTCCGGCGAGCGCAATTGCAGCCCCAGGCAATGCGTTACGTCAGTGGCGCCGATGCCCGCCGGGTCGAACGAGCGCAACAGCGCCAGCGCCGCCTGCAGTTCGTCGAGCTCGATCTCGAGCTCGGCCGGCAACCACGCCAGGATCTCGTCCAGCGTCGAGGTCAGGAAACCGTTCTCGTCGAGCTCGTCGATCAAGACCTCGGTCAGCAGCATGTCGCGCTGGCTGGCGCGGGTGGTCTGCAATTGTTCGATCAGGTGCTCGCGCAGCGTCTGCGCGCGGGCCGCCTCGAAGGCGCCGTTGTCGTCATCGTCGTTCTGGTTGCCGCTGCTGCGAAAACCCTCTTCGAACGAGGTCTCGCGTTCGAAGTCATTGTCGTTGTCGTGCTCGGCGGCCTCGGCGACGTCGGCCGCGCTCTCGGCCGTCGGTTCGGCCTCCTTGACGGCCGATGAGGCCGGCTCGTCCTCGCGCTCGAGCAGCGGATTGTCGGTCAGCGCCTGGGCGATCTCGGCCTCGAGCTCCAGCGACGACAGCTGCAACAACCGGATCGATTGCTGCAGTTGTGGGGTCAAGGCCAAATGCTGGCTTTGGCGCAGTTCTAGGGAAGCGCGGGTCATGAGACAATATTTTCCATGATGATGCCGACCTCGCCCGCCCGCCTGAACGATGACAGCAAGCTGATCGCCCGGCACCTGCTGAGCATGGCCATGCCTAGACTCATCCGGCGTGCCATAGTAATCGGCATTGCAATAGTTTTGTGGCTATTCATCTGCCGCGCATTGCTGTCCTTCGGGGCCGGCGTGCGCTACGACGCGCTGATCGTCTTTGGCCAACAGGCGGTCGACCTGCTCAATCGTATCAACCCCTACCTGTGGTGGGTGGTGGTGGTGCTGGTCACGCTGGTGATGTTCTTCGCGCTGCGCGGCTGGTACGTCAACAGCCTGCGGGCCGGCCGCGCCACGCCGGTCGAGCCGGCCACGCTGCGCGAGCTGTCGGGCCAGCTGTCGGCCGACAGCCTCAAGGTGCTGCACTGGGTCTGGCGCGATCACGACGAACCGCTGACGGTCGGCGACCTGCAACTGACGCTCAGCGAACTGCGCCACGGCCGCGTGCGCAAGATCTACCTGGCGCGCGAACAGGAAGCCGCGCTGCTGGGCCAGGCCACGACCGCCAACGCCACTGGCACCGGCCGTCACGAGCCGCTGGCCGCCGCGCCGGTGCTGACCGAAGCGGCCGACCGCGGCCCGGCCGATCGCGGCCCGGC
>JAEZBO010000088.1 GCA_023427085.1 Pseudomonadota bacterium
GGCTCAGGCCGGGCGGGGCAGTCCGAGCGGGCGGGCCGACAACGGATCTGCTTCGAGCGGCTCGTGGTCCAGCCTGGCGGCGGACGCCGCGCCGGCCGCGTCGAGCTTGAAGGCGGCGACCGCCTGCTGCAGGCTGCGGGCCTGGGCTTCCAGCGACGCCGCGGCGGCCGCGGCCTGTTCGACCAGCGCGGCGTTCTGCTGGGTGTTGGTGTCCATCTGCGAGACCGCATGATTGACCTGCTCGATGCCGGTCGACTGCTCGGACGACGCCGCGCTGATCTCGCCGACCACCTCGCTGACCTGTTGCACCGACACCAGCAACTGCTGCATGGTCTGGCCGGCGACGTCGACCTGCGCTGACCCGGCAGCCACGCTGCCCTTGGACGTCTCGATCAGCGACTTGATCTCCTTGGCGGCCGTGGCGCTGCGTTGCGCCAGCGCGCGCACCTCGGTGGCGACCACCGCGAAGCCGCGGCCCTGCTGGCCGGCGCGGGCGGCCTCGACCGCCGCGTTGAGCGCCAGGATGTTGGTCTGGAACGCGATGCTGTCGATCACCCCGACGATCTCGGTGATGCGCTGCGACCCTTCGGCGATCTGCTTCATCGACGCGACCACCTGATCCATCGCCACGCTGCCGGCGCGGGCCACATCCGAGGCCTTGCGCGCCAGCTGGTCGGCCTGCGCGGCATTGTCGGCGTTCTGGCGCACCGTCGAGGCCTGCTGTTCCATGCTGGCGGCGGTCTCTTCGAGCGCCGCGGCCTGCTCTTCGGTGCGGCGCGACAGGTTGTTGTTGCCGGCGGTGATCTCGGCCGCGCCGGTGTGGATCTCGTCGACGCCCAGGCGCACCTGGCCGACCGTGCGCACCAGGCTGGCCTGCATCTCGCGCAGGTAAGGCATCAGCTGGCCGACGCAGTTGTTGCCGAACAGCTCGATGCGGGCGGTCAGGTCGCCGCCGGCGATGCGCTGGAAGTGACCGCGCACGTCCTCGAGCGGACGGCGCACGTAATGCACGATGTAGCGGTCGGCCAGCAGCAACAACGCCAGACAGGTCGCCAGCACCACGGCGATCGCCAGGATGGTGTTGTCGCGCAGCGCCGTCGCATCGGCGATCAGGGCCGTCTCGTGGCGGTCGGCGTAATCCTCGTAGGCCAGCACCGCCTCGCCGAAGGCGCGGCTCAGGCCGACCACCGTCAACAGGTTGTGGGCGCGGTAGGCCTGTGCGTCGTTGGCCAGCAGGTGCTCGCGCAGCGGCAGCAGGCCTTGCGTCATCAAGGCCTCGAAGCGGCTGTCGAGGTCTTGCGCCAGCGTGCCGGTCTCGTGCTGGGCGATGTAGCCGCGGAAACCCTCGAAGTGCTGGCGCGCCAGCGTCAGCGCCTGCGCGGCCGAGGCCGCCTCGCTGCTGGCGTCGGCGCTGGCGCCGGCTTCGACGTACTCGAGCTGGCGGCCCAGCCGCAGCCGCGCGCGCATGATCTGGTCATTGGCCTTGGACAGTTCGGAGATCTCGCGCACCAGCAGGTGGCTGGTGTCGAGCGAAGCGCCGGCCGAGCGCAGCGCCTGCACGCTGATGGCCGACAGGCCTGCGACCAGCAGGCTGAGAACCAGCAACACGATCAACGTCATTTGCCGGATGGAGATATTGCGTAGCCAGGAGAGGCGGGGAGTCTTCGATGTCATGCTGCGAGCCATGGGATCCGTCCTCGACGTGCGGGGCGGAATTTATAGGAGAGTGGATGCGCCGTCGCGCCAGGGCGCGCCGCTTTTCGCGATGGCGGCGAGCGCGCGCGCGACGGCCCAGGCATTTTCCACAGGGCTGGCAGGGGTGTCATGTAGCAAACCGTACATCGGCGAGACATTGGTATCGGGATGTGTGGGTCGCGACATGGTCGGTAATAAAAGCCTCAGTGCGGCGCCTGTGTCCGAGCGGCCAAATGCCGGTCGGCGTTGTCGAGATCTGCGATCGGCGACAGCATGGCGCGGTCGAAGGCCTGCAAGGGCAGGCTGGCAGCCACCCGTGCCGGCCAGTCGGCATGGGTCAGCGCCCCGCGGCCCAGCGACACCATCTGCGCCTCGCCGCGCGCGATCATGCCGGCTGCCTGCGCGGGGTCATGCAAGCCGCCGTTGGCGATCACCGGCAGCCCGGCATGCCGTGTCGCCAGGGCCGCGAGGCTGGGCCCGCCGTCGTCGAAGGCGGGCTGCCACGCCTCGAACTCGGTGGTGTGCAGATAGTCGAGCGGCAGCGCGCCCAGCGTGCCGAAGATGTCGGCGGCTTCATCGACCCCGCCGCGCCATTTGTGGCCAAAGTCGTTGACCTTGCCTTGCGAGATGCGCAAGCCGACGGTGAACGATGCCCCCACCTGCGCACGCACCGCCTGGATCACCTCGGTGATCAGCGTCAAGCGCTGGCGGACCGAGCCGCCGTAGCGATCGCTGCGCTGGTTGATGCCCTCGGTCAGAAACTGGTCCAGCAGGTAGCCGTTGGCGCCGTGGATTTCGACGCCGTCGAAACCGGCCTCGCACGCGTGCCGTGCCGCCTGTGCAAAGCCGGCGATGGCCTCGTCGATCTGGCCGATGGTGATCTGGGCCGGTACATCGTAGGGGCCGCTGCCTCGATAGAAAGCCATCTGCTGCCCAGCGGGACGCAGCCGGGTCGGCGCCACGTTATGGCGCCGATGCGGATTGCCCTGCGACAGCGCGCCGGCATGCATCAGTTGTGCGACCATCGCCGCGCCGTCGCCACGGACGGCCGCGACCAGCGCACGCCAGGCCTGCGCCTGCGCGTTGTCGCTCAAACCCGGCTGATGCAGATAGCCTTGCGCATGCGCCCTGTCGGTGTACAGCCCCTCGGTGATCACCAGGCCGAAGCCACCTTGCGCGAAGGCGCGGTAGTAGTCGGCCATGCGGGCGCTGGGCAAGCCGTCGGCACTGGCGCTGACACGGGTCATCGGCGCGACCGCGACACGGTTGCGCAGGCGCAGTCGGCCCAATCCGACCGGCGATGCCAGGGTCGCGACGCTCGCCGCCGCGCTGTGATCGGGTCGGCTCATCTCAGGCTCCTTGCGCGCTGGCAATGGCGGTCGCCTCGATCTCGATCATCGCGGCGGGATCGTACAGCGCGCCGACCTGCGCGATGGTGTCGGCCGGGTAGGGCGACGAGAAGAACTCGCGGCGCAACGCGACCACCTGGTCGAAATACTGCATGTCGGTCACGAAGATGGTGACCTTGAGCACATGCGCGAGGCTCGAGCCGCCGGCTTCTAGGACGCGCCGCAGATTGGCGAACGCCTGCCGGCCTTGTGCCGTGAAACCGCCGGCGACGATGCGGCCGTCCTCGCCGGCGCCGGCTTGTCCGGAGATGAACAGCAGCTCGCCATGGCGGATGCCTTGCGAGAGCAGGAAGGGTTCGTAATGATCGGGTTGGCTGACGATGCGGGTCTGTGGCTGGGTCATGGCGGGCTCCTGTGGATGGGGTGACCGATGAGGGAATGTCATCTCATCACTTTCTAAGTGTTGCCATGGTGAGCCAGACGATGGCGACCGACAAATGGTGAAAAATCAGCTGTAAGATGAGTCTGATTCATCCGTAATCGACCCGTCCGTCATGCGAAGACTGCCGCCCCTGTCTGCCCTGCGCGCCTTTGAAGCGGCCGCGCGCCTGGGCAGTTTCAAACGCGCCGCCGAGGAGCTCGCGGTCACGCCTACCGCCATCAGCCACCAGATTCGTGGGCTCGAAGCGCAACTGGGCCAGCCGCTGTTCTTGCGGCAGGTGCGGCAGGTGGCGCTTACCGACGCGGGCCGGCAGCTATACCCGGTGCTGCAGCAGGGCTTCGACGCCTTCGAAGCGGCGCTCGCCAGATTGCTCAAGGGCGCGCGTCGCGACAGGGTGACGATTTCGGCGACCCATTCGTTCACCGCCAAGTGGCTGGTGCCAAGAGTGGCGCGCTTTCACGCCCAGCACCCGGACATCGATCTGCAACTGCTGGCCTCGGATCATCTGGTCGACCTGGCGCGCAGCGATATCGACCTGGCGGTGCGATATGGCCGCGGGCCGTATCCGGGCCTGCGGGCCGAGATCATGTTCGAGGATCGATTTGCGCCGGTCGCCAACCCCTTGCTGCGGGTTGGCGACGTCGAGGCGCTGGCGCGGCTGCCGTTGATCCACTTCACGTGGCAGCACGACGACCCGGCCAATCCGACCTGGCAGAACTGGTTCGCGCAGGCCGGCCTGACACCTGCGAAACGTCACGGCCAGCTGGTGTTTTCGGACGAGAGCCATGCGATCCAGGCGGCACTCGCCGGGCAGGGCATCGGCCTGGTGAGCCTGGCGATGGTGCAGGCGGAGCTCGACGCGGGCCAGCTGCAGCAGCCGTTCGGGCCGGTCATCGACGGCCATACCTATCATCTGCTGCGGGGTCCGCGCGACTCGTCCAGTGTCCAGGCCGTGGTGCAGTGGCTGCGCGACGAACTGGCGCAGCATCGCTAGGCCTTTGCGCCGCCACGCGCCGCGCACGCGCGGCGTGCGTTTGCGGCGCGGCGCGGCGTGACACGGCATTATTGGCGGCTGGCGCGCGCCGCCGTGTTGATGCGATCGAAGGTCGCCTGGAAGCGGTCCTCGCGTTCGGCCCAGCGTTGCACGCCGACGCGTTCGACCAGGATTTCGTCCGGCGTCGGCTGTTGCGCGAACAGGCTCATCACCTCGTCGATGAAGGCGTCCAGCGGCATGTAGCCGTCGCGCTGCGACTGGCCGGGCGTCAGCTCGGTCTGCAAGGCCGGCGGGGCCAGTTCGATCACCTTGACCTGGCCGTTGAGCTGCTCGCGCAGCGACAGCGTGTACGAGTGGATCGCCGCCTTGCTGGCGCTGTAGATCGCCGAATCGGCGCGCGGCACGAAGGCCAGGCCAGAGGTCACGTTGACGATCGCCGGCGACGGCTGACGCTTGAGGTGTTCGACCAGCGCATTGTTGAGCCGGATCGGACCGAGCAGATTGGTGGTGATCTGCGCCTCGGCATCGTCCAGGGCGTGCTGGGTGCCGACGTCCTCGAAACGCATGATGCCGGCGTTGTTGATCAGTACGTTCAGCGTGGGGTGCCGAGCGACCAGCTGCCTGGCGACGGCCTCGATCCGCGCCGGATCATCGACGTCGAGCTCGACCGCGTGCATGTTCTGGCGGCCCGCGATGGTCTCCAGCAGCGAGGCCAGCCGGCGGCCGGTGACGATCACCGTGTTGCCCAGCGCGTTGAAGCGCCAGGCCAGTTCGCGGCCGATGCCCGAGCCGCCGCCGGTGATCAGGATGGTGTTGCCGCTCGGGCGCAGCGTCAGTGGGGATGAGATCGAGGTCTTGCCAGCATCGTCGTGCATTGATGGTCTCCTGGGACGTAAGCGAATGAATGACGCCAGCGTATTGCCGACACTCTCTTTTGGGAAGTAGGCACTGAAAAGTTCTATACTTACCTTTTGGATAGATTTGAGCCTGCCGTCATGTCCTTCGATTTCGTCAAACACCACGAGGCCCAGCGCAAGCTGGCCGCCGAAAAACCGCTGGACCCGCGCGTCGAGGCGCTGGTCAACGGGGTGATCGCGCGCGTGGCCGACAAATGGACGATGTTGATCCTCGAGGCGCTGGCCGAAAAAGGCGAGCTGCGTTTCACCCAGCTGGCCCGCGAGGTCGACGGCATCAGCCAGAAGATGCTGACGCAGACGCTGCGCGACATGGAGCGCGAAGGCCTGGTGACCCGCACCGTGCACCCGGTCGTGCCGCCGCGCGTCGAATACCGGCTGACCGACCTGGGCCTGGGGCTGGGCGCGGCCTTTTGCGGCGTGTGGGTGTGGGCCGAGCAGAACCTCGACACCATCGAGGCCGCGCGCGCCGCTTTCGATGCGCGCAAGCAGGACGCGCCGGCGCAGCGATAAGCAAAGCTAATCCATCCATAGGGTGACTTGCATTGATCCCCCGGGGTGGTGTCCGTAGATTGTCGAGCTCAGGCAGCCGTTCGCGCTGCCCAGCAACCAGGAGCCGACATGCTGCGTTTCGATCCCAACCTGCGGTGGATGTTCACCGAGCTGCCGATGCTGGAGCGCTACGGCGCGGCCGCACAGGCCGGTTTCCAGGGCGTCGAGGTCGCCTTTCCCTACGAGTATCCGGCCGCGCAGATCGCCGACCTGCTGGCGCAGCATCGGCTGACGCTGGTGCAGGTGCTCACGCCCTGTGACTGGGCGGCGGGCGAGCGCGGCATCGCGGCATTGCCGGGACGCGAGGACGAGTTCTTGCGCAGCGTCGACCAGGCGGTCGCCTATGCGGTGCAGGTCGGCAAGCCGATGGTGCATGCGATGGCCGGCAACATCCCGGCCGGTGTCGAGCGCGCGCGTTGCCACGATGTGTTCCTGAAGAACATCGAGCGGGCCGCCGAGGCCACCGCGGCCGAGGGGCTGACGCTGATCCTGGAACCCTGTTGCACCGCGCGTTTCCCGGATTATTTCTATCACCGCATCGACGAAGGCATCGCCGTCATCGAGCAACTGAACCGCGCCAACGTCAAGCTGTGCTTCGACACCTTCCACGTGCAAAGCGAGGAAGGCGCGTTGACCGAGACGCTGCAGCGCGCCTTCCCGCACGTGGGCCACGTGCAGATCGGCAACGTGCCGGGCCGCCACGAGCCGGGCCCCGGCGAGATCCATTTTCCGTGGTTCTTCGCGCAGCTCGAGTCGCTGGGTTGGGACCGCTGGGTCGGCTGCGAATACTCGCCGTCGGCCGCCACGCTCGAGACGCTGGCGTGGGGCGCGCCCTATGGCATCGGCGCCGCGGGTTCGAACAAAAAGGAATCGTCATGCTGAGCGCCGCCGACAACGACCTGTTGACCCGCACCGGCGCCGACCGGCCGATGGGGCAGTATTTTCGCCAGTACTGGCAGCCGGTGGCGCTGTCAGCGCAACTGCCCGAGCCCGACTGTACGCCGCTGCGGGTCGAACTGATGGGCGAGAAGTTGCTGGCGTTTCGCAACAGCGAAGGCAAGATCGGGCTGGTCGAGCCGGTCTGCCCGCATCGTGGCGCCGACCTGTATTACGGCCGCAATGAGAAGTGCGGCCTGCGCTGTGTGTTCCATGGCTGGAAGTTCGGCATCGACGGCCGCGCGATGGACCTGCCCAACGTGCCGCCCGACTCGAACTACCAGACCGAGATGCGCGTCAAGGCTTATCCGGTGCGTGAGTACGGCGGCATCGTCTGGGCCTATCTGGGCCCCGATGGCTGGAGCGGCAAGATTCCCGAGGTGCCGCAGCTCGAGTTCGGCACGCTGCCCGAATCACACCGCTACGTGACCAAGAAGCGCCAGGAGTGCAACTGGGCGCAGGCCATCGAAGGCGCGCTCGATACCTCGCACTTTTCGTTTCTGCACATGCCGGCGCCCGACGTCGCGTCCAACGACAATCCCGACGCGCCGGCCGACGAGCGGCGGCTGGCATGGATCCGCCGCGATCCGATGCCGCAGTTCTCGATCCTGCCGCACGACGTCGGCTTCGTGGTCGGCGGCGCGCGCCGCGCCGATGGCCGCGACATCTACTGGCGCATGGCGCAGTTCGCCTTGCCCTCGCACAGCACCACGCCGTCGACGCTGCCGGGCGAAAACTATTTCGGCTATACCTTCGTACCGATCAACGACACCGCGTGCTGGATCTACACCTATGTGTGGAATCCGGACCGGCCGCTGACCGAACTCGAGCGCGAGCAGCTGCGCAAGGGCCACGGCGTGGTCGCCGAGGTCGACGCCGATTACGTGCCGCTGCGCAACAAGAGCAACGAATACCGGCTCGACCGCATCGACCAGAAGACCCGCACCTATACCGGCGTGGTCGGCGTGGCCGAGCAGGACGCGATGATCCAGGAAAGCCAGGGCGCCATCGCCGACCGCACCCGCGAGCACCTGACCGCCACCGACGCCGCGATCGTGCGCTTTCGCCGCACCCTGATGGCCGGCGCGCGGGCATTGCAGGACGGGGTCGCGCCCGAGGCGCCATGGCGGCACGACGCCTACACGCTGCGCTCGGGCAGCTGGATCGCCGCCGAAGGCATCTCGTTCGAGGACATCATGCAGCAGCGCTTCGGCGATACGGCCGGCCGCGTGCGGCCGGCGGCCTGAACGCGGCCCAGACGATTTTTGCAGTCCCGGCGGCCCGCTGCGGGCCGTCCACAACAACGACAAGGGAGACAAGAACATGAAAAGCTGGATCAAGGGTGTGCAGGCCTGTGCGGTGATCGCCGCGATGAGCGGTGGCGGCGTGGCCGCGGCGGCCTATCCCGACAAGCCGATCAGGCTGGTGGTGCCGTATGCGGCGGGCGGTTCGACCGACAGCACCGCCAGGCTGGTCGCCAAGGGCCTGACCGAGCGGCTGGGCCAGACCTTCGTGGTCGAGAACCGCGCCGGCGCCGGCGGCATGATCGGCCAGGACATCGTCGCCAAGGCCGCGGCCGATGGCTATACGCTGCTGTTCAGCGCCGCTGGCCCGCTGGTCGTCACGCCGCATGCCTACAGCAAGCTGCCCTACGACGCGCTCGGCTCGTTCACGCCGGTCAAGCTGGTGGCGCAATCGCCGCTGCTGCTGGTCGCCAATCCGGCCACCGGCTTCAAGACCGTCGAGCAGCTGGTCAGCGCCGCCAAGGCGCAGCCGGGCCGCGTCACCTATGCCTCGTTCGGCAACGGCAGCGCCGCGCACCTGGCCGGCGAGCTGTTCAAGTCGATCGAACAGGTCGACATGGTGCACGTGCCGTACAAGGGCAGCGCGCCCGGACTGGTCGACGTCATCAGCGGCCAGGTCAACGTGATGTTCGACGTGCTGGTGTCGGCGCTGCCGCATGTGCAGTCGGGCAAGCTGGTGCCGCTGGCCATCACGCTGTCCGAACGGTCCAAGCTGATGCCGGATACGCCGACCATGCAGGAGGCGGGCGTCAAGGGTTTCGAGGCTGGCACGTGGTTCGGGCTGTTGGGCCCGCGTGACCTGCCGGCCGACGTGCGGGAGCGGCTGTCGGCGGCGATGGATGAGGTCTTGGCGGATCCGCAGTTCCAGCAGGCCGTCATCGCGCAGGGCGCCGAAGTGGCCGGTGGCACGCCGGCCGACTTCGACAGGTTCTTCCGCGCCGAATACGACAAATGGGGCAAGGTCGCCCGTACCGCCGGCATCAAGGCCGACTGATCTTCACTCACGCCGGCCACGGGCCGGCGCCGCATCATGACATCGCAACAGACTTTGAATCTGCGGGTGCGCAGCATCCGTGAGGCCGCCGCGCGCGTGCACGTCTTCGAACTGGTCGACGACGCGGGCGGCAGCCTGCCGGGCTTCACGGCCGGGGCGCATCTGAGCTTGACGCTGCCGGTCGGTCTGACGCGCAGTTATTCGCTGATCAATCCGCAGCACGAGACCTCGCGTTACGAGGTCGCGGTCAACCTGGATGCGCGCAGCCGCGGCGGTTCGCGCTGCCTGCACGAGGCGGTGCGGGTCGGACAGTGCCTGCCGGCCAGCGCGCCGCAGAATCTGTTTCCCTTGAACGAGCAGGCTGGGCAGTCGCTGTTCATCGCTGGCGGTATCGGCATCACGCCGATCCGCGCGATGGTGCGCCGGCTCGATGCGCTGGGCCGCGACTGGACGCTGCATTACTGCGCGCGCTCGCGCCGCGAGGCCGCGTTCGTCGATGAGTTCGAAGGGGATGCGCGGGTGCGCTTGTATTTCGACGACGAGGCGGCGCAGGTTGGGGCCTCGCGGCTCGATATCGTTCGCTTGCTGGCCGATACGCCGGCCACGACGCATGTCTATTGCTGCGGGCCGGCCGGCATGCTCGATGCCTATTTGTCGGCAGCCAGTTCGCGGCCGGCCGACACGGTGCATTACGAACGCTTCGGCGCCGAGCTGGCCGCGCCGGTCAATGACGGCGGTTATCGCGTCACGCTGGCGCGCAGCGGCAAGAGCCTGCCGGTGCCGCCGGGCAAGACCGTGTTGCAGGTGCTGCGCGAGGCCGGGCTGTCGCCCGCCAGCTCGTGCGAGCAGGGCGTCTGCGGCAGCTGCGAAACCGCGGTGCTGGCGGGCCGGCCCGAGCATCGCGACCAGGTGCTGACATCACAAGAACGCGCGGCCGGCCGCAGCATGATGATCTGCTGCTCGGGCTGCCTGGACGACGAGCTGGTGCTCGATCTGTAAATCTGAAAAGGGGAATCACCATGGCGCGCCAGCGCATCGCAGTCATTGCCGGCGACGGTATCGGTCAGGAGGTCATGCCGGAAGGGGTGCGGGTGCTGCGTGCCGCCGCCGAACGCTACGGCATCGAGCTGGATCTGCAGTTCCATAACTGGGGCTGCCATCACTATGCCCAGGCGGGTTCGTGGATGCCCGCTGACTGGAAGGAAACGCTGGCGGGCACCGATGCCTTGTTCTTCGGCGCCTGCGGCTGGCCGGCCGCCGTGCCCGATCACGTGTCCTTGTGGGATTCGATCCTGCAGTTCCGGCGCGAGTTCGACCAGTACGTCAACCTGCGGCCGGTGCGGCTGATGCCCGGCGTGCGCAGCCCGCTGGCCGGCCGCGGCCCGGGCGACATCGACTATTGGGTGGTGCGCGAGAACACCGAAGGCGAATACTCGAGCGTGGGCGGACGCATGTTCGCCGGCACCGAGCGCGAGTTCGCGTGCCAGCAATCGACCTTCACGCGCCACGGCGTCGACCGCGTCCTGCGTTATGCCTTCGAGTTCGCGCAGCGCCAGGGGCGTGCCTCGGTCACGTCGGCGACCAAGTCCAACGGCATCTCGATCACCATGCCGTTCTGGGACGAGCGTTTCGCCGCGATGGCGCAGGCCTATCCCGACATCCGCCACGAGCAGTTCCACATCGACGCGATGACCATCAAGATGGTGCTCGATCCGGGCCGCTTCGACGTCATCGTCGCGTCCAACCTGTTCGGCGACATCCTTTCGGACCTGGGCCCGGCCACCGCCGGCACCATCGGCATCGCGCCGTCGGCCAACCTCAATCCCGAAGGACGCTTCCCGTCGCTGTTCGAGCCGGTGCACGGCTCGGCGCCGGATATCTTCGGCAAGGGCGTAGCCAATCCGATCGGGCAGATCTGGTCAGGCGCGCTGATGCTCGAGCACCTGGGACATCCGCAGGCCGGCCAGGCCATCGTCGCGGCCATCGAGGCGGTGCTGCGCGACGGCCCGCGCACACCGGACCTGGGCGGCACCGCCAACACCCGCGAGGTCGGCGAGGCGGTCTGCGCGCAGTTGCGCGTCGTGGCCGCGGCCGCGTGACGGGCGCGTCGGCGATGCCCTCAGCTGCCCGCCGGCTCGATCCGGTCGTTCATGAACTCGGACAGATAGGCCTTCAGGCTTTGCGCGGCTGGCGACAGGCTGCGGCCCTTGCGGGTGTAGATCGAGATCTGCCGGTGGATCACCGGGTCGCGCACCGGCACGCCGACCACGCCGAAGGCGGTCAGCAGCGGCCGCGAATACGAGGGCAGCGCCGTCACGCCATGGCCCCACTTGACCATGCCGATCGCGGTCGTCAGGTAGGACACCGAATGGGTCGGCGTCAGCACCAGCGACTCGGACCACGCGCGCAGGTCGGCCTGCAGCCGGTTGGTGAAATCCAGCGGCAGGCTGATGAAGGGAAGCTGCAGCACCTGCTGCCAGGTCACGCTCTTGCGGCGCGACAGCGGATGCGAGGGCGGGCAGATCAGCAGGATGCGGTCGTTGAACAGGCTTTCTTGTTGCAGCCCGGCCGGCGTGGTGCGCTGCGGCGCGATACCGAAGTCGGCTTCGTCCGACAGCACGCGCGTGAACACCTGTTCGTTGGGCAGGTCGAGCATGCGCACACCGACGCCCGGATAGCGCTCGCCGAAGCGCGCCAGGATCTCGGGCATCAAAGCCTGGCCGTACAGCAGCGTACAGGCCACCCGCACGTTGCCGCGCTGGCGCTCGTGCAGCTGCAGCGTGCTGTGCACCGCGTTGTCGAGCTCGTCGATCACCTTCACGGCCAGCGGATAGAACTCGGCGCCGGTGGTCGACAGCTGGGTCTGGCGGCTGGTGCGATCGAGCAGCCGGAAACCCAGCTCGTTCTCGAGTTCGCGCAGCAGCAGGCTCAGCGCCGATTGCGTCACATGCATGCGCTTGGCGGCTTCGGTGAAGCTGCCGGCGTTGGCGATGTTCACGAAGGCACGCAGTTGTTTGATGGTGATGTTCATGAGGCCGGGCCGTGTGTTCCGGGCCATGCAGCGAAGCCGGAACCGATCGTTAGTCTTAACAGGAGATGAGTATGAGATTACTCAGTTTTGAATACCAAGGCAGCAAGTCCTGGGGTTGGCTCAGCGGCGACGACGAGATCGTCGATGGCCGGCGGGCCACGCAGGACCGTTATCCGTGCCTGAAATCGCTGCTGGCGGCCGATGGTGTCGCGCAGTTGGCGGGCCTGGCACAAGGCCAGCCGCGCATCGCGTTGAAGGACGTGCGGCTGCTGCCGGTCATCCCCGAGCCGGGCAAGATCCTGTGCATCGGCCTGAACTACGAAGAGCACCGACGCGAGACCGCGCGTGAACCGACCGGCGAGCCCACCGTGTTTCTGCGGGTCGCCAGTTCGCAGGTCGCGCATGGCGCGCCGCTGGTCGTGCCGCCCGAATCCGCCGAGCTCGATTACGAAGGCGAGATCGCCATCATTATCGGCCGCCCTGGCCGCCGTATCGCACAGGCCGACGCCTGGGGCCACATCGCCGGCTACGCGCCGTACAACGACGGCTCGGTGCGCGACTGGCAGCGCCACACCACGCAATGGACGCCGGGCAAGAACTTCGACGGCACCGGTGCGTTCGGACCGTGGATGGTCACCCGCGACGAGGTCGCCGATGGCGCGCCGCTGCGGCTCATCACCCGTTTGAATGGCGAGGTCATGCAGGAGGCCACCACCGACCAGCTGATCTTCAGCATTCCGCGGTTGATCCATTACATCTCGCGATTCGCGACGCTGGAGCCGGGCGACGTCATCGTCACCGGCACGCCGGGCGGCGTCGGCTTCAAGCGGCAGCCGCCGCGGTTCATGAAGGCGGGGGACGTGGCCGAGGTCGAGATCGAATCGTTGGCTTGTTTGCGGAATCCGGTGGTGGCGGAGGGGTGACCTGACCCGACCTGGACTGCCGGCTGGCGTCCTGATTGTTGATTGACCAAACCGCTCGGGTTGTAAAAATCCGGGCGGTTTGTGTTTTGGTCGGGCGCGATTTGAGTAATGTTGTGGGCTCTTGTTCGATAGGAGCTTCTGACGTGCCCTGGTATTCGTTCGACTTCTCGCCGATGCGTGGACGTACATGAAGGGGGTATTGCGCTTCGTGCTGGGCGACCAGCTGTCGCGTGGCCTCTCGTCGCTGCGCGAACTGGACGCCGAGCACGACGTCGTGCTGATGGTCGAGGTGCAGGAAGAGGCCACCTACGTCAAGCACCACAAACAGAAGATCGCCTTCCTGTTTTCGGCGATGCGCCACTTCGCCGCCGAGCTCGAGGACAAGGGCGTCAAGGTCGATTATGTGCGACTGGACGCGCGCGACAACAGCCACAGCTTTGGCGGTGAGCTGGCGCGCGCGGTCAAACGGCACCACGCGCCGCGGGTGGTCGTCACCGAGCCGGGTGAGTGGCGAGTCTGGCAGGCCATGCAAGGGTGGTCCGAACAGATCGGCGTGCCGGTCGATATTCTCGAAGACGATCGTTATGTCTGTCGCCGCGACGAGTTCTCGGCGTGGGCCGAGTCACGCAGCGAACTGCGCATGGAGTTCTTCTATCGTGAGATGCGGCGCAAGACCGGCTACCTGATGGCGGGTGATCAGCCGGCGGGCGGGCAATGGAACTTCGATCACGACAATCGCAAGCGTTTGCCGGACGAGCACCCGGTGCCCAAGCTGCGCCGTTTCGAGCCCGACGACATCACCGCCGAGGTCTTGAAGCTGGTGGGTGCCCGGTTCGGCGACCACTTCGGCGCGCTGGCGCCTTTCCATTGGGGCGTCACCCGCACGCATGCGCTGACGGCACTGAACCACTTCGTGCACGAAAGCCTGCCCGGCTTCGGCGATTACCAGGACGCCATGCGTTTTGGCGATGATTTTTTGCATCACAGCGTCATCTCGCCATACTTGAACTGCGGTTTGCTGGACCCGCGCGAGGTCTGCGAGAAAGCCATCGCGGCCTATGAGGCCGGCCACGTCCCGCTGAACGCCGTCGAAGGCTTTGTGCGGCAGATCATCGGCTGGCGCGAGTTCGTGCGCGGCATCTATTGGCATCACATGCCGGGCTACGCGCGCAGCAACCGATTGCGTGCCCATCGACCCCTGCCGTGGTTCTATTGGAGCGGCGAGACCGACATGCGCTGCATGGCCGACTGCATCCGCTCGACGCACGAACACGCCTATGCGCATCACATCCAGCGGCTGATGGTCACCGGCAACTTTGCCTTGCTGGCCGGCATCAAGCCCAGCGAGATCGAGGAGTGGTACCTGGTCGTCTATGCCGACGCCTATGAGTGGGTCGAGCTGCCCAACGTGCACGGCATGGTCATGCACGCGGACGGCGGGCTGATGGGATCCAAACCCTACGCGGCCTCGGGCGCCTACATCCACCGCATGTCGGACTACTGCGGCAAGTGTGTCTACTCGCCGACGGTCAAGGAAGGCGAGAAGGCCTGTCCGTTCAACTATCTGTACTGGAACTTCCTGATCGAGAACGAGGAGGTGCTGTCGGCGAACCCGCGGATGGAGATGCCGTACCGGAACCTGGCGCGGATGGGGGACGGCAAGCGGGAGCAGGTGCTGCGGGACGCCCGGCGGTTCTTGAGCGGGATGGACAAGCCAACGGCCAAGCAGCAAGGGTTGGATTTCGGGGATTGAGTTTGCAGGGGTGTGGCTCGGTGAGGCGGCGAGCGCCGGGTGGAGTACAATTCGGGTCCGTTGCTGGTGGGGTCTCCTGCTGGCAACACGTCGGGGCGTAGCGCAGCCTGGTAGCGCATCTGCTTTGGGAGCAGAGGGTCGTGAGTTCGAATCCCACCGCCCCGACCAATGAATTCAAAGGGTTAGCTGATTTTTATCGGCTAGCTCTTTTTTGTTTTCTGGGTCACACGCGATCGGTAGGATAGTCCGAAGTAAAACGCGACTAAGTGGACATCACTCCCGCAAGGCACAGTGCGATAGACCGCGCAACGCCTCGATGGCGCGATCCGCAGGTTCCCCCATCTGTGCGTGCACGATGGCGCCGTCGATGGCGACGGTCAGTTGGGCTCCCAAGTTGTTGCCGGGACGCTCGAACGTTTCGTCCAAACATCTCGCGACATCGTTCTTATGGTCCCGCACGATCTTCAGTATCTCGGGATGGGTCGAGCCAAACTCGGCTGCGGCATTCAAGAACGCGCAGCCACGAAACTCTGCGTCATCGAACCATTCACGCAGCGTGATGGCCAGCGCGTCGACCCGGGAGGCACCGGCCGCCAGCTTGGAGGCCAGACTCGCGCGAAACCACTTCATCCAGCGTTCGTGACGAAACTCGAGATAAGCCATCACCAGCAATTCCTTGCTGGGATAGTGCCGATAGAACGTCACCTTGGTGACGGCGGCAGCTTCGATGATCTTGTCGACGCCGGTGGCCCGGATGCCCTGACTATAAAACAGGGTATGCGCTGCATGGAGGATGCGTTCGCGAGGTGAGGGCGTATCGACCGGGGAAGTGTGGCGTGGCATGGCTCATTGTAGACAGATCGGTCCACCTCTAGCAATTGATGTAGACAGGTCGTTCCACCTGCGTTAATCTTGGCATGTAGACAGATCGTTCTACTTTTTTTGCCCAGGAGTCATCATGGAAACTCGCCCGCCGCTGCCGCCGTTCACCAAGGAAACCGCCATTCAGAAGGTGCGGCTTGCCGAAGATGGTTGGAACACGCGCGACGCCTCTAAAGTCGCGTTGGCTTATACCTTGGACACCAAATGGCGCAATCGCGTCGAGTTCGCCAATAACCGTGCAGAGGCCCAGGCTTTCCTGGACAGGAAGTGGAAGAAGGAACTCGACTACCGGCTCATCAAAGAGCTCTGGGTGCACGATGGCAATCGGATCGCCGTGCGTTACGCCTACGAATGGCATGACGACGCGGGCAACTGGTACCGCTCTTATGGCAACGAAAACTGGGAGTTCATGCCGAATGGACTGATGCACCGCCGCTACGCCTGCATCAACGACATGCCGATAAAGGAATCGGAGCGCAAGTTTTTCTGGCCTCTCGGCCGCCGGCCCGACGACCATCCGGGCTTGTCAGAACTCGGGCTTTGAACAACGCCAATCATGTGATCAGGCAGAGCCCAGTTCGCACTGGCTGGGTCTCTTCTCACCGATTATCAGCTCACGTCGATCCCCGCTTGATTCGCCGATCGAGCGCCACGGCACCTCCCGCGGCAATCACAGCCACCACTGCCCCCAACACCCCCACGCTTTCCACTCCCCACCACGACACACCAGCCCCACCCAGCACCGCCCCCACCGCAATCCCCGCATTCGCCGCCGACACATTGATCGTGCCAGCCAGTGCCTGCGCCTGAGGCGCGGATTTCATCACCCGGATCTGGCAGATCGGATACAGCGCGGTATTGGCGATGCCCCAGATGCCCAACGCGACGGGCAGGCCGATGGAATGGCTGCTCAGCAAGACGGTGAACAGCATGCCGATGGCCAAAACGATGCTGAACGCCGCGGTGGCGAGCAGGGGTTTGCGGTCGACCCACAGGCCGCCCAGCCAGTTGCCGATCAATCCGACCGCACCGAATCCCATCAGCCACCACCCGACGTGTGCCGGCTGCACCTGAGCCGCAGTCTCGAGAAACTCGGCCAGGTAGGTATACGCACTGAACATGGCCGTGAATACCGCGACCGACAGCAGCACGTTGGCGATAAAGACGGGATCCCGAACGACGCGGGCTTGTTGCGCGATGCCGACTCGTGCGCTGCCGGGTATCGACGGAATGAATATCTGCAGCAGCACGGCGCTTAGCGCGGACAGGGCGGCCAAGGCCCAGAAGGCGCCTCGCCAACCGATGGCGTCACCGGCCAGCGTGCCCAGCGGAATACCAAACAGCATCGCGGCCGAGATGCCCAGATAGACCCTCGATACCGCGCGGCCCGCGTGCTGCGGGCCCGCGAGGGTGGCAGCGGTCTCGCTGGCGGTGCCCCAGAACACCGGTAAAGCCAGCGCCGGCAGAATCCGCGCCAGCGCCAGCACCCAGAAGTCGCTCGCGACGGCAGCCAGCGCGTTCGATGCGGCAAACAGAATCAGCACGCCGACAAATAGCCGCTTGCGCTCGACATGCGCCACCCATGCCGTGAGCGGCGGGCCGAACACCATGACGATGACGGCGAACAGGGTGACCAGTTGGCCAGCGGTCGCGACCGATATCTGGAGGTCCCGCGCCAGTGCCGGCAACAGGCCGATCATCAGAAATTCGGTGGTGACGATGACGAAGCCGGCGATCGCCAGGATCAGGGTGGAGGCGGAGCTTGAGTTCAGACGAGGCTGCGGTAGCGCCGCAGCGGCATTGGAGCAAGGCATGTCTAAGCGGGATTGGGGAAAACCCGCATCTTATTTGTTCCAGCGAAGCTGATGTTGGATCACTTTTCCAGCTATTCGAGCCTATTCTTCCACTATCTAACGCACAGTCCGGCGCCGAGGTGTTTCAGCAGCGCGTCCACCTTGGGCAGCAGCTGCCTGCTGCGCTGCCAAAGCAGATACAGCGGCGAGCCATCGACCGCCAGCGACGGCAGCACCTCGACCAGCTCCCCGTTCGAGAGCCGGTCTTCGATCAACCACGTCGAGATTTGGGCGACCCCCATGCCTTGGACCACGGCCTCGGCCCACGCGTCGGCACTGCCGATTTCGATCCCACCGACCGGATGGTAATGCTCGACCGGTGCGTCGCCGCACTGGATCAGCCAGGGTGTCGGCATGCCGTCGGGTCGGCGGTACAGCACGGCATCGACGCCGGCCAGTGCTGCGACCTGGTTCGGTATCGGGCCATGGCGTTCGAGATAGTCAGGCGCGCAGCAGAAGATCCGGCGCTCGCGCCCCAGATACTGGTAACCGATCGGGGCGGGCCAGGCATCACTGCCGCCGATGCGCACCGCCACATCGATGCCGTCTTCGACGAGATCGACAAACCGATCGGTGAACGAGATCTGTGGCTGGACCCCGGGATACGACTTGAGGAAATCGAAAACCAGCGGCATGACCCGCAACCTGCCATAGCTGGCCGGCAGGTCGATGCGCAGTTTGCCGACCGGCACCGAGTCTTCGGCCTTGAGCACAAGTTCGGCTTCTTCCAGTTCGCCGAGCACGCGCTGGCAGGTGCGATAGAAAGCCTGGCCGGCATGGGTCAGCGAAAGTTTGCGGGTAGTGCGTTCAAACAGTTTGACCCCCAGGCGTGCCTCGAGCCGCGCCACGGCTTTGCCCACTGCGGAGTTGGTGACGTTGAGGCGCTCGGCGGCCGCCGTGAAACTGCCGGCGTCCACCGCGCAGACAAAGACATCGATGCCCTTGAGGCGCTCGGATGAGTACATGGCTGAATGGCGTCCATTTCCCGTATCAGTGGAAATGTTATCTCAGCGAGTTGTCGGCCTCCTGTTTGTCCCTGCGCTTCGCGCCGCCTGGAATCGATCAGCCAGATTGGCTGCGAACAGGCGCGACAAAACCCCGACATCACGCTTTTTATGCTGCGGACTCTTCAATCCACAGGGTTCATCGTGCTCATCAAAATACTCCTTAACTGCCTGTCGCTGATATCGGCGCTGACCATCGGCCTGGCGGGCAGCGCCAGCGCATCGGACGGGCCGGCCGCGCCGCTGAAACCGTCGATTGCGCCGTTGCAGACCGCACACACCTTCGCCCAGGTGCAGGAAGGTGGCCGCACCAGCACCTTGCTGGTGGTCGCCATGGGCAAGGATGCAGTGCACGCGATCGACCTGAGCGCGATGCGCCAGCACTACAGCGCCGACGCCTTCAACGTGATCGAGCAATTCAGTGCCGCGACGCTGGACCAGCTGGCCCGCCGTACGCAAGAGGTGCGCTCGTATCCGATCGACCGATTGTTGAATGTCGGTCCGCGTGGTGTCCGGCATATCGCCGCGGGTACCAACTACACGGCGCACGGCGAAGAGACCGGCCTGGATGAGGCCTTTCTGTTTCCCAAGCTGTCGCCGGCCACTGGCCCGCGCGCCAAGGTCAGCGCCGCGCCGGGCACCTTGCTCGACTACGAGGTCGAGCTCTGCGCCCGCTTCGATAGGGAAATCCGGTCGATGGCCGATTTCGACGCGGCGCGTAAAGGCTTCTTTCTGTGCGGCGATTTTTCGGATCGCGCTACCTTGGTCCGAAACCTCAATCTGCAGGACATTCTCTCGGGTGACGGGTTTCCCGATGCCAAGAGCGGCCCTGACCGATTTCCCGCCGGCGCGCTGCTGGTGGTGCCGCACGACTGGGAACGCTTCGTCGACAGCGTGACGATCTCGACGTGGGTCGATGGCAAGCGCCGCCAGTATGCGCAGGCCAGCGACATGATCAAGGATCTGCGCACCATCGTGCAGGAAACCCTGGCAGAGGCGGGCACGCGCACCTGGTCGTTTCGCGACGGCCGTATCCCGATGATCGAGCGTGGCGCGATCGGCACCGACAGCGCCATCCTGACCGGAACCGGCGAGGGCGTGATTTTTCAGGAGCCCGACGAGACCGTCATGAAGTCGGTGATGGGGGCACCGGACAGGGCGGCGCAGCTCGTGCAGATCGAACGCTATCTTGCCGCTGAGCAGGCCAAGCGCATCTATCTGCAGCCTGGCCAGCAGGTCCGCTACGAGAGCAATTATCTGGGCCGGATAGTGAGCGATGTGGTGGCCTCGGCGCCATCCGGCGTCCCGGGCCGTTGAGCGCACGGCGGCGAGGCGAGTCAGGGCGGCGACAATTTTTTGACATCGCTGCGGTTAAGTTGAGCGCGATCGCCAGCGTCCCAGCCTGGTCGAGCCCTCTAGGCCCTGCACAGCCAATCAGGCGGCAGCTGGGCTAAGCTCTGCCCGTGCAGCGCCTTCCTCTCCTTTTCCATGCCAAGCAGGTATTTTGTGAAGCCAGGGTCTCTGTCGATACTCATCATCGAGGACAACGCCCAGTTGGCTGCCAACCTCTACGACTTTCTCGAGGCGCGCGGCCATCGCCTGGATGCGGCGCCGGACGGCCCGTCCGGCCTGCATCTAGCGTCGACACAGGCCTACGATGCGGTGGTGCTGGATTGGAACCTGCCGCGGATGGACGGGCTGACGGTGCTGCGCCGCTTGCGGCAGGCAGGCCGGACCAGGGTGCCGGTGGTGATGCTGACGGCCCGGGATAATCTGGACGACAAGATCGACGGCTTCGAGTCGGGCGTGGATGATTATCTGGTCAAGCCGGTGGCCTTGCCTGAACTCGAGGTGCGGTTGCGTGCACTGGTGGCGCGCCTGAAAGACGTGGTGAGCGAGGGCAGCACGCTGGTGGTCGCCGATCTGCGGTTCGATCCCGGAACCCTGGAATGCTGGCGGGGCGAGCGGCCGGTCGCCCTGACGCCGATACTCAGGCGCCTGCTCGAGGTGTTGATGCGCGACAGCCCCAACGTGGTGACGCGGCAGCAACTGACCCGCGCCGCGTGGCAAGAGGCACCCGAGGCCGATATCCTGCGTTCGCACATGTATTTGCTGCGCCGCGCGCTGGATCAGGGGACCGAGCCGAAACTGCTGCACACCGTGTCCGGCTCTGGCTACCGCCTGTGCGTGCGCAATTGAAGCGGACTGGCGCACGGCCGCTGCGGGTGCAATGGTGGCTCAGTGCCGCGCTGGTGGTGTTGCTTGTGCTGGTGCTGATCGCGATGACGGTGCAGGGGCTGCGCAGCCAGCAACTGGTCGAACACAAGGCATGGCGAGAGGTGCTGGAGTCGGCCACCCAAACCTATCTGCAACAGAAACAGCAGGACCCGGACGCCGCGTTGCCGCAGACCGGCATATTGCAGGCTTGGTATGTCGGCGACCACGAAGTGCCGCCCGCCGGCCTGCCACCGGCGCTGGCCGCGCTGCCGCCCGGTCATCATTCGGACGGCGATACCTATCATGCCTGGGTCAGCCCCATGCCGGCCGGCAAACTGATTTCGCGGATCGATATCTCCGAAGTAGAGGCGCAGCAGAACCGCGATGCGCGGCTCAGCGTGCTGTTCGGTGTGGTGCTGTTGCTGCTGGTGGGCGGCCTGATCGTCTGGCTGCATGCCAATCTGCTGCGGCCGGTCAGGGACCTGGCGGCGCGCATGCAAGCGATGGATCCCGCCGTGGCGGGCCAGCGCTTGCCGACGCAATACCGACAGGAAGAATTCCAGGTCATCGCGCGTGCCGCCAACGCGCACCTGGAGCGGGTGGCGCAGTTCATCGAGCGCGAAAAAACCTTGCTTGACCAGGCCAGTCACGAGTTCCGCACGCCGGTCGCGGTGATCTCCAGTTCGGTGGATGTGCTGCGCACGCAGGACCTGCCGGCCACCGCGTGGCCGGTGTTAAAGCGGATCAGCCTGAGCACCGAGTATCTGTCCGAGATCATGTTCACCTTGTTGTCGCTGGCGCGCGAGGCCGGCGGCGACGATGACACCGAGGCGCGCACGGCGGTGCACGTCCTGTTGCCCGAGCTGGTCAAGGATCACGAATACCTGTTGCTGCATAAACACGTCACGCTGCAATTGCTCGATCTGCATCCGACCCATGTGGGCGCGCCCGAAGCCATGGTGCGCATCGCGGTGGGCAACGTGATTCGTAATGCAGCCGAAAACACCCACGAAGGGCGCATCGATATCTCGCTGCGCGATGGGCGGATCACCGTGACCGATTCGGGCCGCGGACTCGATCTGGCCGAGGTGGCGCGGCGCTATCGGGAGAGTCTGCGCAACGCCGGTCCGACGCGTGGGCAAGGGCTCGGACTGTTCCTGATCCGGCGCATCTGCGACCGGTTCAATTGGCGCTTCGATCTGCAGGCGCTCGACTCCGGCGGCACGCAGGTCACGCTGGATCTGAATGGCGATCTGCGCGCCGCGGCCTCGGGCGAGCCGTAACAAAGCCCGCGTCGCGGCACGACATTTCCGCGACGTCACCCTGCCTAAGCTGCGTCTTGCGTAAGCCTGATACGCAACCCGGCAGACCACGCAGCGATTTCTGCATCTGGCCGGGTCCGTTCAACCATTCCGACCCACCACGATGAAAAAAACCCGACTGCTTTGGACTTTGTTCGCCTGCCTTGCCACGACCTCTTGGGCTCAGACCCGGCCTGTCACGACGCCGCCGGCCGAGCCCTCACCTTCCCGCTGGTCCTTGGGGGTAGGCGGTGTCGCGACGGACAGTCCGTATGCGGGAGAGGGCCTGAAGTTCACGCCTTTTCCGTTGGTGAACTACGAAGGTGAACGCCTGTTCTGGCGTACCACCAAGGCGGGTGTACATTTTCTGAAGCGCGAAAATCTGGAGATCTCGGCGCTGGTGTCATACCGCCTGGATGGCTTCGATATCGACGATCTGGGCAGCAGCGAACTGCGGCGCAATGGCTTGAATCCCGCCTTGCTCGAGGACCGCGACAACGGCGTCGATGCCGGTCTCGCCGCGCAGTGGCGCGGCCGTGCAGGCGAACTCGAACTGGAGCTGCTGACCGACGTGAGCGGCAAGAGCGATGGCCAGACGATTTCGGTGCAGTACGGCTATCCCTATCAATGGGGCAAGACGCGTTTGACCCCGACGATCGGGGCGACCTGGCAGTCGAAAGACATGGCCAACTATTACTACGGCATTCTGGACGACGAGGTCCGGCGCGGCGTCGCCGACTACCGGCCGGGTTCGGTATTTCTGCCTCGCATCGGCCTGAGCGTGGTGCGGCCGCTGGCCGGCAAGTGGGCGGTGTTCGGCACGGTGCAGTACACGATGCTGCCGAGCAAGATCAAGGACAGCCCGCTGGTCGATCAGGATAGCGATGGCATCGCGTCGGTGATGCTCGGTGTCTCGCGACGCTTCTGAACAAGATCGCCGAGACACGCGAGGCGAGCCAGCCGCTACATCCGATACTGCAAGGTCAACAACACATTCCTGGGCGCCGCATAAAAGTTGCGGTCGTAGCTGATCGAGCTGTAGTACCGCTTGTCGCTCAGGTTCTCCACTTTCAACCCGGCAGTCAGGTTATCGCTCAGGCGGTAGCCCAGCCGCGCATCCCACACCGCATAGCCGCCTTGCTCGCGGCCGTAATACGCGAAGCCCGAGGAGCGGCTCTGCACCGTGAGGCCGGCGCCGACCGAGACACGGTTCCATTCGCCCGGCAGCACATAATTGGCCCAGAGTTTGGCCAGGTGGCGCGGCACGCCGGTGTTGGACGAGATGTCGTAACCCACCGACGGCACGTCGCTGCCGCGATGGCGGGTCTTGGTGTAGGTGTAGGACGCCGCCAGCTGCAGGCCGCGCAGCACTTCGCCGCTGAGTTCGGCTTCGATGCCCTGGCTCAGCACATTGGCCGACGGCCGATAGCAGGTGCCACCGCAATAGCGGTCGGCCAGTTCCTGATCGATGCCGCCGTCCTCGAACGCCAGCTTCTTTTGCTCGGTACGGAATACCGCCAGCGTCGCGTCGGCGCGGCCGTCCCACAGTTCGGCCTTCAGGCCCAGTTCGTAAGAGCGGCCCGTGACCGGACTGAGAAACTGCCCGGTGACGTTGCGCTGGCTTTGCGGCCGGAAGATCTCGGCGTAATTGGCGTAGGCCGACCACTGATCGTCGAGTTTCAGCACCAGGCCGGCAAAGGGCGTGATCTTGCCGCTTTCCTTGGCGGTCGATTCCGAATACCCCCAGACGCCGTCCGAGAAGTAGGTCTGTTCAAACCACGAATACCGCGCACCCAGGATGGCCGAGAGCCTGTCGGTCAGCTGATAGCGCGCGTTGGCGTAGATGCCTTGTTTCTCGGACAGGTAACCGTCGTTCATGCGGTTGTTGGCGATGATGTCGTCCATCGCGACCGCGGGCACGGTCACCGGCTGGTCATAGCTGCCATCCAGGCTTTCCAGCCCGGTCTGCCAGCCCCACAGATCGTGGCTGCGCTGGCGCGAGAAGTTCGCGCCGACGGTCAGGTCGAGCTGGCGGCCAAACAGTTGTTCGCTACCGCTCAGGTAGGCATCGCCGCCGAGGTTGCGCGAAACCATGTCGAAGGCATAGGCATCGCCGCGCATGGTGTTGGGCGGGCCGAGCCTGCCGGTGCGCAGCAGGTAGAGAATGTCGTTTTCCTCGCGCACGCGAACCAGCGCGGTCTTGAAGCGCCAGCCATTGGCGAAGCGATGGCTCAGGTCCAGAAACCAGGTGTCCTGCGTTTTCTTGGCATAGTTCCACGGCGCGCTGAGATTGGTGGCGCGGCCATAGTCGGGCATGCTGCCGTCGCTGTTGTTGGGCAGGCCCGACCAGTCGATGACGCCGTAAGGCGTTTCGCGGCTGTAGCCCAGCCCCAGCGTGGTGGCGGGGCCCAGGTCGATGTCCAGCGCGCCGTACAGCGTGCGGTCGCGCGAGTTCAGATAATCGCGAAACGAGTCGCTGCGCTCGTAGTTGGCGACGAAGCGGCCACGCACGCTGCCGCTGTCGTTCAGCGCGCCGCCCACATCGGCCTGCGCGCCCGCGCGATCCCACGAACCGACCTTGCCGGTCAGCACCACCTGGCGTTCGCGGGTGGGCCGCTTGCGCACCAGGTTGACCGAGCCCGACGGGTCGCCGGCGCCTTCGAACAGGCCCTGCGGGCCGCGCATCAGTTCGACCCGATCGTAGATGCTGGTATCGGTGTTGAAGGCCGAGCCGCGCGCGTACAGTTGCCGCTCCAGCGGCACGCCGTCGAACTGATAGCTCTGGATGAAGAAGCCGCGCGAATAGAAGTGGCCGCCCGGTTCGTTGGACACCGACGAGACGCCGGGCGCGCTGCTCAAGGCTTCGCGGATGTCGCTGATGTCCTGGTCGTCCATGCGTTGGCGGGTGATGACCGAGACCGCCTGCGGGATCTCGCGCAGATTCTGTTCGCCCTTGCCGATGGTGACGGCGGCCGAGGTGTACGAGCCGCTGCCTTCGGTGGTGCTGGGCGCGCGGCCGAAGACCGTGACGGGCGCGAGCGTCGCGGCGCCGCTGGGCAGCGCGCGCAGGCGATATTGGCCGCCCGGGTCGCGCACCGCCTCCAGCCCGGTGCCGGCCAGGATCGCCGACAGCGCGGCGGTGTCGTTCAGCGTGCCGCGCACGCCGGCGCTGCGGCGGTTCGACACCAGGCCGGGCGGGCTGGCCAGCAGCGCGCCGGATTCGACCGCGTAGCGCGCCAGCACGTCCTCGAGCGTGCCGGCCGGGATGTCGTAGCGGCGCGTGTCGCCGCCGGCCTGCGTGGTCTGCGCGGCCTGTGCGTGGGCTTCCTGAGGCCAGCCGGCTGAGACGGCCAGGCCGGCAAGCAGCGCACCGATCAGGGCCAGCGACAGCGGCGAGCGGCGCAGTGCCAGGGTTTGGCAGGCGGGGGAACAATAATGCGTGGACATGAAGGACTTCCTCGATCGAACAGGGCTGGCCGGCGCACCGTGGCGGTGGCCTGGTACCTGTTCATCGAAGCAGGCGAAGAAATCGGAACCGTTCTGGCGAAATAAATGTTTTGTGGGGCCGCGCGCCAGGTGGCTGGCCGCTCAACGCGCCATGACACGTATCCAGCCCGGCAGCGGCCGCCGTACCTGGATTGGCATGACCGACTCGAGCATGGCCAGCACGCGGTCGGGCTCGGTCATCGGAAAGCTGCCGAACACCGGCAGATCGGCGATCTGCGGCGCGACGCTCAGATAGCCGTGGCGGTAGCGGCCCAGTTCGTTCAGCACCGTCGACAGCGGCACGTTCCTGGCCACGTAACGGCCTTGCACCGCATGGGCGTCGGCCGGGTCCGCCGCCGTCAGCGCCGAGACGCCGCGCGACGACAGGCTGGCCTGCTGGCCCGCCGGGATGACCACCGCCGGGCCGCCGGGCGCCGTGACTTCGACCGCGCCTTCGTACACCGCGATGCGGGTGTCTTGCTCGAGCCGCGTGACGAAGCGGGTGCCCAGCGCCCGCAAGCGGCCGTGCGGGGTGTCGACGACAAAAGGCCGCGCCGGGTCCTGGGCGGTGTCCACCAGCATCTCGCCGCGCCATAGTCGCAAGCGCCGCAGGTCGGGGCGGTAGTCGGCGTCGAAGGCGCTGGCCGTGCCCAGCCATACCTGGGTGCCGTCCGCCAGTTGCACGTTGCGGATCTCGCCGGTCGCCGTGCGATGGCTGGCCAGGCTGGCCGACAGCAGCGACGGCAGCATCTCGTGTTCGCGCGCCACCCAGCCCGCCATGCCGGTGCCGGCCAGCGCTGCCAGTCCCAGCATGACGGCGCGCCGGCGATTGGGCGAGGGCAGGGCGCTGCGGTAAGCGGTGGCCGCCAGTCGCGCATCGGGCACTTGTTGCAGGGGCTCGAAACGCTGGCTGATGGTTTCGACCATGGCCCAGGCGCGGCGATGCACCTCGGCGCTGTCGCGCCAGGCCTGCCAGGCTTGGCGATCGGCCGTGCTGGCGTCGCCCGCCGACAGCCGCGCGAACCAGTCGGCGGCCTGCGCCAGCACCGCGTCGGGCACCTCGTGCGCGGCGCTCACAGTGTCTTCAGGCAATGCAGCATGGCTTGCGCCACGTATTTGCGCACCATGCGATCGGAGACGCCCAGTTCCTCGGCGGCTTCGACGGTGGAGACGCCGCAGCCCGCCACCATCACGAAGGCCAGTGCCGCCTTGGCCGGCAGTGCGCGCAGCAGCGTGTCGACCTGCTGCAGGGTCTGCAGCACGATGGCCTGGTGCTCGGCGGACGGGACCTGGTCTTGCGGCAGCGCCGCCACGGTGTCCAGCCACGCCTGCTCGATCTGGCGGCGGCGCCACAGGTCGACGCACAGGCCGCCCGCCATGGTGCGCAGGTAGACGCGGGCTTCGGGCAGGCTGCCGAAACGGCGGGGCGAGACCAGCAGGCGTACGAACGCGTCCTGCGCCAGGTCGGCGGCGTCGGCGGCATTGCCCAGCCGCCGGCGCAGCCAGCCTTGCAGCCACGGATGATGGTCGACGTAGAGCGTCTCGACGGAGGGCGGGGAAAGGTAGTCGGAGGAGTCCAAGACCTGATGGCCGGCAGCGGCACACTGAAAGTACGGGTGGCGCGGATTGTAGTGCGAATGATTATCAATTTGCACGTGCCGTCCGCCGTGGCCGGTCCACCGTCGCCCGGCTGCCCCGAGTCGGCGAGGGTTGCGCGAGCCTTAAAAGTACGGCGCCAGCAGTTGCGGCGCGACGCGCAGCAAGGGAAACACCAACACCGCGGCCACCAGCAGCGCGGCCGCGCGCCATGCCGGCGAGGTGCGATAACGAAACGCCAGCATCAGCACGCCGATGGCGACCGTCAACGCGTAAGGCCAGGCCATCAAGACGTAAAAGAAGTACTGCTCATACAGCGACAGCTTGAACGGCAAGGCCACGACTCCTTGGAAAGCGTCGGAAGATTATAAGGAGCGTGCGTGTGCCGCGCGCCGCTGGCGCGGCTGCCGTAGCGGAGCGGTTTGCTAAGCTGGGCCTCGATGATCATTGTCCCGCAAGGAGTGGCGATGCAAGCAGACCCGCCGGCCCAGAGCCGTCGTGAGCAGTTGACCGAGATGTTCAATGCCATCAACGAGATGCAGGGTTTGCCGCCGCAGCAGTCGTTCACGCCGGTGCACGTGATGAGTGCAGCCTTGCTGGTTTCGACGGTACGGGATCGTATCGATGGCGGTGACGGTCACCGCAAGCAGTGCGAGCAGCTTATTGGCCAGTTGCTGGATGCCGAGTGCGGCTCGCCGGAGGAGGCCCGCCAGATGAAGGCGGTGATCGACGACGGTGCGGACCGGCTTCCGATTGCCGAGATCGACCCGGACCACTGCCGCGACATCCATAGATTGCTTGTCGAGGAAGTCGAGGCTGTGCGAGAAGAGATGCAGGCGCTTCGGCGCGAACTGCCGCCATAAAAAAATCGCCCCGCTCGAAGCGGGGCGATTCCTTTCCAGACCTGCCGGGGACGTCGTGCTTAGCGGTTGCCGCCGACGGTGCCCGAGGTGCCGGCTGCGCCGCCGCCACCCGTGCTGGTGCCCTTGGCGGGCGAGTCAGCAGGCATTTGCTGGTTCTGCATCGAACCTTGCTGGCCGGTGGACGTGTTGCCCATCGTGCCGCTGTTGTGCGTGCCGGTGGTGCCATGGGTGCCGGTCGTGCCGTGCACGCCCTTGCCTTCGGCTTGGCTGCCATGCTGGCCCGGGGTGCCGGGGCCGCGGTTGTTGCCGCCTTCGCCTTGGACCGTGCTGGTGGCACCGGGAGGCGACATGGCGTCGTTGGACGATTTGTTGCCGTGGTTGTTGGCCAGGGCGGGGCCGGCGGCGGCCATGGTCAGGGCCGCGATAGCAGCTGCGAAAGCAGTCTTCGTCGTCATATTTCTCTCCAGAGCGAGGGTGTCGCGTGAGCAGAGCGCAGCCCGATGCCACGTCTTGAATACATGCTAGGGGTGCGGCGGCGGCCAAAGGGTTACGCGAGGTGTCGGCATGCTCCGGCATGGCACGACGACGTTACCCGCGGCAGGGTAGGACGAGGTAACGGCGAAGGGTTCTGCAATATCGGTTACTTCGGCGCCGCCGCGCGGCCGACGTCAACCCAATATCAGCGTGACACCGGCCAAAGCGACCAGCGCCGCCAGTGCCTTGGTCACGGTCAGGCTGTCGCCGAGAAAGGCGGCGCCCAGCGCCATGGCGATGACCGGCGCAACGTAGAAGAAGGTGTTGGCGACAGTGCTGGAGGTGTTCTGGTTCAGCCAGTTGAACGCGGTGAACGCGGCGACCGCCGCCCCGATCAGATAGGCCAGCCCCAGCCCGGCCTGCCACGTCAGGCCACAATCGCCGCAAGCGGCGGCGCTGCCGCTCAGCCACGACAGCGGAGCCGTCAGCAGGCCGCCTGCCAGCAGCTGCAGAGTGAGCGAGATCCAATTGTTGGCCGGCAGCCTGGCCTGCCGGCTGTAGAGCGAGCCGGCCGCCCAGGCCGCCGAGGACAGCAGCAGCGCCGCCACGGCCGCCAGCGGGATTTCGCCGTCGGGCGCCGACCAGGTCAGCGCAGCGATACCGGCCAGGCCCAGCAGCACGCCGGCCAGTTGGCGCCGCGACAAGGGCTGACGCAGGAACAACACCGAAAACAGGACGATGAACAGCGGTGCGGTTGAGGAGATGACAGCGGCGACTCCCGCCGGCATGCGCGATACGCCCCAGGCCAGGCCGGTCTGCCCGAGCGTGAACAGCAGCAAGCCGCTGAGGATGGCAGCGCCCAGTTCGGCCCGGTTGAACCGGGCGCGCTTGCTGGCGAGCAGCCAGCCGGCCAGCGGCGCGATCAGCAGCGCCGCGCCGAGCAGGCGCAGCGTGGTCAGCCACTCGGGCGACAAGGTTTGAGACACCACCTTGATGACGACCACGGTGGTGCCGGTCGACAGGTAGACGGTGGCCAGCGCCAGCGCCATCCTGGCGCGTCGGCCGACTGCCGGCTTCGATGACTTGCCCAGGTATGCCATTGCGTGCCGCCAGTCCGTGCGTCGATCAATGATCCAGCGCTGCCGCCGGATCGATCAGCCAGTCCAGATGGATAGGCAGGTGACGGCAACGCCGGCCGGTGGCATGGAACACCGCATTGGCGATGGCCGGCGCGACACCGACCACGCCGAGTTCGCCGATGCCCTTGATGCCGAGCGGATTGACGATGTCGTCGTGCTCGTCGAGCATCTCGACCTGCACCGACTTGACGTCGGCATTGACCGGCAGCAGGTACTCGGCCAGATTGCCATTGACGTAACGGCCGCTGCGCGGATCGACCAGCGTCTGTTCATGCAGCGCCGAAGACAGCCCCCAGATCATGCCGCCCATCAGCTGGCTGTGCGCGGTCTCGCGGTTCATGATGCGGCCGGCCGCGAAGGCGCCGACCAGCCGGGGCGCGCGGATCACGCCGGTGCGGCGGTGGATGCGCACCTCGGCGAACTGGGCGCCGAAGGCGTACAGGGCGTGGGTGTCGGTCAATGGTCCGATCGCACCCTCGGCGCCTGCCCAGGCGCCTTCACGCTGTTTGTCGGTCATGCCGGGCGGCGTCCAGTCGACCCGTTCCTCGATGGCGTGGCCGGCGACAGCGGCCAGCGCATCGGCGATAGCCCGATCCGCGACAGCGACGCCTGGACTGGCCTGCGCCAATCGTTCACGCACCCGGCGGGCCGCCAGCGCCGCGGCCGGCGATACGCTGGCGGTGGTGCGCGAGCCCGCCGCCATCGAACCGTAGGGCAGCGCGCTGTCGCCGATGATGACGCGCACCTGCGCCATCGGCAGGCCCAGGCCTTCGGCGGCGACCTGCGCGACGATGGTGCCCAAGCCGGTGCCGATGTCGTGGCCTGCCAGCCGGACCTCGGCGACCGGCGTGCCTTGGTCGAGGAACAACCGCAATCGCACGCTGGCCGGGCCGACATAGGTGGGATAGAGCGCCGACGCGCAACCCCAGCCGATCAGCCAGTCGCCGTCGCTCATCGAGCCGGGGCGCGGGTCGCGCGCGGACCAGCCGAAGCGCTCGGCGCCCCGCTCGTAGCAGGCGATCAGTGAACGGCTGCTGAACGGCAGGCGCGCGACCGGATGCACGCGGGCGTCGTTGCGACGCCGCAGTTCGATCGGGTCCATCGCCAGTTCGACGGCCAGTTCGTCGATCGCACTCTCCATCGCGAAGAAGCTGGGCATCTCGACCGGCGCACGCATCGGGATCGGCGAGTTGGCGTCGGTCTGCACATAGCGGTCGCGGCCGCGCACGGCGGGCGCGTCGTACATGACGACGGTTGCCTCGGCACCCGGCATCGAGCCGGGGTCCGAGCGCGAAGCCTGCGCGCAGTAGTCATGCGCGATGGCCAGCAAGCGGCCGTCGCGGCGAGCGCCGAGCCGGACCCGGCTGTGCGAGCCGGGCCGGTGGCCGCCGACCGTGAACATCTGTTCGCGGCTGATGGTGAGCCGCACCGGTCGCCGCAACTGGCGGGCCGCCCAGGCCACCACGACGGTGTGCGGCATCACCAGCGCCTTGCTGCCGAATGCACCGCCGACCAGTCGCGAGATGACCCGGACCGCCTGCTGCGGCAGGCCGAATTGCGCCGCCAGGTGGGCGCGTACGCCAACCAGCCACTGGGCGGGCTCGTGCACGGTCAGCGCGCTGGCGTCGTCGTTCCACTGCGCGGTGGTCGAGTACATCTCGATGGCGTTGTGGTGTTCGATCGGTGTCCAGTACTCGGCGTCGATGACTACCTCGGCCGATTGCAGCGCCGCGTCGACGTCGCCGCGCTCGTGGTCGCTGCCGGCCCCGAGCGTTTCGATCGCCTGCGCCCCGCGGTGCGCCAGTTCGGCGGCGAGCGTGGCGCGCGGCGGCTCGGCGGCGGCGTGGTAGCGGACCTCGACCAGGCTGGCGGCATGGCGGGCCGTCTCCAGATCGTCGGCCACCACCATGGCGACGGGTTGGCCCGCATAGCGGATCTCGTCGCTCTGGAACGGCTGGAAAATGGTCTGGGCCGGCCCGGCCGGATAGCGGCCACTGGACGGCGGCAAATCCTGCAACTGACGGCGGTCGAGCACCAGGCGCACGCCCGGGATCGCCAGCGCCGCCGACGTGTCGATGCCGGTGACGCGTCCGGTGGCGATGGTCGAGGTGACCAGCGCAGCATAGGCCAGATCCGGCCCGATCTTTTCATCGGCCGGGTATCTGGCCATGCCGGTGACCTTGGCGGCGCCCTCGACACGGCGGGGCGGCCGGTCTGCCTGGCCGGCGATCTGGCCGGCCATCTTGCCGCGGCGGGTGTGGTCGGCGTTCATGCTTGCGGCTCCGTGGTCGGGCTCGGCGCCGTGTCTTGCGCCAGCGTCAGCAGCAGCGTGGCGACGGTCTGGCGCATCAGCGGGATCTTGAAGGCATTGAGCGGGCGCGGCTGCGCGCCTTGCATGGCCAGCCGGCCCGCCTCGAGTGCGACGCCGTCGTCGAGCTGGCGCCCGCGCAGATAGTCCTCGGCGGCATCGGCCCGCCAGGGCTTGGCGCCGACACCCCCGAGCCCGATGCGAGCCTGCCGGACGCTGCCGTCCGCGTCCAGCTGCACCGCCGCGGCGACCGAGACCACCGCGAATTGATACGACTCGCGGTCGCGGATCTTCAGGTAGCCCGAGCGCGCCGCCGCCGGGTGGGGATCGATGACCAGCGTGGTGATCAGCTCGCCCGGCTGCAAGTCGTGTTCGAGATGGGGCGTGTCACCAGGCAGCCGATGCAGTCGCGCCAGCGGCACGGTCCGATCTCCTTGCGGACCTTGCAGGACGACGTGGACGTCGAGCGCGATCAGCGCGACGCACAGATCGGACGGATGCAGCGCGATGCAGTGGGGCGAGACGCCCAGCAAGGCGTGATCGCGGTGCAGGCCGTCCCAGGCGTCGCAACCACTGCCGGGCTCGCGTTTGTTGCACGCCGTGGCGACGTCGCGAAAGTAGGCGCAGCGGGTGCGCTGCAGCAGGTTGCCACCGAGCGTCGCCATGTTGCGCAGTTGCGCCGAAGCGCCTTGGTTGAGCGCCTGCGCGATCATCGGAAAGCCGCGCTGGATCGCGGGATGATCGGCGAGCTGGCGCATCGTCACCAGCGCGCCGACCCGCAGGCCGCCGTCCACGGTGGTCTCGATGCGATCGAGGTCGGGCAGGCCGCTCAGATCGACCAGGGCGCCGGGTTGCTCGACGCGCAGTTTCATCAGGTCGATGAGGTTGGTGCCGCCGGCGACGTAGACCGCGGCGCCTTGGCTGCGCGCGTCCAAGGCGCCGCGCAGGTCGGTCGGCCGGTGTAGCGAGAACGGCCGCATGCTCAGGCCCCCATCGCCGCGGCGCCGTCGCGGATGGCCGCGACGATCTTGGGATAGGCGGCGCAGCGGCACAGGTTGCCGCTCATGAACTCGCGGATCTCGTCGTCCGAGCCCAGCCGGCCCTCGTGCACCAGCGCCACCGCCGACAGGATCTGGCCAGGGGTGCAGTAGCCGCACTGGAAGGCATCGTGCTCGATGAACGCGGCCTGCATCGGATGCAAGGTACAGGGCGACGGCGCCAGTCCTTCGATGGTGGTGATCGAGCGCTGCTGGCAGCGCGCCGCCAGCGTCAGGCAGGACAGCACCCGCTGGCCATCGATCAGCACGGTACAGGCGCCGCACTGTCCATGATTGCAGCCGGGCTTGGTGCCGGTCAGGTCGAGGCGCTCGCGCAGCGCATCGAGCAGCGTCACCCACGGCCGGATGGCGATCTCGTGGCGCTGGCCGTTGACCTCCAGCGTCACCGGGGCGGCCTGATCCGCGTCGGCCGTATTGCTTGTCGTCATCGTCGCCACGAAATCCCCCTGTTGAGCCGGCTGTACTCACCGCAAGGTAGGCCGGCACAGGGTGTGCGGCAATGACAGGGATTGCGCTAGGGTGCAGCGCTTGCGCTTCTGTCGCTCAGGCCGACAGGCGGCGGTAGGCCTGGGGCGACAGGCCGTAGACCTGCCGATACGCGCGGGCGAAGGCGCGGGCATCGCGATAACCGACCGCGGCGCCGACGTCGGCGATATCGAGCCGGCGCTCGGCCAGCAAGGTGGTGGCGCGTTTCATGCGCGCCAGCTGGATGTAGCGGCCGACGCCGATGCCCGTCTCGCGGCTGAACTGGCGCGAGAAATGGTAGACGCTGATATGGCAAAGCGCGGCCAGCGTGGCCAGGCGGATGTCCTGGTCCAGGTGGCTGTCGATATAGGCTGTCACGCGCCGCAGCGCTGCCGGCGCCAGCGCCCGCGACGGCGCGCTGACCGGGCCGGCGTTGGCGGTCAGCGCCAGATGCATGGCCATGGTCGCGAAGATCTGCTCCATGAACACCGTCACGGGATCGGGCTGCGCGACCAGTGCGTCCAGTCGCGCGCCCAGCTGCCACAGAAAGGCGTCGTCGGCGGCGATCATGGGCCGGATCGATAACGTCGACAGGTCCCGTTTGAACAGGTCGGCGGCGCATTCCTGCAGGAAGCGGACTTCGAGCGAGACCACGGTCAGCTCGCAGGGCCGATCCCAGATCGAGGCGTGCGGCATCCAGGCCGGCCGGATGTGCAGCGTGCCGGCGCGCACCAGCTGACGTTGGGCCGCTTGGCCGTCATACCGCGACACCAGGCCGGTATCGCTGCGCGCGAAGGTCACGTGATGGTCGAGCCGGACGATCTCTCCGGTCTGCCCGGCCGCCAGCGCGGTGCGCTGCACCGCGCCGCAACCGGCCAGGCTGCGCACGTGCGAGGGCGTGCAGCCGACCAGTTCGTGCACGGGCAGCAAATGCGGGCTGGCGCGGGTCTGTACCAGGAACGACATGATCGTGGGCGGCTCGCTCTAATACTGTTCGCGGCCGATTTCTTTTCTCGACACGACCTGCCAGTTGCCGCCGGCATCGCGCTTGAGGCTGTAGCGGTAGACCACGCTGGGGAAATTGTTGGCGTCGCCGTCGGCGAAGTCCATGCCTTCCAGCGTCAGGTCGTCGAGCGAGGCGCCGACCACCCTTTTGATGAAGCGCTGGTTCAGTCCCTCGATGGCGATGGCGGGCTCCGAGGCGTGCGCATCGACATAAAAGCGGCCCTGCGCGTCGGTCTTGATGTTGACCAGGTGGTACATGACGGTGCCGGATCCGCCGGCGCAGCCCATGTCGCCGTACCAGAAACCGACGAACTCGGCCGGGTCGGTGGTGTCCAGCTGATACGGCTGCAGCGAGCCGATCAGGTAGGACCGCAATACCGGGTCCGGCGCGGCGTGGTCGACGCAGGTCAGCGCGTCGGCGTATTGTCTGGCCTTGGCCTGCACGCGCTCGGTGATCTGCGCCGTGCTGAGCTCGGGTTGCGCGGTGGCGGCGAACGAGGCCATGAGCAGCGCGGCACTGACAGCCAAAGTTTTATGTATCACGGCGTGTTCCTGATCGTCGAAGGGGCGCTGCGGCGTGGCGTCAATTGCGGCATCATCAGCGGCGTCAGCAGTATGTCGGCTCGCCCCGGGCAATGCAACGCACCGCGGCGATCCGCTGCCGATCTCCCTGTCAGCCCGCCTCCGGACCGCCACGATGCCAGACCCCGCCCAATTCTTCGACCTGCTGCCTGGCGCCTGGCGTTTCGACCGGCAGATCCCGGGCCAGGCCAGCATGCAGGGCACGGCCCGTTTCATGCCGCGCGACGATGGCGCGCTGCACTACCACGAGCAGGGCGAGCTGGTGCTGCCCGACGGCCAGCGGCTGCAGGCGCACCGCGCGTACCGTTATACCCGGCAGCCGGACGGCTTTTGTGTGTGGTTCGACGAGATGCCGCCGCGGCTGTTCCATCGCATCGTGCTGTCCCGCACGGCGGCCGGACAGACGGTCGGCATCGAGGCCGTGGCGGGCGGGTCGGCGATGCATCTGTGCGGCGCCGACCGCTACGACACGGTATATGGCATCCACGCGGACGGCAGCTGGTCGATCCGCCACGAGGTCAGCGGGCCGCGCAAACGATACGTGTCGTTGACGCGGTTTTGCCGCGCGTGACTAGCGGATCGGCCCACGCCCGGTGCTCGTGGGCCGTCGGCGCGCCAGCCAGCTGGCCCGTCAGTCGCCCAGCAACAGTTGCGACAGCTGCACCACCGTTTGCAGAAACAGCGCGTACGACACGATCCCGGCGGTGAACGACAGGCCGGTCAGCAGCTTGAGCTTGCGTTCGTCCTGGTCGAACAGCTGCAGCGGCTGCTGGCTTTGTTGGTAGGCGAGGGCATTGGCCCGGTAGCGCGAGGCGGCCTGCCGATGCGCGGCCAGGCCGCTGATCAGCGCGACGATCGCGGCGATCAGGCCCGCCAGCGAGGCCCAGCCGGGCGTCTGCGCCAGCCCGCGCAACAGCGGCACCTGCGCGGCCACCATGGCGCCCGCCAGCGCGGCGGCGTTCAGCCACAGCGCGCCCTGCAATGCGGCCAGGCCCCAGCGGTCGGCGCGGCCGTCCTGATCGGCACTGGTGCGGCGCCATAGGTCGAGCAGGTTTTCGTCATCGCTGGCGCGGGGCTGGGTCGGATCGTTCATGGCCGGGCTCGGGTTTTCGATAGGGTTCAGTGTATCGGGCGGACGGCGTGACCGCCCGGCTTGCGTTAACCTGCCGCCATGATCGACCGGCACCGGCGCTGCGCTGCGCGGCCATGTGCCCTCCCATTACTTCACGAGAAGCGACCAGCATGTCTCCCTACACCACGGCGGCCATCCCGATACTTTGCAGCGGCATGGTCTTTTCGATCATCGGCATGGCGCAGAACAGCGTGGCTTTCCTGGCCGTCGGCGTGGCCATGCTGGCGGTGGGCGCGCCGCTGCTGCTGGTGGGTATCCTGCGCCGGTATTCGAAGCGGCGCTGAGCCGGACGCCGCGCCGCCAGCGCAAGCTCGTGCGGCTGGTTTGACAGGCCGCGCCTGCGTCGTCGAAACCGCGCCAGCTTCGGTGTCTTTGCCTTACCAAAAGTAGGGGTTGGCCATCTGCGGCCACGCTACATTGCCTGCTGCCCGAACCCTTCTTCTGCGCAGGCGACCCCATGAATGCCATCCGCTCGGCCCTTTCCGTGATCGCGCTCGGCGCATTGGCTGCCTGCTCGTCCGATGCGCCCTTGCCGGTGCAGCAGAACGTCGACCTGCAGAAATACGCCGGCACCTGGTACGAGCAGGCGCGGCTGCCCAACCGCTTCCAGAAGGACTGCACCGGCGAGGTGCGCGCCGATTACCGGCTCAATGCCGACGGCACGATCGCGGTGACCAATCAATGCCGGGTCGCCGGTGGCGGCACCGACATGGCCGAGGGTCTGGGACGGCAATCGAAGGCGGTCGAACCGCCAAGCACGTCGATCCTCGAGGTGCGCTTCGCGCCGGCCTGGCTGTCGTGGCTGCCGCTGGCCTGGGGCGACTACTGGATCATGCGGGTCGAGGGTGACTATCGATACGCGCTGGTCGGCACGCCGGACCGCGAATACCTGTGGGTGCTGTCGCGCGACAAGCAGGCCGATGCCGAGACCGTGCGCAAGCTGCTGTCGTATGCGGCCGACCAGGGCTTCGACATCACCGGCGTCGAAGCCACGCAGCAGACCGCCGAGGGATCTCGGCCGCCGAGCGCGCGCGCGGTGATGGTCGCCGAACTCGACTAGCCCGCCTGCGGCTGCGCCCGTTGCGACTGCAGCAAGGCCAGGCCGGCCAGCAGCGCCAGGCTGGCGTAGGCGGCCACCGCATGCGCGGCGGACAGCTTGTCGAGCAGCAATCCGAACAGCGGCGCGCCGGCGGTCTGGCCGACGGCCAGCGCCAGAAAGCCGACCATCACGCCACTGGCGGGCCGCCCGGGCAAGGCTTGCACGCCCCAGACCAGATAGGCGCCGGTCAGCGTGATGTAGGCCGCGCCGAACAACATGCCGCCGCCCAGTATCCCGGCCGCGGTCGGCGGACCGAGGCCGACCATCAGGATGCCGGCGGCCAGCGCCAGCAGCGCCCCCCAGTGCACCCACGCCAGGCCGAAGCGCGCGATCAGCGCGCCAGCGGCCGCGCCGGCGATGCCGGCCGCGCCGATGGCGATCCACAGATAGGCGGCATCGCCGCTGTCCCAGCCGGGCCGGCCGGCGACGAGCTGGCTGCCGAAGGTCCATAGCGCGGTGCTGGCCGCGCCGCTCAGCAAGGCGGCGACGATCAGGCGCGCCAGCGGCCCGGACAACGGCGGCCGGCCGGCTCGGGCGGATTGTTGCCGGGCGCCGCCGCGCGGCACCGCGCGTGCCGCCAGCCAGGCGAACAGCAGCGCCACGCCCGCGAACAGCAGGAAGGCGGTGCGCCACTGCGCGCCCATCATCAGCGCGACCGGCCCCGACAGCGCGACCCCGGCGCTGGTGCCGGCATTGATGACGGTGTTGGCCAGGCCTTGACGGGCCGGCGCGACGACGGCCGCGACCGCGCTGGCCATCGGCGGCGAGGCCAGGCCGGTGCTCGAGCCGGCCACCAGCACCGACACCGCCAGCCATGGCGCCGATGGTGCCCAGGCGATGCCGAGCATGCCGACGGCCGCGACCAGCGCGGCGCCGATCGCGACGGCGCACGCGCCAAAACGTTCGGTCAGCTGCGCGCCCAGCACGATGGCGATGCAGTAACCCAGGAACGAGCCACCCGAGATCAATCCGCCGACCGCCGGGCTCAGCGACAGCTCGGCATCGACCTGCGGCAGGAACAATCCGAAGGCGAAGCGCGCCAGGCCATAACAGACCGCGATGAGGCCGAAGCCGACCGCGCTGAGCGTCCAGGCGGCGTTCATGCGCGGGCCTGCGCGATCAGCGCCGCGGCGGCGCGGCGGGCGGCCGTGACGGCATCGTGGCCGCGATAGATCGAGGCCGCCGTGGCGCCTTCGAACAGCACCAGGATCTGCTCGGCCAGCGCGCCGTTGCCGCGCGGCTTGCCGGTCTCTTGTGCGACCAGCCGGCGGATCTTGGCCAGGCAGCGCAGCTTGTGCTCGGTCATCGCCGCGACGACCTCGGGCAGGTCGCCGCCGGTCTCGCCGAACGCGCGCAGGAACAGGCAGCCGCGGCGGCCTTCCTTGCGCAACCAGTCGTCGAGCACCTGGAACAGCGCATCGACGCTGGCCACGTCGAGCAGCTCGAAAAAGCGCTGATCGCGCTCGGCCAGCACCGCCGCGATCAGCGCCGCCTTGCTGCCGGCGTGCTTGTACAAGGTACGGCTGGACATCGAGGCGGCCTGCGCCAGGCGGTCCATGCCGGTGCTGTTGAAACCATGGCGCTGGAACTGATCTTCGGCTGCGCGCAGCAGCTTTTGTTGGGTATCCATGCGGCCAGTGTAAAACGATCGTTTTACATCTTCAAGCCTGCTGCGACGGGCTCCGCGTGCGATGTCATCCGGGTAAAAACCGGTTGTACCCGGATGCTATGCAAAAAATGGGGACCGTTTGCAGAAATTGATAAATCCGTCAGACGTCTGCGGTTAGGATGTCGCACTACGAAGATCGTCAAGGCAGCGTCATGAGTAAGAGAAGGGCAGTGGTCGATGTCGAGATCCTGCCTGACGGCAAGCATCTGGGGGTGGTCCGCATCGTGACGGACATCCTGCCCGGTGCATCGAGCGAACTGGTCCACCGGTGCGAAGACACCCACGACAGCCACGACGATGCCTACCTGGCCGCCCAATCCCTGGCAGCGCAATTGCTGCAAGCCAGGGCCTAGGTTCCCGCGCATCGCCGTCAGGTAGAAAAAAGGGCTTGCAGCATGTCTGCAAGCCCTTTTTCATTGCCGCTCGGTCGCCGCGGACCGGGCACGCCCCGATCAGAACACCGAGGGCACGAACATGTCGGCCGGCAGCGGCTGGCGGGTGTAGTCGGGGTGGTGCTCGCGCTCGGGCAGCACGATGCTGGGATGGCCGACTTCGCCGTAAGGCACCTGCGACAGCAGATGCTGGATGCAATTGAGCCGCGCGCGTTTCTTGTCGACGCCTTCGACCACCCACCAGCGCGCCTCGGGGATGTGCGAACGTTCGATCATCACTTCCTTGGCCTTGGTATAGGCCTCCCAGCGGCGGCGCGACTCGAGGTCCATCGGCGACAGCTTCCACTGCTTGAGCGGATCGTGCACGCGCGCCAGGAAGCGGCGGTTCTGTTCCTCGTCGCTGATCGAAAACCAGTACTTGATCAGGATGATGCCCGAGCGCACCAGCATCTTCTCGAACTCGGTGACGCTGCGGAAGAACTCTTCGTATTCTTCCGGCGTACAAAAACCCATGACCCGTTCGACGCCGGCGCGGTTGTACCAGCTGCGGTCGAACAGCACCATCTCGCCGCCGGCCGGCAGGTGCGAGACATACCGCTGGAAATACCATTGCGTGCGCTCGCGGTCGTTGGGCGCGGGCAGCGCCGCGACGCGGCACACGCGCGGGTTCAGGCGCTGGGTGATGCGTTTGATCGCGCCGCCCTTGCCGGCCGCGTCGCGGCCTTCGAACAGCACGACGATCTTGAGTTTCTTGTCGACCACCCAGTCCTGCAGCTTGACCAGTTCGCCTTGCAGGCGCAGCAGTTCGCGAAAGTATTTGCGCCGGTCGATGTCGCCGTCGGGCGTGTCGCCCTGCAGCAGCGCATCCAGGCGATCGTCGTCCAGCTCCATCTCGAGTTCTTCGTCGAGGCTGTCGATCATTTCGGCATACAGACGGCGGGTCTGTTCGGAAATCGTGTCGCGGTCGTTCATGGGGGCGTCTCGGGCAGTTGAGCCGGGCGGCGCGGCTGGGCGCCGGCCCGGCCAGGTGCGATGCAACGGGATCGGCCATCCTGTCACAGCGGCAGCAAGCCCACAATCTATGTCGCGACGATGACCGGACGATGAACGACGGCGCGGCGGCTACCGTCTGCAAAAGATTCGCCCGCCGCCAGGGCAGGCCGGGCGGCGGGCGGGTCGTTGAGGTGATGTGAGTTGAGGTGACGTGGCGTGCCTGGCGTCGGCGCGCCGGCGTGGCGTCAGTCCAGCTGGATGTTCAGGCTCTTGAGCAGCGCGCCCATCTTGTCGGTCTCGCTGCGGATCATCTGGTCGAAGGCCTCGGGCGTGCCGGCCACCACTTCCGAGCCGATCTCCTGCCACTTGGCCTGGAACGCCGGTTCGGCGAACACCGCGCGCAGTTCCTGGTTGAGCCGGTCGATGACGGGCTTGGGCGTGCCGGCGGTGGTCGAGATGCCGTGCCAGGCGTAGTAGTTGAAGTCGGGATAGCCCAGCTCGCTGATCGACGGCACGTCGGGCAGCATCGACGAACGGGTGTTGGTGGTGACCGCCAGCGGTCGCAGCCGGCCCGACTGGATGTGCTGCATCGAGCTGCCGAGGATGTCGAACATGCTGGTGATCTGGCCGCCCATCAGGTCGATCAGCGCCGGGCCCGCGCCGCGGTAGGGCACGTGCATCATGTCGGGCGCGGCGACGGTGGTCTTGAAGATCTCGCCGGCCAGATGCTGCGGCGAGCCGTTGCTGGCCGAGCCAAAAGTGACCTTGTTGCCCGTGCGCCGGGCCGCCTCGACATACGCCTTGAAGTCCTGGATCTCGCTATTGGCCGCGACCTCGAGCACCAGCGGAAACTTCGAGATCTGGATCACCGGCGCCAGATCCTTGACCGGGTCGAAGCCCAGGTTCTTGTACAGGAACTGGTTGACCGCCAGGTTGCCGCTGGCCGCCAGCAGGATCGTATAACCGTCGGGCCGCGACTTGACCACCTGGCCGGTGCCGATGTTGCCGCTGGCGCCGGCCTTGTTCTCGACCACGACCGGCACCTTGAGCCGCTCGGCCAGCGGCGGCGCGATCAGGCGCGCCATCAGGTCGGTCGGACCGCCGGGCGGATAGGGAACGACGAAGGTGATCGGCTTGCTCGGCCAGGCGTCCTGTGCGGTGGCCGCCAGCGGCAGCGCCAGCGCGGCGAACAGGGCGGCGGGGCGAGCCAGCCGCCGCAGGCCCGTCAGCAGGCCGCGGCGCGCATGGCGCGCTGGCAGGGTGGTTTGTTTTTTATTCATGTTGTCGTCTCCTTGGGGGGCGGGGTGATGTCAGCGCGTGTCGTGCGAGTGGATCTGCAACGCTTCGAGAAAGCGGGACACCATGTTGTAGGCGGCGATGGTGGCGGTGATCTCGACCAGCTGCCGGGGCGGGTACTGCGCCGCGACCGCCGCGAAGACCGCATCCGGCACCTGCACCTGCCGCGTCATCGCGTCGGTGTAGGCCAGCACCGCGCGCTCGGCGGCGTCGAACAGCTCGCTGTCGTGCCAGGCCGGCAACGCATCGAGCTTGGCCTGCGCGACGCCTTCGGCCAGTGCGATCGGCGCATGCTGGTCGGCTTCGTACGGCGCGTCGTTGAGCAAGGCCACGCGCATGATGATGAGTTCGCGCAGTGCGCCCGGCAGCGAGGTCTGCTGGCGGATGGCGGTCAGGTAGCCGAGCCAGCCGGCGGCCACCGGCGGGCTGTGCAGCAGCATCTGGTACAGATGCAGGATCGAGCCGCGTTCTTCGATGATCTGCTGGGCCAGCGGGCGCACCGCGTCGCTGTCACGGTCGGCGTATTCGATACGAGCCACGGATTCGATTCCTTGTAGGGTGAGGGCGCCGCGCCCGGTCAGCCCGAGCCGCCTGCGTGCCGCGATCGCAGGCATCTTAGGCGCTTCCGATATATTCTTTAAATTCTTTGTTCATATGCATTATTGAATTCAAGGAATGAATATGCCGCCTCGCAAGCTGCGCATGTTTCTGGTGCTCAGCGAGACGCTGAGCTTCAGCAAGACCGCCGAGCAGCTGCTGATGACGCAGCCGGCGCTCAGCAAGGCAATTCGCGATCTCGAGGCCGAACTGGGGCTGCCGCTGTTCGAGCGCACCACCCGCAGCGTGCGGCTGACGCCGGGCGGCCAGCGGCTGGCGTCGGTCGCGCGCGGCGTGCTGGGCGAGTACGAGGCCGGCCTGCAGCGGCTGCATTCGTCGGCGGCCTCCGAGGCCTCGCAGCTGGCGATCGCCTCCTGGCCTTCGCTGGCGCACGTGCTGCTGCCCGAGGTCTGCGCGGCGATCGAAGACCGCTACCCGGGCGCGCAGATCAGCGTGCACGATTACGCCAACAGCGCCTGCATCCAGCGCGTGCTCGACCATCAGGTCGACTTCGCGGTGGCGTCGGTGGCGCCGTCGCATCCCGAACTGGCATATCAGGAACTGATGCGCGACCGCTTCGTGTTGTTGTCCTGCGGCCGGTGGCGCAGGCAGGTGCAACCGCGCATGCGCATGGACGACCTGCTGGCGCTGCCGCTGATCACGCTGACCAACGCCAGCACGGCGATGCGCTACATGGATGCCGCCTATCTGCAGCGCGGCATCGAGTACCGGCCGCGCATGCAGGTCGACCAGGCCACCACGGTCGCCGGCCTGGTCAAGAAAGAGATCGGCGTGGCAGTGATGCCCTATCTGGGCATCGTGCCCATCCTCGAAACGCGCGGCATGCAGATCTCCGAGATCGTCGACGGGCCCTTGCGCTCGATCGGCGTGGTGACGCGCCGCCAGGGCCGGCCCAGCGCGGTGGCGCTGGCGGCCATGCAGCAGGTCGCGCGGGTGTGCGGCACGCTGATCGACAAGGGCGACGGCTACGTGCTGGCGCCGTCGCCGCGCAGGCGCCGCTAGCTTTGGCGCGTTTCATCCCATTTCAGCGCGTTGCAGCCACGCGCCGGTGCCTGGCGGGCCTCGTTATGATGCGTCGGCCATGCGTCCCCGGACGCGCTGATGACTGCTTCCATGACCGCCACCACCACCGTTTCCTTCCGCCGCCGCGCCCTGCCGTTCTTGCTGGGTGCGGCGCTGCTCGCGCTCGCGGCGTGGGGCGTGAAGGCCTGGGTGTTCACGGCCGCGCCCGAGCCGGGCCTGATCACCACTCCGGTGCGGCTGGGCGACATCGAGGACACCGTGCTGGCGACCGGCACCTTGCAGGCCTACAAGATGGTCAGTGTCGGCGCGCAGGTCTCGGGTCAGGTCAAGACGCTGGCGGTGGCGCTGGGTGAGCGGGTCGAGGAAGGCCAGCTGGTGGCCGAGATCGACTCGGTGACGCAGCGCAACGCGGTGCGTAACACCGAGGCGCAGTTCGTCAGCGCCAAGGCGCAGTTGCAGGCCGCCCAGGTCACGCTCAAGCAGGCGACGCTGACCTATCAGCGGCAGAAGCAGCTGCACGCGGCGGATGCGATCTCGCAAGCGGATTTCGAGACCGCGCAGGCCGGCTACGAATCCGCGCAGGCCGCGGTCAACACCGCGCGGGCCCAGGTGACGCAGGCCGAGATCGCCGCCGATACCGCGCGCGCCAACCTGGATTACACCCGCATCACCTCGCCGATGGCCGGCCAGGTGGTGGCGATCGTGACCGAAGAGGGCACCACGGTCAACGCCAACCAGTCGACGCCGACCATCATCAAGGTCGCCGACGTGGCGACGATGACGGTCAAGGCGCAGATCTCCGAGGCCGACGTGCCCAGCGTCAAGGCGGGCCAGAAGGTCTATTTCACGATCCTGGGCGAGCCCGACGTGCGCCACGCGGCGACGTTGCGCGCCATCGAGCCGGGTCCGGATTCGCTCAGCGACAGCGCCAGCGGCGCTTCGTCCAGCTCGTCGTCGGGCTCGTCCAGCGGCGCGTCGAGCACCGCGATCTACTACAACGGCCTGTTCGACGTCCCCAACCCGGACGGCAAGCTGCGCATCTCGATGACGGCCCAGGTCAACATCGTGCGTGGCGAGGCCCGCGGCGTGCTGACCTTGCCGTCGGCCGCGCTGGGCCGCCGCGGCGCCGACGGCTGGTACACGGTGCGGGTGGTCGACGCCCAGGGCCGCAGCGAGACACGCCAGGTGCGCGCCGGGCTCAACAACAACGTGACCGCGCAGATCGTCGACGGGCTGGCCGAAGGCGATCAGGTGGTGCTGGGCGACGGCGCGCTGGCCGGCGCGGCCAGCGGCCTGCGCCGGCCGCCGCAAGGCGGGTTGGGCGGCATGTCGGGCGGCCATCGGCCCGGAGCC
>JAEZBO010000083.1 GCA_023427085.1 Pseudomonadota bacterium
CAGCATCGCCGCGCCTGCGCTCGAGGCCGCCAACCAGGTGGCTGGCGCCGCGCCGCAGGTCGGCACCGGCCTGCAGCAGGGTGGGGCGGCTTTGGGTGGCGCGGCCGATGCCGGCGCCGCGCAGGCCATGGGCTTCATGCACTTCATCGCGCAAAGCGACTTCGTCGGCAAGACGCTGTTCGTCGTGCTGATCATCATGTCGCTGGTGACCTGGTACCTGATCGTCGTCAAGGCCTTCAGCAACCTGGGCGTGCGGCGCCGTTCCGAGCAGTTCCTGAACAAGTTCTGGAACGCCACCTCGCTCGAAGGCGTCGAGAACGAAATCCGCACCCACGGCGCCAACGACCCGTTCTCGCACCTGACCAGCCATGCGGTGCATGCGCGCACGCACCACGCCAAGTACGGCGCGACGCGGCTCGAAGAGATCGGTTCGAACGGCGAGTTCGTCACGCGCACGATGCGCAAGGTCATCGACGAAGAGACCGCCAAGCTCGAGAACGGTCTGACGGTGCTGGCCTCGGTCGGCTCGACCGCGCCGTTCGTCGGCCTGTTCGGCACGGTGTGGGGCGTCTATCACGCGCTGGTCGGCATCGGCATGTCCGAAGGCATGACCATCAACCGTATCGCCGGCCCGGTCGGCGAGGCGCTGATCATGACCGGCCTGGGCCTGGCCGTCGCCATCCCCGCGGTGCTGGCCTACAACACCTTCGTGCGCAGCAACCGCGTGCTGCTGGCCCGCCTGGACGCCTTCGCGCATGACCTGTTCGCCTATCTGTCCACCGGCCAGCAGGTCATTCTGCCCGACAGCAAGATCCATCAATTGCGCCGGGCCCAGCCGGGCGTGATCAAAGGGAGCGAGTAATGGCTTTCGGCAGCTTCGACAACAAGTCGGGCGGCGGCCACACCATGTCAGAAATCAACATGGTGCCGCTGATCGACGTGATGCTGGTGCTGTTGGTGATCTTCATCATCACGGCGCCGCTGATGGCGCACTCGATCCGCATCAACCTGCCGCAGGCCAGCGCCGAGCAGATCGACGAAAAGCCGGTCACGATCGACCTGGCCATCGACGCCAACGGGCAGATCTTCTGGGACGAGCAGCCGGTCACGGTCGAAGCCCTGCCGCAGCGTTTCGCCGGTGTCGCTGGCAACAAGCCGCAACCCGAGCTGCGCATCCGCGCCGATCTGAACACCCGCTACGAAGTGCTGGCCCAGGTGATGGGCAGCGCGCGCCGCTCGGGCATGGCGCGCATCGGCTTCATCACCCAGCCGGCGCCCAGCCAGGGTGCCGCTGCAGCAGGCGCCGCTGCGCCGGGCGCCGCCGGTGCGGCCGCGGTGCAGACGCCCACGACGCCTTAGCATGCGGCCACGCCCACAGCCCGCTGCCGGGGTGCTGGGCGCGGCGGCCCGATCGCGCTAGAATCCGCCCATGCGTGTACTCGTAATCGAAGACGACACCACTCTGGGCCATGCGCTTCAAGAGTTCCTTAGCGACCAGGGATACGCGGTCGACTGGCTGACCGAAGGCGAGCCCGCGCTCGGCGCCTTGACGGGGCAACCGTACGACCTGCTGGTGCTCGACCTGAATCTGCCCGGCATCGGCGGGCTCGAGATCCTGCGCCGCTTGCGCGCGGACGGCAACAGCCTGCCGGTGCTGATCCTGACCGCCCGCGATGGCCTTGAGGATCGCGTCGCCGGCCTGGATGCCGGCGCCGACGACTACGTCACCAAACCCTTCGACCTGCCCGAACTGGCGGCACGCGTGCGTGCGCTGGCGCGCCGGCGCGCCGGCCAGGTGCAGCCGCTGCTCGAGATCGGTCCGCTCAGCTTCGATACGGTGGGCCGCGAGGTGCGCGTCAACGGCGAGCGCCTGGCGCTGTCGGTGCGCGAACTGTCGGTGCTCGAAATGCTGATGGCACGGGCCGGCCGGGTCGTGACCAAACGCCAGATCGTCAATTCGCTGTCGGCATGGGATGCCGATTTCAGCGAGAACGCCGTTGAGGTCTACGTCTACCGCCTGCGCAAGCGCCTCGAAGGCACCGGCGCCGGCATCCAGACCGTGCGCGGCTTCGGCTACTTGCTCGACACCGAGTCGGCCGCCTCCTGAGCCGGCCGGCCGCCACCAGGCGCCGCATGCCTAGTCGATCCTACTACCGTTCTCCCGCCGCGCAGCAGGTGCCCGAGCCGGCCCCGGCGCCGCCACCCGGCCGCGCGCCGTGGTTGCCCGCCGGCTCGCTGGCGCGCCACCTGGTGGTGCGGCTGCTGCCGGCCATCCTGCTGCTGGTGGTGCTCGACCTGGGCGCGACCTGGGTCATCACCCACAAGCTGGACATCTCCACCTGGGTGCTCGAGGACATCTTCTGGCTGATGGTGCTGGGCCAGGCGGTGCTGCTGGTGCTGTTCGCATGGGTCGTGGTGTCGGGCGTGCGTTCGGGGCTGCGTGGCGTCAATCACCTGTCCGAGGCGATCCGCCAGCGCTCGGCCGACGACCTGCAGCCGCTCGAGTCGGCCGGCCTGCCCACCGAGATGGCGCCGCTGGTGTCGCGCACCAACGAGCTGCTGTCGCGGCTGGATGCCTCGATGGCGGCGCAGCGGCGCTTCGTCGGCCATGCCGCCCACCAGTTGCGCACGCCGCTCAGCGGACTGAAGCTCGAATCCGAGTTGATGCTGGCGCGGCCGCTGCCCGAGGACGTGCGCGCCCGCGCCGAACGCATCAAGTCGGTGACCGACCGCATGATCCGGCTGGGCCAGCAGTTGCTGGTGCTGGCGCGTGCCGATCCCGGCATCCGTCCGCAGGACAGCTTCGAGCGCATCGACCTGTGCGAATGGGTGCGGGTGGCCGGCGCTGACTGGCTTGCGCGCACACGCGCCGCGCAGGTCGAACTCGAGCTCAACGCGCCGGATGACGCGGTGCTGATCGATGCCGACGCACTGCTGCTGGGCGAGCTGCTCGGCAATCTGATCGACAACGCCTTGCGCTACGGCACGGGGGCGACCCATATCTGCCTGCAGGTGGGCGCCAATCCGCCTTCGCTCAGCGTCGAGGACAACGGCGCCGGCATCGACGAGACCGAGCAGCAGCGGGTGTTCGAGGCCTTCTACCGGTCGCCCGGCTCGCCGGCCGGCGGCTCGGGTCTGGGGCTGGCCATCGTGCGCGAGATCGCCCATGCGCACGGCGCGTGGTGGAAGCTCGTGAGCCGGCCGGTCTTCGCCGGCACCCGGGTGACGGTGGTGTTTCCGGGGCCGCGCATCGGCGCGCAGCTGACGCGCCAGGAACGCGTGAGCTAGCGCGCGAACCCCAGGCGCGGATCCTCGTCACGTATAAAAACAGCCCGGCCGCCTATCAGGCGCCGGGCTGTTCTGGTTGGAGCACAAAGACTGCGGCAAGGTCGCCGCTGCGGCGTTGCGCTGGACGGCGCGAGGGCCGCGGCGTGGCCACGCGGGTGTCGGCGGCGCGGGCGGGCCCGGCGCGCCGGGTCGGCCGGCTTACTTGTCCGAGCCGTCCTTGAGCTGCGGCAGCGCCGCGCCGCCGCTGGCGGACAGCAGGCCGGTCTGCACGTAGGTCACCAGTTTCTCGCGCGTGTCGGTGATGTCCAGGTTGCGCATGGTCAGCTGGCCGATGCGGTCCTGCGGCGAGAAGGTCGACTCGCCTTTTTCCATCGTCAGGCGCTCGGGCTTGTAGGTCAGGTTCGGCGAGACGGTATCGAGCAGCGAGTAGTCGTTGCCGCGACGCAGTTCGATGGTCACTTCGCCGGTGACGGCGCGTGCGACCCAGCGTTGGGCGGTCTCGCGCAGCATGATGGCCTGCGGGTCGAACCAGCGGCCCTGATACAGCAGGCGGCCGAGCCGGCGGCCGTTGTCGCGGTATTGCTCGATGGTGTCTTCGTTGTGGATGCCGGTGACCAGGCGCTCGTAGGCGATGAACAGCAGCGCCAGGCCCGGAGCCTCGTAGATGCCGCGGCTCTTGGCCTCGATGATGCGGTTCTCGATCTGGTCGCTCATGCCCAGGCCGTGGCGACCGCCGATGCGGTTGGCCTCGAGCATCAGTTCGACCGGGTTGGCGTACTCGACGCCGTTGAGCGCCACCGGACGGCCTTCCTCGAAGCGCACGCTGACGGCCTCGGCCTTGACCACCACGTCGTCGCGCCAGAACGCCACGCCCATGATGGGCTGGACGATCTTGATGCCGGAGTTCAGGTGCTCGAGATCCTTGGCTTCGTGCGTCGCGCCCAGCATGTTCGAGTCGGTCGAGTAGGCCTTATCGGACGACATCTTGTAGTCGAAGCCCGCCGCGCGCATGTACTCGGACATCTCGGCGCGGCCGCCCAGCTCGTCGATGAAGGCCTGGTCGAGCCAGGGCTTGTAGATCTTCAGGTCGGGATTGGTCAGCAGGCCGTAGCGGTAGAAACGCTCGATGTCGTTGCCCTTGAAGGTGCTGCCGTCGCCCCAGATGTTGACGTCGTCTTCCTTCATGGCCGCCACCAGCATGGTGCCGGTCACCGCCCGGCCGATCGGCGTGGTGTTGAAGTACGTGACGCCGGCGGTGGTGACGTGGAAGGCGCCGCTTTGCAGCGCGGCGATGCCTTCGGCCACCAGTTGCTTGCGGCAGTCGATCAGGCGCGCGTTCTCGGCGCCGTACTCCTTGGCGCGGCGCGGGATGGCGTCGTAATCGGGCTCGTCGGGCTGGCCGAGGTTGGCGGTGTAGGCGTAGGGAATCGCACCCTTGTGGCGCATCCACAGCAGCGCTGCGCTGGTGTCCAGGCCGCCCGAGAAGGCGATGCCGACCTTCTGGCCGGAAGGAAGATGGGGAAGGATGGTGGTCATTGTGCGAGGGTAGGCGCGCGAGTCAGTACGACCTGGCCCGCGCGGTCGCGGCAGTGCGCGCGGGGGTAGGAATGGATTGCCCATGCACGCACCGCGCACATGGGCTAACCGTCTATTCTAGCGCCATGCGGCGCCGGTTGCGATCAGGCGCCGTCCTGGCGGCCCAACAGCAGAAACTCCATCAGCGCTTTCTGCGCATGCATGCGGTTCTCGGCCTCGTCCCAGACCACGCTTTGCGGGCCGTCGATGACTTCGCCGGTGACCTCTTCGCCGCGATGCGCCGGCAGGCAGTGCATGAACAACGCGTCGGCATCGGCGCGCGCCATCATCTCGGTGTCGACACACCAGTTGGCGAAGGCCTCGCGGCGCGCTTCGTTCTCGGCCTCGTAGCCCATGCTGGTCCAGACGTCGGTGGTGACCAGGTGCGCGCCTTCGCAGGCTTCGTTGGGATCGTCGAACTGGCTCAGTACCGAGGCGGCCGAGCCGATGCGCTCGGGCGACAGCTCGTAGCCCTTGGGCGTCGACACATGCAGCTTGAAGCCCAGCAGTTCGGCGGCCTGCAGCCAGGTATAGGCCATGTTGTTGGCGTCGCCGATCCAGGCCACCGTCTTGCCGGCGATGTCGCCGCGATGCTCGATGTAGGTGAGGATGTCGGCCAGGATCTGGCAGGGGTGGAATTCGTTGGTCAGGCCGTTGATGACCGGCACCCGCGAGTGCGCCGCGAAACGCTCGATGCGGGTCTGCTCGAAGGTGCGGATCATCACCAGGTCGACCATGCGCGAGACCACCCGGGCGGTATCCTCGATCGGTTCGGAGCGGCCCAGCTGCGAATCGCTGGTGGTCAGGTTGATGACCGACCCGCCCAGCTGGTACATGCCGGCCTCGAACGAGACCCGCGTGCGGGTGCTGGCCTTCTCGAACACCATCGCCAGCGTGCGGTCGTGCAGCGTCATGTGCGGCTGGTAACGCTTGAACTTGTCCTTGATCAGGGCGGCGCGTCGCAGCACATAGCCGATCTCGTCGCGGTTCAGGTCGCGGAACTGCAGGAAGTGGCGCAGCGGGCCGGGCTGGTTCGAGGCTTGTGTCATCGTAAGTCCGTGTTGCAGGGCCGAGGCCGCGGAGGGCGGCACGGGCGGGGTCAGGCCTGTTCGGCCAAAAATTGCTTGATGAGCGGCACGAGCATGCCGACCATCTGGTCGGCTTCGGCCGTGGTGAGGATCAGCGGCGGCAGCAGGCGCACGACCTTGTCGCGCGTGACGTTGATCAGCAGGCCGGCATCGAGCGCGCGCTGCGCCAGCACGCCGCAGTTGTGCGAGAGTTCGATGCCCAGCATCAGGCCGCGGCCGCGGATGTCGATCACCCCGGTCACGCCAGCCAGTTGCTTGGCCAGGCTTTGCTTCAGATGCTCGCCGACCTTCTCGGCGTTCTCGAGCAGCTTTTCGTCTTGGAGCGCCTGCAGCGTGGCCAGCGCCGCGGCGCTGACCAGCGGGCCGCCACCGAAGGTGGTGCCGTGGTTGCCCGGTCCGAACACGCCGGCCGCGCGGCCGCTGAAGGCTGCCGCGCCGATCGGCACGCCGCCGCCCAGGCCCTTGGCCAGCGTGATGACGTCGGGCTTGACCCCGGCCCACTGGTGCGCGAGCCATTTGCCGGTGCGGCCGATGCCCGATTGCACTTCGTCGATCATCAGCAGCCAGCCGCGCTCGTCGCACAGCTTGCGCAGGCCCTGGAGGTAGGCGGCGTCGGACGGGCGGATGCCGCCTTCGCCCTGCAGCACTTCGAGCAGCACGGCCACGGTGCGCGGTTCGGCGTCACCGGCGCGGCGCACCGCTTCGAGGTCGTTGTAAGGCACTTGCGGAAAGCCGCCGGGCAGCGGGCCGAAGCCCTTGCGCGCCTTTTCGCTGCCGGTGGCGGCCAGCGTGCCGAGCGTGCGGCCATGCCACGACGATTCCATCACGATGATGTGCGGGAACTCGTTGCCCTGTTTGTGGCCATAGTAGCGGGCGACCTTGATCGCGGCCTCGTTGGCTTCGGCGCCGCTGTTGGCGAACAGCACCTCGTCCATGCCCGAGATCCGTGCGATGTGTTCGGCCAGCGCGGTCTGCTGCGGCACTTCGTACAGGTTCGAGGTGTGGATCAGCTTGGCCGCCTGGTCGGCGATCGCCTGCACCAGCTTGGGATGGCCGTGGCCCAGGCACGAGACGCCGATGCCCGCCAGCCCATCCATGACCTTTCGGCCTTCGCTGTCCCACAGCCAGACGCCCTGGCCGTGCGTGAACGAAACCGGCAGGCGGGAATAGATGTTGGCCAGCGACGATGGCATGCGTGACTCCTGTGGCGGCGCCGCCCGGAAGGGCCGGCGTTGGGATGGCGAAAGGATCAATCATATACAATCCGCGGCTCGGACCTTGTAATCCGCGGCAAGACGGGCGGGCCGCCCCGATACGGTATTCCATGGCACAGCAAGTCAGGCAGATCATCATTCACGGCGTCACCGAGGACGGCCACCGTTTCCGTCCCAGCGATTGGGCCGAACGGCTCGCCGGCGTGATGGCGCCTTTCCGGCCGCCCGGCGCGATGGGCAACCATCTGACCTATTCTCCCTACGTCGTTCCCACGCTGCACGAGGGCGAGCGCTGCGTGCTGGTCGATGCGCGGCTGCGCGAACTCGAACCGCTGGCCTGGAAGTTCGTGCTCGATTTCGCCAAGGACAATCGCCTGAAGACCAGCGAGCGCGAGCTCTAGTCCGGCGCCGCTGCCGCGGCCAGGCAAAAAAAAGCCCCGTCCTGCGACGGGGCTTTTTTCGTGGGGGCGGGCGTTCAGACCGGCGTGACGACCTTGCCGTTGGCGAAGAATTCACGCAGGTTGTCGAACACCACGTCGGCCATGCTCTGGCGCGTCTCGAGCGTGGCGCTGCCCACGTGCGGCAGCAGCACAACGTTGTCGAACGTCTTGAGCGCGTCGGGCACCTTGGGTTCGAACTCGAACACGTCCAGGCCGGCGCCGCCGACCTTGCCATCGACCAGCGCCTGCACCAGCGCGGCCTCGTCGATGACCGGGCCGCGCGAGATGTTGACGATCACCCCCTGGGGGCCGAGCGCCTCGATCACGTCCTTCGAGATCAGGTGGCGCGTCGACGGGCCGCCGACGGTGGCGATCACCAGGTAATCGCACCACTGCGCCAGCGAGGTCAGCGTGGCCTCGTAGCCGTAGTCGACGTCATCGCGCTGGCGGCGGTTGTGATAGCGCACTTCCATGTCGAAGCCCAGGCCGCGGCGGGCGATCGCCTCGCCGATGCGGCCCAGGCCGACGATGCCGAGTTTTTTGCCGCTGACGCGCGAGCCGAGCGGGAACAGGCCGTGGACCTGCCCCCACTTGTTGTCGCGCACGTAGCGGTCGCCCAGCGCGATGCGGCGCGAGGTGGCCAGCATCAGGCCCCAGGCCAGGTCGGCGACGCAGTCGGTCAGCACGTCGGGTGTGTTGCTGACCAGCAGATTGCGCTGGCGGGCCGCTTCGATGTCGATGGTCTCGTAGCCCACGCCCCAGCTGCAGATCGCTTCCAGGTCGGGCAGCGCATCCATGATCTCGGCGGTGCAGCCCGAGGTGGCGGTGGTGACGATCGCCCGCACGCCTTTGCCTTCGCGGGCCAGGAAGGCGGCCTTGTCCTGTTCTTTCCAGAGTTCCAGCGGCGTGTAGTGGGCCTGCAGGCGTTCCTGGGCGGAAGGGGAGCCGGCCATCGGGCCGATCTGGAGTACGCGCGGTTTCGTTGTCATGGCGTGTGTCTGTCTCGCTCGGGTGGATGAAGCCCGTTACTTTAACTGAGACTGGACGAACCACGGGCTGGCAGTGCCGCGACGGGCGTTACGGGCTTGCGGCCTGCGCCGGGCAAGGGTCGCCGTGACGCCGTGCAGGACGGCCGGGCAAAGCAAAAAGCCCCGTTCAGGGGCTGTACTGGATGCCGCCCAAAGGCGGCACGGCACGGGGCTTCTTGCGATCCGGCTGGCGCCGGAATCAGGCCATTGCCTTGACGGCGGCGGCCAGGCGGCTCTTGTGGCGAGCGGCCTTGTTCTTGTGGATGATGTTCTTGTCGGCCACGCGGTCGATGACGCTGGTGGCTTTCTGCAGCGTGTCGGTCGCGGTGGCCTTGTCGCCGGCCACGACGGCCGAACGCACGCGCTTGATGGCGGTGCGCAGCATCGAGCGCAGGCTGGAGTTGTGCTGGTTGCGCGCAACGGATTGACGGGCGCGCTTGCGTGCTTGAGCGGTATTGGCCATGTGTGTCTGGTTCTATCGAGTCGGGCGCTTTGCCTGTTGCCCAGGGCGAAAAGCCGGGCAGGTGGCGGGCGCTGTCATGAATGACGATTCTGGGGTAATCCTGCGGGGCCGCGCAGAAATATCGCTGCGTCCAGCCCAACAAAGCATTCGATTATAGCAATTTTGCCTGCCAGAGCAAGGAGCTTGTCGGCGCCGCCTGCAGTAAAACCACAGACGCCGGCTCAGCGCGGCCGCCGCCGCAGGTGCGCCGGGCGCATGCCCAGGGCCAGCAGCACGCCAAAATAAGCCAGTCCGCCGCCCGCCACGACGCCGCCCAGCGTCGCCACGCGCAGCATCGGAGTGGCCTGCAGCGCGATCCAGTCGATCCGCTGGCCGCTCCACAGCAGCCAGGCGGCCAGCGCCGCCAGTGCCGGCAGCGCGCGCAGGCTGAACGCCAGCCAGCCGGCGCCGGGGCGATAGGTGCCACGCCGCAGCAGCCCCCACAGCAGCGCGGCGGCATTCAGGCAGGCACCCAGGCCGATCGCCAGCGCCAGGCCGGCATGCTGCAGCAGCGGCACCAGCGCCAGGTTCATCAGCTGCGTGGCCACCAGCACGACGATGGCGATGCGCACCGGCGTGCGCAGGTCCTGCTGGGCGTAGAAGCCGGGCGCCAGGATCTTCACCGCCAGCAGGCCGATCAGGCCGACCGAATACGACACCACCGCCAGCTGGGTCTGCGCGACGTCGGTGGCGCTGAACTGGCCGTAATGGAACAGCGTGGCCACCAGGCCGTCGGCGGTCAGCGCCAGGCCGACCGCGGCCGGCAGGCCCAGCAGCAGCGTCAGTTTCAGGCCCCAGTCGAGCAGCGCGCTGTAGTCGTCGTGCGCGCCCTGCGCATGGGCCTGCGACAGGCTGGGCAACAGCACCGTGCCCAGCGCCACGCCCAGCAGCGCGGTCGGAAACTCCATCAGCCGGTCGGCGAACGACAGCCACGAGACGCTGCCCGGGGTCAGCCATGAGGCGATATTGGTATTGATCAGCAGCGATAGTTGGGCGACCGAGACGCCCAGCGTGGCCGGCGCCATCTGGCGCACGATGCGCTGCACGGTCGGGTCGCGCCAGGCCTGCGCGATCCGGATCGACGGGCGCGGGGCCAGCCCCAGGCGCCGCAACGCCCACCACTGCATGGCCAGTTGCGCCAGGCCGCCCGCCATCACGCCATAGGCCAGCGCGTGGATGGGTTCTTGCAGGCGCGGCGCCAGCCAGATCGCGGCGGCGATCATCGTCAGGTTCAGCAGCACCGGCGTGAAGGCCGGCACCGCGAACTTGCGCCAGGTGTTGAGCACGCCCGACGCGAAGGCCACCAGCGACATGAACAGGATGTACGGGAACATGATCCGCGTCATCGTCACGGCCGCTTCGAAATCGCGGGCGCGGCCGGCGTCGCGCAGGCCGGTCGCCATCAGGCTGACGATCCATGGCGCGGCCAGGATGCCCGCCAGCGTGATGGCCATCAGCACGAAGGTCAGCACGCGGGCGACCCGGTCGAGCAGTTCGCGCACCTGCTCTTCGTCCGACTGCGCGCGCGCGGCGCCCAGGATCGGCACGAAGGCCTGGGCAAAGGCGCCTTCGGCGAACAGCCGGCGCAGCAGGTTGGGGATGCGGAACGCGACCCAGAATGCGTCGGTCAGCGGGCCGGCGCCGAAGGCGCGCGCGATCAGCACGTCGCGCACCAGTCCGGTGATGCGCGACAGCAGCGTGAAGCTGCTGACCAGCCCGGCCGAACGCAGCAGGCTCATTTGGGCGGCATGCGGATGGCGCCGTCGAGCCGGATGGTCTCGCCGTTGATCATCTCGTTGTCGATGATGCTGAACACCAGTTTGGCGTAGTCGTCCGGGCGGCCCAGCCGCGACGGGAACGGAATGCTGGCGGCCAGCGAGTCCTGCACCTCTTGCGGCATGCCGAACACCATCGGCGTGCCGAAGATGCCGGGTGCGATCGTGACGCAGCGGATGCCGCTGCGCGCCAGGTCGCGTGCCACCGGCAGCGTCATGCCGGCCACGCCGGCCTTCGAGGCGGCGTAGGCGGCCTGGCCGATCTGGCCGTCGAAGGCGGCCACCGACGCGGTGTTGATGATCACGCCGCGTTCGCCGGTGGGCTCGGGCGTATTGGACGACATCGCCGCGGCGGCCAGCCGCAACATGTTGAAGGTGCCGATCAGGTTGATGCCGACCACCTTCTGGAACAGTGCCAGGTCATGGGCGCCGTCCTTGCCGACGGTCTTGGCGGCCGGTGCGACGCCGGCGCAATTGACCAGTCCGAACACCGGGCCGAGCGCCTGCGCGGTCTCGACCACCTTGCGCGCATCGGCTTCCTGCGTCACGTCGCAGTGCACGTATTGCTGGTCCAGCTCCTGCGCCAGCGCCTGGCCGGCGCTGTCCTGCACGTCGGCCAGCACGACCCGCGCGCCATGCTCGACCAGCATGCGCACGGTGCCGGCGCCCAATCCCGACGCGGCGCCGGTGACGATGAATACCTTGTTGCGAAGTTCCATGTTGATTCCTGGGCTCGAGGCGCCGCTCCGGTCGGTCCGGCCACGGCAAGGTGAAAACACACGAGAGGCGCGGCCCGCGGGCCGCGGCGCTCACGCCGGCACGGCCCGCGCCTGCCGGCCATACGGCAAAAGACCGGCGCGGGCCGGTCTTTTGCAGCGCTGCTGGCCATCATGCGGCGGCCAGGGCGGCAGCGTCAGGGCTTGAGCGCCTCGAACAGGCGCGACTGGATCTGGTCGACCGAACCGACACCGGAGATCTTGCGATAGCGCGGCGCCTGGGCATCGGCCTGGGCCCAGCTCGAATAGTAGTCGACCAGCGGACGGGTCTGGTCGCGATAGACCGACAGGCGATGACGCACGGTTTCCTCGCGGTCGTCGTCGCGCTGCACCAGCGCTTCGCCGGTCGCGTCGTCCAGGCCTTCCTGCTTGGGCGGATTGAAGCGCACGTGGTAGGTGCGGCCGCTGGCCGGATGGACGCGGCGTCCGCTCATGCGTTCGATGATGTCTGCTTCGGGCACTTCGATCTCGACCACGTAGTCCAGGCCGATGCCGGCGTCCTTGAGCGCGTCGGCCTGCGGCAGCGTGCGCGGGAAACCGTCGAAGAGGTAGCCGTTCTGGCAATCGGGCTGCTGCAGGCGATCGCGCACCAGGCCGATGATCAGGTCGTCGGAGACCAGGCCGCCCGCGTCCATGACTTGCTTGGCCTGCAGTCCCAGCGGGGTGCCGGCCTTGACCGCCGCGCGCAGCATGTCGCCCGTCGAGATCTGGGGAATACCGAAGTGCCGGGTGACAAACGCCGCTTGAGTGCCTTTGCCGGCGCCAGGGGGCCCGAGCAGAATGAGACGCATGAGTGCTCCTGTACTGTGAAGATCTGTTCTTTTAGGTTCGGGGGGCGATTATGCCGCATTTGCGGTCCGTGACCGCTCGCCCGCCCATGTCTGGCCTCCGGCTGGCGAACTGCGCATCCCGCGCCGCCCGCCGAGCGAGCCATTCTTATACCGCATTTGCGTAGGCGGCACGCACGCGTTCGAGGTCGGCCGGCGTGTCGACCCCGGCCGCGGGCGGCTGGTCGGCGCGATGCACGACGATGATGTGGCCATGCTCGAGCGCCCGCAGCTGCTCGAGCGACTCGAATCGTTCGAGCTGGCCCTGCGGCAGACCGGGGTACTGACGCAGGAAACCGGCGCGGTAGGCGTACAGGCCGATATGGTGCAGTGCCGGCAGCCCGGGGGCGAGGCGCTGCTGGCCGTCGGCCAGCGCGTCGCGGGCCCACGGAATCGGCGCGCGCGAAAAATACAGCGCGCGGCCGTCGGCGCCGCAGACGACCTTGACGACGTTGGGATTGAACAGCGCGGCCGGATCGCTCAGCGGGCAGGCGCAGGTCGAGATCGCGGCCTCGGGGTGGCGCGCCAGCAGGTCGGCGACGGCGTCGATCAGCACGGGCTCGATCTGCGGTTCGTCGCCCTGCACGTTGACGACGATTTCGTCGTCGGGCAGGCCCAGTTGCGCGACCGCCTCGGCCAGCCGGTCGGTGCCGGTAGGGTGGTCGCCGCGGGTCAGCAGCGCGGTGTAGCCGTGTTCGCGCACCGCGTCGGCGATGCGCGCGGTGTCGGTGGCGATGACCAGCCGGGTCGCACCCGAGGCGCGGGCGCGTTCGGCGACCCGCACCACCATGGGCTTGCCGGCGATGTCGGCCAGCGGCTTGTCGGGCAGGCGCGTGGACGCGGCCCGCGCGGGGATGACGACGGTGAAGGCCATGCGCTCAGGCGGCCGCGGGCGGCTCGGGCTGCGCCGCGAGCGGGCGGGCCTGGTTCTCGAGCAGGATCGGGATGCCGTCGCGGATCGGATAGGCCAGCCGGTCGGCGTGGCAGATCAGCTCGGCATGAGCGCGATCGTGTTGCATGCGCCCCTTGCAGAGCGGGCAGACGAGGATGTCGAGCAGGCGGGATTCCATAGCCGGATTCTAGAACAATTTGCTGGCGCGCCGGCGCATCGCGCAGCCAGCTTGGCCGAATCAGCGCTGGCGCCGCAGGCGGGCGTCGAGCCAGTCGAACAGGCCCGCGTCGGAAAACCGCGGCGCCACTTCGACCGACCAGATCCGGGCGTCGCCCAGCCGCTTGCATTTGACCGCGTCCTTGGCGGTCACCAGGATCACGTCGGCCTGCGACGCTTCGAACGGCGAGACGCGGAAATCGTAGTGGTCGGGCAGCGCCAGCGTCTGCGCCAGCGGCACGCCGGCCTGGCGCAGCGTCTCGAAATAGCGCTCGGGCTGGCCGATGCCGGCGGCCGCCAGCACCGTCTCGCCCTGGGTCTGGCGCAGGAACTCGCGCGGCAGCAGCGAATAGGCGTCTTCCAGGTGCACGTACAGCACCGGTTCGAGCCGCATGTCGCTGTGGCGCACTGGTTGCGGCGCGGCGGCTGCGGGCGCGGCCGGCCCGGCCGGCGCCGGCAGGCTGCGGTTGGTGATCACCGCATCGACCTGCGCCAGCCGCGCCGCCGGCTCGCGCAGCGGGCCGGCCGGCAGCAGCCTGCCGTTGCCGGTGCCGCGCTCGTCCTGCACGGCGATCTCGACGTCGCGCGCCAGCGCCAGGTGTTGCAGGCCGTCGTCGGACAGGATCACGTTGACGCCCGGGAACTGCTCGAGCAGCGCCTGCACGGCCAGCGGGCGGCGCGGGTGGATGGCGATCGGCGCGCCGGTGTCGCGGGCGATCAGCGCCGGTTCGTCGCCGAACTCGGCGGCGTCGAGCCGGCCCTGGCCGACCTTGGGCGCCGGACCGGCCGACACGCCGTAGCCGCGGCTGACCACGCCGGGGCGCCAGCCGCGCGCGGCCAGCTGGCGCGCGGTCTCGATGACCACCGGCGTCTTTCCCGTGCCGCCGACGTAGATGTTTCCGATCACCACCACCGGCACCAGTCTCTTATAAACA
>JAEZBO010000097.1 GCA_023427085.1 Pseudomonadota bacterium
CGGCCATCGCGATGGCCGGCATCCTGGCCGGTCCGCCACTCGGCGCACGCGCGCCGCCTTTCCTGTCCTGATCGCCGTCTTGCTCGTGCGCTGAGCCGGCAAGACTCCCGCGCGCGCGGCGGGCCAGGATCTTGCCGATGACGACGTTGTCACGTTCGTCGGTCCGAGCGGATCCCCCCGTGCTGGCGTGCGGCATGCATGCCTGTGCCGGCCTGGTCCGGCGGCAGGCGGCTCCATCGCTACTGGATAGGCTTCATGTCCCTCGATACCGTTACCACGCGGCCTCGCGCCGCGCCGGCTGCCGTGCCGCCGTCCGAGCGATCGGGCGGGGCGGCGCTGCTGGCTTTCCTGAACCGGCTGCATGGCTATATCGGCCTGCTGGTCGGACCCTTCATCTTCGTGGCCGCGCTGACCGGCACCTTGTTCGTGCTGACGCCGCAGATCGAGAACCGGGTCTACGCGGCGCAGCTGTTCAACGCGTCCAGCGGCGCGGCGCAGCCGCTGGACGCGCAGATCGCCGCGGCGCAGGCGCATCTGGGCGACGATCGGCCGCCGTCGGCGTTGCGGCCGGCGCCGGGCCCCGGCTGGAACACCCGCGTGATGTTCAGCGCGGCCGGCCTGCGCGAAGGCGAAATGCTCGCCGTGTTCGTCGACCCGGTCACGCTGGCCGTGCACGGCAGCCTGGCTGCCTACGGCACCAGCGGCACCTTGCCGTTTCGCGCCACCCTCGACTACCTGCACCGCAACCTGATGCTGGGCGAAGCCGGCCGCGCCTACAGCGAGCTGGCGGCCTCGTGGCTGTGGCTGACGGTCATCGGCGGCGTGTTGTGGTGGGCCGCCGGCCGTCGCCGCGGCGCGCCGGGCGCGGCACAGCTGGCGCGCAGCCCGCGGCTGTGGGCGCGCCGTTGGCACGTCTGGCTCGGGCTGACGCTGGCCTTGGGCCTGGTGTTCTTTTCGGCGACCGGCCTGACTTGGTCGAAATGGGCCGGTGAACGGATCGGCAGCCTGCGTCAGCAGGTGGGCTGGATCACGCCGTCGGTCGACACGCGGCTGGCCGCGCCGCCGGGGTCTGCCGGGACGGCGGCTGCGGCGGCGGCGGACAAGGGCGCCGCGCAGGCGGGCCAGCGCGGCGCGGGCGGGCACGACGGTCACGCAGACCACGGCGATCACGGTGATCATGCAGCGCACGGCGATCACGGCGATCACGCGGCGCACGGAGACCATGCAGCGCATGGCGATCAGGGTGGCCAAAGGGCTGCCGGGCACGCAGCGCATGACGGGCCCGGCAGCCAGGAAAGCGAGTCGGCCGGCACGCCATCATCGACACCGGCCGCCGCGCAGCCGGGCTACGACCCGGTGCTGGCGGCGGCCCACGCCGCCGGCATCGATTCGCCCTTCGTCGAGATCCGTGCCGCGCGCACGCCGCAGCAGGCCTGGGTGGTACGCGAATACGACCGCTCGTGGCCGACCCAGGTCGATACGGTGGCGGTCGATCCGCGCAGCCTGCAGGTCGTGAGCCAGGCCCGTTTCGAGGATTTCCCGCTGGTGGCCAAGCTGATCCGCTGGGGCATCGACGCGCACATGGGCATCCTGTTCGGCCTGCCCAACCAGCTGCTGCTGGCGCTGCTGGGCGTGGGCACCTGTGCCTTGATCGTGCTGGGCTACCGGATGTGGTGGCTGCGCACGCGGCGTGTCGCGACACCGACGCTGTGGCAATCATGGTGGCGGCTGGGTGGCGTGGCCCGGATCGGCGTGGTGGGAGCGATGGCGGCATTGGGCTGGTGTTTGCCGGCGCTGGGGGCGAGTCTGCTGCTGTTCTTGCTGGCGGATGGGGTCCGCAGTGGGATGCAGTGGCGGCGCGGGTGAGGCCGGGGCTGCCGGGCTGACCCGTCAGCGCGCGCCAGCCACCGACCCGCACGATCCGCCAGCGCTGCTCGTGCCTGGGGCGGCGCTGGCGTCTTCCTGTCAGGCCGGACTCGTCAGGCCGGGCTGGGCCGGCTGTTGGGCGCCACCAGCACGAACAGCAAGGTGGCGCACAGGTAGACGATGCCGGTGACGGCCAGGCCGGGGCCGACGCCGATCAGCGTGAACAGCGCGCCGACGAACAGCGGGCCGATCATCTGGCCGAGCTTGTCGGCCGCGCGCATGACGCTGGTGGCGGCGCTGGGGCCGTATTGCTGCACGCGCGGCAGCGCGAGCGTCCACGAAGTCTGCGCCGCGCCGGCCCAGCAACTGCCCAGCGCCAGCAGGAAGACCGCCAGCGCCACCATCTGCAGGCTGCTGTCGACATACAGATAGGCCATGCCGCCACCGCCCAGCAGGCCGCCCAGCGCGATGAAGTATTTCTTGTTGCCGGCGCGATCGACCAGCCTGCCGATGAACGGGCCCAGGTAGATCATGCACAGGCCATAGAGCATCAGCACGCGGCCGATGTTCGAGGCCGGCACGCCCTGCGCCTCGAGATACAGCGGCAGCGCAAAATACAGCAGGCCGACCTGCGCGATCGAGAACGGCACCACCGCACCGGCCAGCAGCACGCCGAAGTCGCGGCTGGCGATCAGGTCGGCCAGGCGGCGCAGCTTGGCGCGCGTGGTCAGGTGCACGCTGGTGCTGGCCGGCGGGCGCGCGGCGATCGCGCCGGTGGGCTCGGGCAGCTTGCCGCGCCAGCGGCGCACCAGCATCAGCACGCCGGCCAGCGGCAGCATCAGCACGATGGTGCTGGCGACGAACACCGGCCGGTAGCCGGCCTGGTCGGCCAGCATGGCGCCGACGGCGGTGCCCGACAGGTGGCCGGCGAACAGGCCGGCGAACAGCCAGGCCATGTTGCGGCCCCGGAAGATCGGGGTGCTGCGCACCACCACGAAACCCTGCAGGCCCATCCAGGCCAGGCCATAACCCAGGCCGACCAGGCTGCGGGTCAGCACGAAGGCCTCGAGCGTGGCCGCGGCGGCCGACGCCAGCGAACCGGCCGCGGCCAGCAGCAGGCCGCCGATCACCGGCCACTGCCAGCCGCGCCGGTCGGTGAGCTTGCCGGCCAGCAGCGCGCCGATCAGGCCGCACAGCATTTCGGCCGACAGCGGCAGCGCCAGCAGCATGTCGGGCGGCAAGGACAGGCCGGTGGCCGGCAGCGTGCGCGCAAACAGCGGCATGAAGCTCAGCGGCAGCGCCCACGCGAACAAAAAGCCGAACATGACCGGCCGTGCCGCGCGCGCCGCATCCTCGGCGCGGCGGGCGATGCCTTCGGGCTGGGCCTGCTGCGCGCCGCGGCGCGAGCGCGCGATCAGCAGCGTCAGCAGCAGGAACATCTCGAAAGCGGTGATCGCCGAGATCAGCGCGACGGTGCCGGCGTCCATCGCGCGGCTGCGCACCCCCGCGGCGATCTTGGCGGCATCGAGCTGGATGTCCAGGTAGGCGGCCGGCGCGGCGGCGGACTCGCGCGCGCCCTGTACCGGCAGCGACACCAGCAGGTTCTCGGGCAGTTGCGCGCGCGCCTGCGCGGCCTGCGCCGGGTCGATCGCGCCCCGGCGCAGGC